>VGXO01000076.1 GCA_016873275.1 Phycisphaerae bacterium
CCCCCCCGAACGATGCCTGTCCGAGACTGCCCAGACCGCCCCCCCGAACGATGCCTGTCCGAGACTGCCCGAGACTGCCGCGCCCGTCATCCCGCCACCCTGCCCCCGATCGCTGCCTGTCCAAGACTCCCTCCCTGCCTGTCCAAGACTCCCCAAGACTCCCCATCGCTGCCTGCCCAAGACTGCTCCCAAGACTGCTCCCTCCGGAGTACGGGAGCGGCTCAAGGCTCGAGGCATCTCCTCGATCCTTCGACTACCATCAATCCGCCGGCGGCTTGCTCGACCGGTTCGGAGAGCGTCTCCGAAGCACTCGCGGCCGCTTCCTCTGACGCCGATCGACGGGAGGAGCGTCGGTCGGGTGGCTGGACAGCCACCATGACGAACCGTGCCGTTTCCTCTGACGCCGATCGACGGGAGGAGCTTCAGCATGTTGCAGGACCCGGAGACTCGGATCTCGCGGCGAACCGCCATCAAGAGCGCGGCGGCAAGCGGTGTCGGTCTCGTCGTCGGAGGCGCGATCGCCGGACCATCCTCGACGCAGGCGGCCACGCCGCCGGAGGTCACGATGGGATCGAACGACGCTTGGTTCGCACAACGAGCGTGGAGCGTGAGCGCGAACAAGGTCCTCCCGAAGGCCGATGGCACGACGGGCACCGTCACCAGCCTCGCCACGCGGATCGAGCGTCCACGCTCCGCCGAGGAGATCGCCGCCATCGTGAAGTCGCTTCCGGCGACCACCCCGATCGCGTGCGTCTGCGGCGGGCACGAGTCGTCGGGAGCGGCGCTGGTCGCGAGCCGCGACGCGGTGATCCTCGACCTCGACCGCCTCAAGTCGATCGAGTTCGAGCCGACCGACGGCGAGACCCTGGTCACGGTGGGTTCGGGCGTGGTCTTCCGTGAACTCGTCGAGGCCGTCAAGACCCACGGCGGCGCCCTGCCGGTCGGCACCGGTCCGGGAGTCGGGGTGGTCGGCTACGCCGTCAACGGCGGGCTGAGCAGCTACTTCTCCCGACGGCTCGGACTGCTCGGGCAGCGGGCGGCAAGGATGACCGTGGTGACCGCCGACGGCGAGATCCGCGTGCTGACGCCGAAGGACGAGTTGTTCACGGCGATGCTCGGCGCGGGCAGTGCCCTCGCCATCGCCGTCGACATCACCTTCCGCATGGCCGATGCGAGCGTCATCCAGGGCGCCGAGCAGCTTGTCTTCGGATTCGAGACGCGTGCCCAGGCGGTCGAGTTCTCCAGGAAGGCGATGCAGTTCATGAAGGACCGGGTGATGCCGAACGACTCGGTCTCGCTCGAGGTCGTCGTGACCGGCACCAAGGCGATCGTCGCCACGACGGTCTTCTACGACACCTTCAAGGGAAGCACTGCCGAGTTTGTCGAGCCGCTCGAGACGCTGGCCGCGGAACTGAAGTTGCCGACGCTGGCACGAGCGCACTGGGCGTCGTGGTACGAGGCTGCAGCGGCGCTCTGGCCGGTGATCGCCGAGCAGAAGGGCAAACCGCTGGCGACCAGCCAACACTGCGTCGGAACGACCGGGATGCCCAGTGACGCCGTGCTCGACTTCGTGGGCGACGTCGTGGTCGGCGAGGCGCCGCTCGACGAGGCCGAGATGTCGATCGTCGAGATCCGGACCCTCGGCGGCGAGACCCAGAGGGGACCTCGGATCCCCAGCGGCAACTGCGGTCACGCCTTCTTCGTCGACCTCATCACGCTCTTCGACGCCGGCGACAAGTCGCCCGCCGAGCGACAGGCGATCGTCGACCTCACCAACCGGGTCGTCGACAAGGCTCGCGCGGTCCCGGGGCTCGGCGTCGACTTCAGCGGCACGCACTCGCAGCCGGACGACGTCGACCGATCCGCAGTTGCCGCGGAGATCTTCGGATCGGTCAAGATGGCCCGCGCCGTCGAGGCTCAGAAGAAGAAGATCGACCCCAACAATCGCTTCCGGTTCAACCCGTTCGCGAAGTTCGTCGGCTAAACCTCGGCCGGTCGCGGGCGCCTCGCAAGTCGCCTCGGGCGACGACGGCGCGAGCGCGGACGATCCTCCGGCGACCCGCTCGATTCGATCGCCGCGTCAGGTCCGGGCGACCCCGTACCTCGCCCGGTACGCCGCGATGCGCGAGCGGTCATCGTCCGTCAGGCGATCGCCGAGATGCTCGACCACCTCGTCGATCGTGACGATCGCCGCGGTCGGCATCGAGAACTCGGCGCCGACCTCGGCGAGCGCGGTGCGAGTCGACTGCTCGCTCGCCCGCTCCTGGCGATCGACCGAGACGACGAGCCCGGCGAGCGAGACCTTCGCCGCCGCGCGAAGCAGCGGCACCGTCTCCCGGATCGAGGTACCCGCGGTCGTGACGTCCTCGACGATCAGCACGCGGTCGCCGTCCTTCAGCGGGTGCCCGACCAGCAGCCCGCCCTCGCCGTGGTCCTTGGCTTCCTTACGGTTGAAGCAGAACTCGACCTCGCGGCCGCGCTCGGCGAACGCCATCGAAGTCGCCACGACCAGCGGAATGCCCTTGTACGCAGGGCCGAAGAGGCAGTCGAAGCCCTCGGGGAACGACCGTTCGATCGCGTCGGCGTAGGCGCGACCGAGTCGCGCGAGCTGCCCGCCGGAGCGGTACTTCCCGGTGTTCACGAAGTAAGGCGTCTTGCGACCACTCTTGGTGGTGAAGTCGCCGAAGGTGAGGACCCCCACCTCCACCATGAAGTCGATGAAGCGCCGCTGAGAGTCGTGCATGGGGCGGGGATCCTAGCGGCGAGGGAATCCTCACGGCACGCGGAGTCCGTCGCTCGAGCGCCATGCGATCCCACTCGGGAGGCGCCGGCAGGATCCGCCCGCGCCGAGACGCATCGATGCACGAGGTCGCCTCGACGATCGGGCCTTAGGACCGATCGACCGACAGACTGCAGGCGTGACCGGACGGCAGTTCTACGACTGGCAGACTTCCGGCGGCGCCGACGACGTCATGCGCATGGTCGACGCCCTTGAACGCGCCGAACTGCACTGGTGCTGCATCGGCGGCATCGCAGTCAATCACTGGGCCATCGAGCCCATGGTCACCCGGGACGTCGACTTCGTGGTCGCGGTCGAGGAGGTCGATCGAGCCGTGACGCTGCTCGAGTCGACCGGCTTCTCCGCGGAGCGCCACGACTCGTCGGTGAGCTTCAAGGGACGCTCCGCGGTGAGCCTGCAGTTGAGCACCGAGGGCTTCTATCGCGAGTTCCCCGCCCGTGCCGTGCCGGCTGACGTGCATGGCATCCTGCTTCGGGTCGCGGCGCTCGAGGACACCCTCGCAGGCAAGATCAAGGCATGGCGCACGCCGCAACGACGCCCGAGCAAGACGATCAAGGATCTGGCCGACATCGCCCGCCTCGTCGAGGCGCATCCGCATCTCCGGTCGACGCTGCCGGAGGACGTGCGCGCGCGATCGATCGGTGAGCGGGATCGAGGATCTTCATCGGTCGTGGTGGAGGAACGCCGCCGCGGTCGCGCCTCGCATCCCACCAGCATTCCTCGTTCCTCGCCGGCACGCCGCCCGCTCCAGGACGACGCGAGACCACCCATCGCCCATCGGGATGGTCTCGCGCGTCGATGCAGGATGCACATCGCCGTGATTCGAGCCTCATGGCTCGATCTCACGCCACGTCGAAGCGGTCGAGCATCATCACCTTGTGCCACGCCTTGGCGAAGTCGCGGACGAACTTCTCCTTGGCGTCGTGGCTCGCGTAGACCTCGGCGAGCGAGCGAAGCTCGGAGTTCGAGCCGAAGACGAGGTCCACGCGGCTCGCGTTCCAGCGGATCGCGCCGGAGGCGCGGTCGCGTCCGGTGAAGACCTGCTCGTCCGAGGAGAGCGGCTCCCAGAGCGTCCCCATGTCGAGGACGTTCACGAAGAAGTCGTTGGTCAGGCGACCCGGCGTCTTGGTGAGGACGCCGAGGCTCGAGCCGTCGAAGGTCGCGCCCATCGCCCGCATGCCGCCGACGAGGACGGTCATCTCGGGCGGCGTGAGCGTGAGCAGGTCCGCCTTGTCGACGAGGAGCTGCTCCGCGCGGCGGAGGTGCCCCGTTCCGAGGTAGTTGCGGAAGCCGTCCGAGGTCGGCTCGAGCACCGCGAACGAGGCGGCGTCGGTCTGCGCGGCGGTCGCGTCGGTCCGACCTGGCGCGAACGGCACCTCGACCGGGATCCCCGCGTCCTTCGCCGCCTTCTCGACCGCGGCGCAGCCCGCGAGCACGATGAGGTCGGCGAGCGAGATCCTCCGGCGTCCGCCCGCGGCGTTGAACTCCTTCGCGATCCCCTCGAGGACCGGAAGCACCTTCGCGAGCTCGGCGGGATGGTTCGCCGCCCAGTCCTTCTGCGGCGCGAGGCGGAGGCGGGCGCCGTTCGCGCCGCCCCGCTTGTCGGTGCCGCGGAAGGTGGACGCGGACGCCCACGCGGCGCGGACGAGTTGCCCGACCGAGAGCCCCGACGCGAGGACCTTTGCCTTGAGCGCCGCGGCATCCCTCGCGTCGACGAGGTCGTGATCGACCGCGGGGACCGGGTCCTGCCAGATCAGCCGCTCCTTCGGGACCTCGCCGCCGAGGTAGCGCGACACCGGACCCATGTCGCGGTGGGTGAGCTTGAACCACGCGCGGGCGAAGGCGTCGGCGAACTCCGCGGGGTTCTCGTGGAAGCGCCGCGCGATCGGCTCGTAGGCGGGATCCATCCGAAGCGCAAGGTCCGTGGTCAGCATGATCACGGTCTGCCGCTTCGAGGCGTCGTGCGCATCCGGCGCGGTGACCGACGTGCCCTTGGGCACCCACTGATGCGCGCCAGCGGGGCTCTTGGTCAGCTGCCACTCGTGACCGAAGAGGGTGTCGAAGTAGCTGGTGTCCCAGGTGGTCGGCGTCGGGGTCCACGCGCCCTCGAGACCGCTCGTGATCGTGTCGGCGCCGTGACCGGTGCCGAAGCTGCTCCTCCAGCCGAGACCCATCTGCTCGATCGGCGCGCCTTCGGGCTCCGGGCCGACGTGCTTCGACGGATCGGCCGCGCCGTGGGTCTTGCCGAAGGTGTGTCCGCCGGCGATGAGCGCGACGGTCTCCTCGTCGTTCATCGCCATGCGGGCGAAGGTCTCGCGGATGTCGTGCGCCGAGGCGAGCGGATCGGGATTGCCGTTCGGGCCCTCGGGGTTCACGTAGATGAGACCCATCTGCACCGCGGCGAGCGGGTTCTCGAGCTCGCGTTGCCCCCGGTATCGCTGGTCGCCGAGCCAGGTGCCCTCGGTGCCCCAGTAGGTCTCGTCCGGCTCCCACGCGTCCGCGCGACCGCCGCCGAAGCCGAAGGTCCGGAAGCCCATCGACTCGAGCGCGACGTTGCCCGCGAGGATCATCAGGTCCGCCCACGAGATCTTCTGCCCATGCTTCTGCTTGATCGGCCAGAGCAGCCGCCGCGCCTTGTCGAGGTTCGCGTTGTCCGGCCAGCTGTCGAGCGGGGCGAACCGCTGCATGCCTGCGCCGCCGCCGCCGCGACCATCGCTGATGCGGTAGGTGCCGGCGCTGTGCCAGGCCATCCGGATGAAGAATGGCCCGTAGTGCCCGTAGTCGGCGGGCCACCATGGCTGCGACTGCGTCATGACCGCGACGAGGTCCTTCTTGAGCGCCGCGAGGTCGAGCGACCGGAACGCCTTCGCGTAGTCGAAGCCCTCGTCCATGGGGTCGATCGCGGGCGAGTTCCGCTTGAGCGGCGAGAGGTCGAGCTGGTTGGGCCACCAGTCGCGGTTGCGGCGACCCTTGGAGGTGTCCTGGACGAAGCCGCCGGTGAAGGGGCACTTGCTGGTCGCGGTCATGGTCGAGTCTCCTTCTCTGGATCCCAGCAGGGGACTCCGAAGACTAGCACGACCCGGAGCATGGCTCGGCCCGGCGGAACTCCGGAGAGATCGTGGACAGGCAGCGATCCCCGGCGGCGATCACAGCTGGACCCTTGCCCCGTCGATCGTGGACAGGCACGGAGTGATCGTGGACAGGCACGTACCGCACCCGGCGAGAGATCGTGGACAGGCAGCGATCCCCGGCAGAGACCGTGAGAGATCGTGGACAGGCAGCGATCCCCGGCAGAGACCGCGAGAGATCGTGGACAGGCAGCGATCCCCGGCGGCGATCACAGCTGGACCCTTGCCCCGTCGATCGTGGACAGGCACGGGGTGATCGTGGGTGATCGTGGACAGGCACGTACCGCACCCGGCGAGAGATTGTGGACAGGCAGCGATCCCCGGCGGAGACCGCGAGAGATCGTGGACAGGCAGCGATCCCCGGCGGCGATCACCGCTGGACCCTTGCCCCGTCGATCGTGGACAGGTACGGGGTGATCGTGGGTGATCGTGGACAGGCACGGACCGCACCCGGCGAGAGATTGTGGACAGGCAGCGATCCCCGGCAGAGACCGCGAGAGATCGTGGACAGGCAGCGATCCCCGGCGGCGATCACAGCTGGACCCTTGCCCCGTCGATCGTGGACAGGCACGGAGCGTCGATCGTGGACAGGCACGGAGAGTGCGGAGAGTGATCGTGGACAGGCACGGAGAGTGCGGAGAGTGATCGTGGACAGGCACGTACCGCAAGTGATCGTGGACAGCCAGCGATCCCCGATCGGCGAGAGATGGTGGACAGGCAGAGTGATCGTGGAGTGATCGTGGACAGGCACGGACGGCACCCGGCGAGAGATCGTGGACAAGAGATCGTGGACAGGCAGCGATCCCCGGCGGCGATCACCGGCGGCGATCACAGCTGGACCCATGCCCGGCGCCTGCCCGGGCGTGTTCGGGAGCTCCTCCTCGGGAACTCCTCCCCGCGGCGACGCCCCCGACGCGGGAAGGTGGCGGCGAGCACCGCGAGGCGCAGGAGGGGACCACCTCCGACCGGTCGCCCGCGTCGCGAACCCCCCGCTCGACTCCTCCCGATCCCATCGAGCGCTCACTCCGGAGAGTCCGCGCCTCCCTCGACCTCCCCGCCGCATCGCAGATACGCTCCCGCCGCCGCGGGCCACGCTCCCGTCGGCGACGCGCTTGAGGTCGCGCTCCCCGGAGCGAGCCTCCGCCTCCCATCACCGCAGCGCCTTCCCGCAAGGCGCTGCCCAAAGGACCAGTGCATGCCTCGACTCACCCCAACCCTCGTCGATCGAGGTGCCGCCACCAAGTATCTCGCCGCCTCCGCCGCGACGGTGCTCGCCGTCGTCCTCGTGGCACGAGTCGCCCTCGGAGCCGTGGTCGATCCCGCGACCGCCGCCGCAAGCATGGAGTCTTCCGCGAAGGACCAGAGCGCACAGGACCGGATCGCACAGGAGCAGATCGCTCGGAATCAGATCGCTCGGAATCAGATCGCTCGGAACCAGATCGCTCGGAACCAGATCGCTCGGAACCAGATCGCTCGGAACCAGATCGCTCGGAACCAGATCGCTCCGAACCCGATCGCTCGGAATCAGGGAGCGCAGACCCAGCGGGTGCCGAGCCAGCCGGCGCCAGTCCGCAACGCGGCGGCGCAGAAGGCGCCCGCGCGGAAGCCGAACATCCTCGTCATCTGGGGCGACGACATCGGGCAGTTCAACGTCGGGGCGTACAACCTCGGGATGATGGGCTACAAGACGCCCAACATCGACCGCATCGGCCGAGAGGGAGCGATCTTCACCGACTGGTACGGTCAGCAGAGCTGCACCGCCGGGCGCGCCGCGTTCATCACCGGGCAGTCGCCGATCCGCACCGGTCTCACGAAGGTCGGGCTCCCCGGCGCGCCCGAGGGCATGCGGGCGGAGGATCCGACGATCGCGACGCTCCTCAAGGCGCAGGGGTACGCGACGGGGCAGTTCGGGAAGAACCATCTCGGCGACCGCGACGACATGCTGCCGACCGCGCACGGCTTCGACGAGTTCTACGGCAACCTCTACCACCTCAACGCCGAGGAGGAGCCGGAGAACCCCGACTACCCCAAGGGCGAGGAGTTCCGCAGCCGGTTCGGTCCGCGCGGGGTCATCCACAGCTTCGCGGATGGTCGGGTCACCGACACCGGTCCGCTCACGCGGAAGCGGATGGAGACCTTCGACGAGGAGGTCAACGCGAGGGCGCTGGACTTCATGGATCGCTCGGTGAAGGAGGGCACGCCCTTCTTCCTCTGGTGGAACTCCACGAAGATGCACATCTTCACCCACCTCGCGCCGGACGCGGAGGGACGGACGGGCCTCGGGATCTACGCCGACGGCATGGTCGAGCACGACCGGCAGATCGGCGTGCTGCTCGCGAGGCTCGAGGCGCTCGGGCAGCTCGAGAACACGATCATCATGTACTCGACCGACAACGGCGCGGAGACCTTCACCTGGCCCGACGGCGGCACCACGATGTTCCGCGGCGAGAAGAACACCCAGTGGGAGGGCGGCTACCGCGTGCCCTGCCTGATCCGCTGGCCCGGCGTGATCAAGCCCGGAACGGTGATCAACGACATCGGCGCGCACGAGGACATGCTGCCCACCCTCCTCGCGGCGGCGGGGAACGCGACCGTCGTCGAGGACCTCCGGAAGGGAACGACCGTCGGCGGGCGTGCCTACAAGGTGCACCTCGACGGCTCGAACCTGATCCCGGCGCTCGCGGGCGAGGGGGCGTGGCCGCGGCGTGACTTCATCTACTGGACCGACGACGGCAGCGTCGCGGCGCTCCGCTACGACGACTGGAAGGTGACCTTCCTCGTGCAGGAGGCGACGGGCATGGACGTCTGGCAGCAGCCGTTCGTCCAGCTGCGGGCGCCGATGCTCACGAACCTCCGCATGGATCCCTTCGAGCGGGCGCAGGAGGAGCACGCGATGGGCTACCAGCGCTGGTACCTCGAGCGGATGTTCGCGATCGCGCCGGCGAGCTTCCACGTCGCCCGCTGGCTCGAGAGCTTCCGCGAGTTCCCGCCGCGGCAGAAGCCCGGCAGCTTCACCCTCGACCGCGTGATGGAGGCGGTGACGAGCGGGCAGGGCGGCAACTGATCGCGATGGCGATCGCGGCGCGGACGGCGGATGCCCTCCGCCGTCTCCGCTGCCCGCGACGGAGGATCGGCATGGCGACGAAGATCGTGGTGAGGGGGGCATGCATGGAAGCGCCGCGCGGCGTTCGAGGCGAGCGCGGAGCAAGCCCCGACTCGTCGCACGCGGTCCCCGACGACCGCCGCGATGCTCCTCGGCGACTCGCCGAGCGGAGGAGGTGGAACTCGCCCGTGAGCGCTTTGGCGCGGTCGAGCTCGCTCCCCTCCGCGATCCTCATCATGCTCCTCGCTGGCATGCTCCTCACGGGGCTCGTCGGATGCGGTCAGGCGAGCCGCACGAGCCAGCAACACCAGCCGAGCCAGCTTGGCCAGCCGAGTCAGCTTGGCCAGCCGAGCCAGCTGGGCCAGCCCGGCCAGCCGATCGCCCCCATCGTCGACCCGCTGCCCTCATGGCGGGCGGGCGAATCGAAGCAGGCGATCCTCGAGTTCGTCGCGCGTGCAACCGACGAGGATGGTCCCGACTTCGTGAAGCCCGAGGATCGCATCGCGGTCTTCGACAACGACGGCACGCTCTGGGCGGAGCAGCCGGTCTACGTGCAGGTCGTCTTCGCGATCGACCAGGTGAGGGCGACCGCCGCGAAGCATCCGGAGTGGCGCGAGACCGAGCCCTACGCGTCGATCCTGCGGGGCGGCGAGGACGTCCTTCGGTCGATGAGCGGCCGGCAGCTCGTCGCGCTCGCGACCGAGGTCTTCGGCGGCATGACCACCGAGGAGTACCGCGACGCGGTGACCGCGTGGCTCTCGACGGCGCGGCATCCGACCACCGGACTGCGCTACGAGGAGATGGTGTACCAGCCGATGCTCGAGGTGCTCGCGCACCTGCGGGCGAACGGGTTCCGGACCTACATCGTCTCGGGCGGCGGCTTCGAGTTCGTGCGGCCTCTCGCCGAACGCGTCTACGGGATCCCGCCCGAGCAGGTGCTCGGCTCGATCGCCTCCCTCCGCCTCGAGCAGCGCGATGGCGTGCCCATCCTCGTGAAGGGCACGGCGCTCGAGTTCCTCAATGACAGGGAAGCCAAGGCGATCGCGATCGAGCGGATGATCGGTCGGCGTCCCGTCCTCGCGTTCGGTAACTCCGACGGCGACCTCGCGATGCTCGAGTGGACCTCCGCGGGCGCCGGAGCCCGACTCGGGGTCCTGATCCATCACACCGACGCGATCCGGGAGTGGTCCTACGACCGCGGCTCCGCCATCGGCACGCTCGACGTCGGTCTCGACGAGGCGGTCGAGCGCGGCTGGACGGTGGTGGACATGGCGCGCGACTGGGCGGAGGTCTACCCGATCCCGCCATCGACGAGGTGAGGTCGCGCTGACTTCGGCGGCGCGGAGGGAAGCATGCCCGGGAGGTCGGAGCCTCGCGGATCACTCCGGGGGTCCCGTCCTCGAAGGTCAGGTCGTGGTGCACGGGCGGCCCCGTGGAGCGCTCCCCCGACGGCGGCATGGCGATCGATGAGGGCGCGACCGCGTCGCCGACGCGATCCGGACCTGCTAGCGTCCGGAGCCGTCGCGCGATGCCGGCCGCGGACCCGTGCACGGGCCACGTCCCACGGGCGAATCGAGCGCGAGCAAGAAGCAAACCGTGCCGAGGTTCCTGATCGAGCGAGAGATCCCCGGGGCCGGAAGCCTGTCCCCCCAGGACGTTCAAGCCGTCTCGCAGAAGTCGTGCGCGGTCCTGCGATCGCTCGGTCCACAGATCCAGTGGCTGCAGAGCTACGTGACCGGCGACAAGGTCTGCTGCATCTACGTGGCACCAAGCGAGGAGGCGATCCGCGAGCACGCGCGGCAGGTCGGACTGCCCGCGAACCGGATCTCGCGCATCGCCTCGGTGATCGATCCGTCCTCGGCCGAGTAGCGACTCGCGCGATCGACCTGGCCCG
>VGXO01000077.1 GCA_016873275.1 Phycisphaerae bacterium
TCGTGGTCCGGAAGCCGCTCACCTCGCAGCCGGCGCTGGTCAGCCGCTCGAGGTAGCCATCCGTCACGCTGCTGCCGTGCTCGTCGTAGAGGAAGAAGACCGCGACCCCTCGCTCGCGCGCCGCAATCAGGGCGTCGGCGAATCGGCGCCCGAGCCCGTCGTCGCGGACGATGTAGAACTGGACGAGCACGTAGTTCCTCGCCGCGCCGATCCCGGCGATGATCGAGTCGAAGGTCGCCTCGCCGTCGATCAGGAGGTGGACGTCGTTCCCGCCGGTCTCGGGGAGCGGCACGAGGCAGCCGAGCGCCTTGGTGAGGTCCGCGCGTGGATCGACCGCGTCGGCGCGGACCGCGAACGGCTCGACCGCCCGCGACGCCCGCTCCCACAGGCTCCGCATCTTGGCGTGCCCCCGCCGCAGCGCCCGGACGTAGCCGTTGAAGCGGCGGTTCCCGAAGACGAGGTAGAACGGGATCGCCGCGACCGGGAGCAGCACGAGCGAGACCACCCACGCGACCGTCCCCTGCGGCGTGCGGTTCCGCATGATCGCGTCGACCGCGAGGGCGATGCCCGCCACCTCCGCCGCGGCGAGTGCCAGCGTGATGAGCCAGGTCCACTCGAGCCAGGCGGGAAGCTCCACGGCGGAAATGTAGTCGCTGCGCGAGCGACGGCTCAGGCGCCCGCGACGCCCGGCGAGGCGCCCGCTCGATTCCGCTCGCGGCGGGATTCCTCCCAGCGCTCGGCGATCGTCGGGGCGAGGTCGCGCATCTCCTCGTAGACGAAGCCGAGGCGGTCCTCGAGGGTCGCGAGCACCGCGGGATGCACCCGCGTCGGCTCGCCGCCGCCGATCACCTCATGGCGCCGGGGAAAGAGCCGCTCGTCGGGAAGCACCCCGAGGATGCGGCAGACCTGCGCGAGGAACTCATCGGGTCGGTCGCGGACGTCGTCGTAGGAGAGAAGGTGCAGCGATCCCGCCGGCAGCAGGGTCCGCCACCGCGCGATCATCGAGGGGTAGTTCGATCGCGAGACGAAGAGACCGAGGTCTCCCTCGCCGACGCTGACCGCCGGATCGGGCCCGTAGCCGTGGCGGAACGCCATGGTCATGTTGGAGATCGCCCGCTCGACCGGATCGCGGAGGATCAGGAGGACGCGGATCGCGGGCTGCCGCGACGCCACGAGGCGCACCGCCTCGCGGGGCAGCATGCAGTAGTCGGGGCTGATCTCGCCGCAGACCTGGTCGGGGTCGGCGCAGGCGAAGATCGACTGATAGCCCGCCTCGTCGAGGTCCGCCCGACCACATGCCTCGAGCGCCCGCGCCCGCGTGACCTGCACGCCGCGCAGCGAGGGCAGCGACGCGTAGTAGCGACGGGCGTCCTCCGCCTGGCGAACCCGGCTCGTCGCCTCCCATCCGTCCGCCGAGGGCGCGAAGCGATGGTTCAGGTAGTTGAGCTCCTTGATCGGCGGCACCCAGACCTCCGGGTGGTAGAGCAGGTTGCCGTGGAGCCAGGTCGTGCCCGCCTTCTGCGCGCCGATCACGAGGAAGTCCGGCCACCGCGCGGTCGCCACGGCGCGGGGATGCTGCCCGAGCACGAAGCGGCGGCGACGACGGACCTCCTGCAGCGCGCCGGCGTAGTCCGCCTCGCGCGGATCGACCTCCGGGGCGATCGTCTCGACGAGCGCTGCCTCCGACGGTCCGGGCACCGCCACCGACCGCGCGGGCGGCATCGCGGCGCGGCGGCGCTGGATCTGCGCCTCGACCTCGAGCGCCTGCCGCGCCCAGAGGTCGGCGGTCTTCTCCACGTCGAACCTCGAGCGAAGACCGCCGATCCCCGCCTCCGCGCCGTCGAGGTCGCCGTCGAGGAACCGCTGCCAGCAGCGCACGACCTCCATCATCGCCCGAGAGCGCGGCGAGGACCGCTCGACGAGCCGGTCGAGCAGCGCGAGCCGCTCCGCCGCGCCGAGCTCGCGCCCGGCGAGGCGGCGGATCTTCTCCGCGGGGATCGGGCGGTCGAGGAGCCAGAGCCGGCTCTGGTGCTCGATCAGCTCGTCGAGCTCGACGAGCTCCTCGGCGAGAAACTCCATCGCGACGTGGATCGCCGGATGCCAGCAGTGGTGGAAGTCCTGCTGCACGATCACCGAGCGACCGGGAACGAGCGAGGGAAACAGCATGCCCACCGCGTGGGCGTTGAGCGCCTCGGTCTTCGCCACGTCGACGAAGAGGAGGTCGATCGGTCCCTCGTTCCACGTCGCCTGCAGGAAGTCGCCCGGCACCGCCCGCACGATCTCCGCGTGCGGCGCGACCTGCCCCATGAAGACGTCGAGGTAGGAGTCGCCCGTGCGGGTCGGTCGGACCTGCCGGGAGATCGACTCCGCGACGTACTCGTCGATCGCCGCGAAGTAGTCGAAGGCGTGCACGATCGGTCCGCGACGACCCGCCGACCGCGGCGACGCCGCCGCGCCCGCCGCGAGGCAGAAGGTGCTCGCCCCGAGGAAGCAGCCCGCGTCGACGATCGCGCCGTCGCCGAGCATCTCGCGGGCGAGCCACCAGAGCGCCCGCCGCTCCTCGGGACCGATCATGCCCACCGGACGATGCACCGCGTCGGGGACCGGCGCCGCGTTCCATGGCTTCGCCGAGAGACGGCGGACGAGGTCGTCGCGTCGATCGCTCATGCCTTCCTGGACCTCTCGAGGATGTAGGGCTGACCGCCGAAGTCGGGCAGCATCCGCTGGGCGTAGGTCTTGCGGAAGACCACCATCCGCCCGGGCTCGTCGACGACCTCCCAGCCCGGCTGCGCGCGGAGCATCTCGACGAGCTCCCGCACCGAGTGGAGCTGCCGATCATCGACCGCGAGCAGCCCGTGCTGCTTGAGCGCGTAGGAGGCGTGGAAGAAGTCCACGAACACGGTGGGCCATCCATGCCCGCCGTCGATCAGGGCGAGGTCCACGAAGGGCGCACGGTCGAGGACGATCCGCGGCAGCCGAAGCTCGGAGAAGCCGGTCTCGAGCCGGAGCGCCCCGAGGGGGAAGGCGAGCGCCGCCGCCTCCGCGCGGATCCGTCCGGCGAGCGGCTCGTCGGGTCCGGCGACGGTGATCACCTCCGCGGGATCGGTCGCGAGGAACGCGAGCGTCGAGAGACCCGAGCCGGTCTCGAGGAACCGCCGACCCGGTCGGTCGAGCCCCTCGCGGCGGAGGAGGTCGAGCCAGCGGACGAGGAACGCTCGATCGAAGCCGCCGTGCACCCACTCGCCGTTCCAGCAGTGGAGCCTCGGCATCTTGTCGAGGAGACGACCCCAGCGGGACGCGGTCTCGCCGCGCGCGTCGCGATCGCCTGCTCCCTCGACCTCAACCTCGACCTCAACCTCGACCTTCACCTCTGCCGCGACCTCCAGCTCGACGATCGAGGGCGCCGCGGCGGCAGGGCACTCGATCACCGCCGTCACGCCCCGCGACGCGGAGCCGACCGCCGCCGCTGCCGTGCCGGCGGAGGCGAGCGCCGCCGCCTCGTCGCGGTCTACCGACTCGCCCGACTCGCCCGACTCGCCCGCCTCGCCCGCCGCGACGAGCGCCGGACGCGCCGCCGCGCGGCGCCGCAGGCTCGCCTCCCGCGACCGCCAGCTTCCCCGCACCCGGTGCGCGTCGATCGCCGCCCAGTAGTGGCGGTGAAGCGTGGCGAGCAAGGATGGCTCGACCTCGACGCCATGTCGCATCCGCGCATCGACGATCGCGTCGAGCCCGCGCGCCGCGGCGGTGATCCGCGGCAGGCGGTCCTCGACGCGGCGCCACTGCGACTCGAGGTCCTCGAGGTGCGCCCACGCCCGGACCTCCTCGGTCGGATGCTTCTCGAGGAAGACCCAGTTCGACTCCCCCTGCCGCTCGACCCGCCGGCAGAACTCCTCGAGCGAGAGCGCCCGGATCATGGTGCTCCGCGCCGCGCGGTGATGGAGCACCCGCAGTCCCCGCGGCGTGAGGCGAAGACCAAGCTCGATGTCCTCGCAGCCGAACCGGAAGACCGGATCGAAGGGCCCGTCGATCTCCGCGAGGAGCGCCCGCTTGCAGGAGGAGCGACCGCCCCAGAAGTAGGAGTGGTCGAGCATCGCCCCGTCGCGGATCCGCGGATAGCAGAAGAGGTAGCAGCCGACCTCGGTGACGAAGTGCATCAGCGGTCGCGCCGCGACCTCCGGAGCGAGGTCGGTGAAGCCGAGCACCGCGACCTCCGGCTCCGGGTGCCGCTCGTGGGCGAGCAGGTGCTCCTCGAGGAGCCTCGGCGACGCCACGTCGTCGTCGTCCATGAAGAGCGCGATCGGGGCGCGGGCGAGGCGGAGCGCGTGGTTCTTCCCCGCCGCGAGCCCGAGGTTCTCCTGCCGCGCCCAGCGGACCTCGAGCCGACCGCGGAACTCTCGCTCGAGCTCGGCGGTGCCGTCGGTCGAGCCGTCGTCGACCACGATCACCTCGAACTCGCGGCGCGGCAGGGTCTGCTCCTCGAGCGCCCGCAGGGCGAGCCGCAGCAGGTCGCGGCGGTTGAAGGTCGAGAAGAGCGCGCTGATCCTCGGCTCAGGCACGGCGCCGCTCCTCGGCGAGCGACAGGATGCCCTCGATCGCCCGACCCGCCGCGCGGGCGGAGAAGTTCGCCTCGACGTGCGCGGTCGCGCCGTCGGCAAGCCGCCGCCAGAGCACGGGGTCCTCGTGCACCGCGACCACCGCGTCGGCGAAGGCGTCCGGATCGTCCGCCACCATCGCCTGCACGCCGTGCTCGAGCCGCATCCCCTCGGCGCCGACCGAGGTCGTGACCACCGGCAGCCCGAGGCTCATGCTCTGCCCGATCTTCCCCTTCATGCCGGCGCCGAAGCGGAGCGGGGCGACGAAGACGCGGCAGCGGTCGAACCACGGCGTCGGGTCCTCGACCCAGCCGACCGCCTCGACGTTCGCCCGCGCGAGCGCCCGCACCGAGTCGGTCATGGAGCTGCCGAGCATCAGGAGCCGGACGCCCGGGAGCCGCCGCTCGATCCGCGGCAGCACCTCCGCGACGAAGAAGCGCATCGCGTCCTCGTTCGGCGCGTGGAGGTAGTGCCCGATGAAGAGGAGGTCGCGGCGCGCCTCGAAGCCGGGCGCGCCCTCGCGCACCGCGTGGATGTTGGGGACGATCTCGATCGGCGCCCTCGGGGCGCGGCGGCGGATCTCCTCCGCCTCCACGTCGGTGATCGCGACGGAGAGGTCCGCGGCGTCGAGGTTCGCGTTCTCCATCGCGTCGTAGAGGTCCGCCTTGCGGCGGAGGTCCGCGTCGCCTCCCTTCGACGCCGCCTCGCGGCGGAATCGCACGCCATGGAGGTCCACGGTGTCGTAGACGAGGAGCGAGGAGGGCGCCGACGTCCGCACGAGCGGCGCGTAGTGGTGCATGACCTCGGGGTAGCTGAGGACGACCAGCGCCGCCGAGTCGCCCTGCTCCGCGAGGTGCTGGGCGATCGACGCGGGACCGAAGATCGTGCGGACGCCCCTCGACTCGAGCGCCCGCTCGTACTTGGGTAGCTCCGCCTCGATGTCGGAGAGGATCCAGTGGTAGTCCTCGCGGCGGGCGTGCGACGCGACGGTCACCTCCCAGCCGCGCTCGACGATGCCCTCGATGATCGCCTGCAGGCGGGTCGAGCCGCTGGTTCGGTCGGGGGTCGGGATCCGGTGCTCGACGACGAGCGCCCGCGGTCGCGGCGCGTCGGTGCCGACGGGCGTCGGAGGCTCCGGCGCGGAGGCGGTCGGCACCACGACCTCGAGGGCGACCTGCTGGGCGGTCCGGCGGAGCCGAGGCATGCGCAGGAACAGCCGCTCGGCGACGCGTCGCTTCCGCTCGATCGGGCTCGGCCACGCGTGGTACGCCCGGCGCGCCGCGCGGTAGGCGATCGCCTCGATCGTGCTCGTCAGGCGACGAGCCGCGCCCGGGCCGCGACCGGACCGCGCCGCGGACGCCCACGCGGAGCCCTCCGCGGGACCTCGTCCGAACGCCCGCGCGACGCCGTCCCGCACGAGGAACCACTCGCCGCGCAGGATCCGCCCGAGGAAGCGCATCGGACGGGTGATCCGCCAGGAGCGCGAGGCGACGATCCGCCCGAGCTCCGACTCGAGCCTGGCGCGGATGCGAGCGAGGTCTTCGAGATCGCGCCGATCGCGGACCTGCGATGCCTCGAGCGAGCCGACCGACTGCTCGGCGGCGCGAAGCGACTCCTCGGTCGTCCGCAGCAACTGCTCGACCGCGCGGAGCGACTCGGCGCGGATGACTCCCTCGCGGGCAAGTCGCGCGACCTCCGCGTCCCTCGTCCCGAGCATCTCGCGGAGGAGTCCCAGCTCGCCCCGAAGCGCCGCGATCCGGGCGGTCGCGGCGGCGTGGGCGGTCGCGATCGACTCCGCCGACTCCTGCGCCATCGCGAGCCGTCCCTCGAGGGCATCGCCTCGGCTCCGCTGCGCCGCGAGCGACGCCTCGGACTCCTCGACCCGGCGACGCTCGGCATCGCGCTCGAGCTCGACCCGGTCGCCGCGCGAGGTCGCCGCCGCCAGGCGATCCTCGAGCGAGGCTCGCCTCGAGGTCTCCTCGGCGATCCGCGACTCGAGCGACCGGCTGATCGCCCGCTCCTCGAGGAGCCTCGACTCGACGAGGGAGAGCCGGTCGGCAAGCTCGGCGAGGCGTCCCTCGAGCGAGCGCCGCGCCGACTCCGACTGGTCGAGCCGCGCGAGGACGCCGTCCCGCTCCGCCTCGGTCGAGCGGAGGCGGTCGGCGAGGACCTCCGCCTGCCCCCGGGACTCGACGAGGCTCGACTCGAGATCACGCTCCCTCGTCCGCGCCGACTCGAGCGAATGCTCGACCGCGGTGCGCTCGGCGACCTCGGCCTCGAGCCGGGTCCTCGCCTCGACGAGCAGCGCGGCGGAATCCCGCTCGCGCGACGCCGCGTCGTCGCGGGTCCGCGCGACGAGCGACTCGAGCTCGCCCCGCGCGCGTTCCGCCGCCTCGAGCTCGCCCCGGGCGCGGGACGCCTCGCGGACGAGCTCGGCGTGGCGGCGCTCGGCATCCTGCCGCAGCTCGCGGAGCTCCGCGGCGCGGCGACCGAGGTCCTCGTCCCGCGCGGCAAGCGAGCCGTGCTGCTCGGCGATCCGCCGATGGCGACCCCGGATCATGCGGACCGCCCGGTCGAGGAGGCGGCAATCCTCGCGGGTCGGCGTGCGCCCGCCGCGCGGCGGCTTGGTCGGATAGCCGAACGCCTCGAAGTCGGCGGCGTGCAGCTCGCGGACGAGCGCCGCGGCGCGATCGCTGACGAGCGACGCGCTATAGGCGACGAGGCTTCGGTTGCGGAAGGCGCCGCCGAGCGGGTCGTCGCCCTCGCGACCGGTCCGCGCCGCGATCAGGGAACGCAGCCGCGCCGGCTCCTCGACCTTCGCGATGATCGCGTAGCGGACGAGGTCCGGCCGCAGGAGCTCCTGCTGCGGCGCCCAGTGCACGTCGCGGAAGGCGCCCGCCTCGTGCGCCGCGAGGTGCTCGAGGAACTCCTCGAAGCCCGCCGCGAGGTCCGCCGCCTGCTCGATGGGTCGCGAGAGGAACCCGAGCGACCGATAGGGTCCCGCCTGCAGCGGCTCCTCGAGGAGGAGCTTCGACTGCCACGCGGAGAAGAGCCGCGGCACCGGATGCCTCACCACCGAGAAGCGGAGGTACTCCTCCGAGGCGAGCACGCGGGCGATCGCGTCCGGGTCGAGGTCCGCGACCTGCGGCGCGACCCGCCGCAGCAGGTCGTGGATCGTCGTCTCCGGATCCGACTCGGCGCTCGCGGCAGACGCCGCCTCGACCGCCCCGCGGACGCCCTCGAGATCGGCGAACCACCACTTGATCGAGGTGCACGCCGCCTTCGGCGAGGCGACGAAGAAGAGCCGGTGCTGCTCCGAGCGGCAGGAGTTCCGCCGCAGGTGCGTCATCAGCGGCGCGTGCGGGTCGAGCGGCGCCGGCGGCGCGTGGATCGTGGGGATGGAGGTGCCGGTCGTCGTCCGTGACATGGTCCGCCGCGCATCCGTTCGGGGCGGTCGCGATGGTAGCGGACGCCCGGCGGCGCTCGGACGGGTCCGGAGTCCGCGGGGGGCTCAGAGCAGGTCGAGGCGGGGCGGTCCCGCGGCGGCGTCGAAGAGCCCGAAGGAACCGGGCGGTCCCTCGACGGGAAGCCGGATCATCGCCGCGTCGAGGATCCGATGCAGGCAGTGCGGCTCGTCGGTGGACCACACGCCGCCGCCGAGGAAGTACGCCCCGGGCAGCAGGTCCATGCGGAACTGGAAGGACATGCGGAACCGCTGCCGTCGGGCGATGCGGGGGATCGTGGTTCCCTGCGGCGGGTGCCGCTGCCCGGTGACCTCGGTGCCGTCCACCGTGCGGACATGGACGCCGAAGTAGACCCGCTCGCGGTCCTCGTGGAAGACGCCGCGCACGACGATCCGGTAGGTCTCGCCTCGGCGGAGCAGGTTGACCCGGCGGTCCGCCGAGTCGAGGACCTCGATCGCCTCGATCTCCGCCCCGAGCATCGGATAGACGGTGGTGGAGGTGGGGACGAGGGTCGGATCGAAGCCCGCCCCGGACGCTGGGGTCGCGGAGGTCGTCGCGGCGACGGCGCTCGGCGCGGCGCCCTCCCACTCGCCCCGGGCGTCCGCCGAGCGGAGCTCCTCGAGCACCTTGGGGCGGTCCGCATCGGCGGCGTAGAGCAGCCGCTGGTACGCCCGGACCATCGCCTTCGCCTCCCCCATCGCGACGCGCTTGCCGCGGTCGAGGATGAGGACGCGGTCGCAGGTGCTCGCCACCGTCGGCGCCGAGTGCGAGACGAGGAGCACCGCGACGCCGCGCGAGCGGAGGTCCTCGAGCCGCGCGAAGCACTTCCGCTGGAACCGCTCGTCGCCCACCGCGAGCGCCTCGTCCACGACGAGGACGTCCGGTTCCATCGCCACCTGCACCGCGAAGGCGAGCCGCAGGAACATCCCCGAGGAGTAGGTCTTCACCGGCTCGTCGATGAAGTCGCCGATCTCGGCGAAGGCGGCGATCGCGTCGAAGCGGTCGGCGACCGCGCGGCGGTCGAGCCCGAGGATCGCCCCCTTGAGGAAGACGTTCTCGCGGCCGGTGAACTCCGGGTTGAAGCCGGCACCGAGCTCGAGGAGCGCCGAGAGCCGCCCCCGCCGCTCGACGGTGCCGGTGGTCGGTCTCATCGTGCCGCAGGCGAGCTGGAGGAGCGTGGACTTGCCGGAGCCGTTGCGTCCCATGACGCCGACGGTCTCGCCGGGCATGAGGTCGAAGGAGAGATCGCGGAGCGCCCAGGTCTCCCGCACCCGCGGCGGGCGATCGCGACCGAGCCACGCGGCGACCCGGGGCGAGAGGACCTCGAGCAGGCGGTCCCCCGGTGCGCGATGCGTGCGGTGGCACTTGCCGAGTCCGCGCACGCGGATCGAGGGCGCGTCAGAGGACATCGGCGAATCCTCGTCGGGTCCGCTGGAACCACGCGAAGCCGAGCATCGCGACCGCCAACGCGACGATCGCGTAGGCGCCGAGCGGTCCCCAGTGCGGCAGGCGACCGTCGAGCAGCACCCCCCGCGACTCCTCGACCGCGAGGGTGAGCGGGTTCAGCAGCAGCCAGCGCCGGAGATCCTCCGGCACCGACGACGCCGGATAGAAGATCGGCGCGAGGAAAAGGAGCATCGTGCTCGCGATCGCGACGGTCGGACCGACGTCGCGCAGGTAGGTGCCGATCGAGGCAAGGATCCACGCCACGCCGAGCAGCAGGACCACGAGGGGCGCGAGGACGACCGGCAGCAGAAGCGCGGTCGAGGGCACGCCTCCGGCGAAGGCGAGGAGTCCGAGGAGGAGCACCGCCACGCTCGCCGCCGCGTGGAAGAGCGCCGCGCCGACCGCGACCGCTGGCAGGACCTCGAGCGGGAACACGACCTTCTTCACGAGGCTCGCCTGCGAGGTCACCGCGGTCGGGGCGCGGGCGGCGACCTCGGCGAGCAGCCCGTGCACGATGAGCCCCACGAAGAGGACGATGGCGAGCGGGATCGTGCGGTCATGCTCGTCGCGGTGGGAGGTCTGCCTGGTCTGGGTCTGCCTGGTCTGGACGTCGAGGGGGATTCGGGCGGGCACGCCGTCCGCGGAGGAAGGGGCGGTGGGGAGAGGCGCGTTGGGGACAGGCACGCCGGACTGGACAGGCACGTTGGGGACAGGCACGCCGGACTGGACAGGCACGTTGGGGACAGGCACGCCGGGGGGAGCGTTGGGGACAGGCACGTTGGGGGGCG
>VGXO01000078.1 GCA_016873275.1 Phycisphaerae bacterium
ATTCGGCGTGCCGCGGTCCCGTCGTGAATCGGACTTCCCTCGCCGTGACCAGACTCGGGTCCTCCCGTCAGCCGCGCCGGGCTCGGTCACGAGGGATCGATCCCCCGAATGAAGCCGGTCGCCATCTCGATCGTGCTCGTCGTCGGCAGCGATGCCCTTGCCGGCGCGTGACCGCGACGCCGGACGGTTACCGGACAGGACGCCCTCCTCGATGCAGGATCCCGCCTCGATCATCGAGCGGATCGGGCGCTCGCGGCATCCATGCCGTTCGAGGAGCCCGAGCAAGTCGCTCGGGATGCGATCCGCTACCTTCGGCCCGGTGCCCCGACATCCAGACCTCGACCTCCTGACCTCGACCTCCTGACCTCGACCTCCTGACTTCGACCTCCCGAGTTCGACATCCCGAACTCCGCATCCTGGAGACGCGACATGCCCCGACCCACGCTTCCTCGCCGCGAGTTCCTTGGTCGGTCCCTCGGCACGCTGACGGCGGCGGTCTCGCTCGGCGGAGCGGCGAGGAGCACGAACGCCTTCCTTGCGGCGCTGCAGGCGGGCGAGGTGACCACGGGAGCCGGCGAGGAGCGCTATCGCGTGCAGCATGACTGGCTCATGCCGCCGGCGGGACTCGCGTGGGGCGACACGCATGGCGTCTGTCAGGACCGCGCCGGCGACATCTACGTCTCGCACACGGTGGGCGCCGACGCCACGAAGGACGACGCGATCTACGTCTTCGGATCCGACGGAACCTTCAAGCGAAGCTTCGGTCCGCAGTTCAAGGGGGGCGGTCACGGGATCGACCTCCGCGTCGAGGACGGCACCGAGGTTCTCTACCACTGCGACGTGAACCGCCGACGGGTCGCGAAGACCGGGCTCGACGGCACCGTGATGTGGGAGGTCGCCGCGCCGACCGAGGCGACCTTCAAGGGCGGCGCGATCTACGACTCGCCCGACGCGTGGAACCCGACCAACGTGGCGTTCGCGCCGGATGGCGACCTCTTCGTGGGAGATGGCTACGGTCGAAGCTACCTCCTGCGGTTCTCGAAGGATGGGAAGTTCAAGTCGGTCGTCGCTGGTCCGGGCTCCGCCGCCGGCGAGGTGCTCCAGCCGCACGGTCTTTGGCTCGACGATCGCGGCGGCGAGCCGCTGCTCGCGGTCGCCGATCGCGCGAACCGTCGGATCCAGTGGTTCGACCTCGCGGGGCGCCACGTGCGGTTCCAGACCGAGGGCATGCGGCAGCCCTGCCACTTCAAGACCAAGGGAGACCTGCTGCTCGTTCCGGACCTCTCCAGCGTCGTCACGCTCGTCGACGGCAAGGGGCACGTCGTCGCCCAGCTCGGCGACGGGGATCCCACGAGCCTGCGCGGCGCCGCAAGGAGGGACTTCATCCCCGGGAAGTTCGTGCATCCCCACTCGGCGACCTTCCTCGCCGACGGATCGATCCTCGTGGTCGAGTGGGTGCCGATCGGTCGCGTGACGCGGCTCGAGAAGATCGCCTGACGGTCGATGCGCCGAGTCCGGCGCCGCGCGACGGGACCGTCCGAGTCGGCGGGCTCAGCCCGACCGCCAGAGCGACTCGTACACGGCGTTGATCCCCGCCGCCTCCTGCTCGAGCGAGAACTCGCGGGCGACGTGCTCGCGGGCGGCGCCCGCGGCGCGATCACGAGCCGCGGGATCGTCGAGCCAGCCCGCGACCGCGTCCCGCATCGGCGCGACCTCGCCCGGGGGAATCAGCGAGCCGGTGACGCCATCGACGAGGAGCTCCTCGAACGCGCCGACCCGCGTCGCGACGACCGGCACGGCGCTCGCCATCGCCTCGAGCGGCGTGACGCCGAAGCCCTCCCACCGCTGCGGCGCCACGAAGAGCTCGAGCACGCGGTACCAGCCCGGAGTCTCCTTCGGCGCGACCTCGCCCGCGAAGAAGATCCGATCGGCGAGTCCCGCCTCGGCGACGCGGCGCTTGAGCTCGCTCTGGAAGCCGAGATGCGCCTCGGTCGCTCGACCAAGCACCACCGCCGCGACGTCGGGACGCGAGGGCAGGACCTCGAGCATCGCGTCGACGAAGACGTCGGTTCCCTTCTGACGCCGCACCCGCCCGAAGCAGCCGACGAGGCGACGATCGACGAGCGACGACGGAAGTCCGAGCGCCCGCTTCGCCGAGGGCTTGTCGGCGATGGGACGGAACACCTCGACGTCGATCCCGTGGCGCACCACCGTCGAACCGCGGCGGAGATACGCCGCGGTCCTCGCGGAGGTGGAGATCACCGCGTCCATCCGCGAGATGAGGAACCGGCTCCACGCCGTGTGACGGCGTTGGCTTGCCGAGGTGAAGACCACCTTGAGCGGCATGCGGAAGAGGTCGCGGAGAAGCCACCCCGGCAGCATCTCGACGTTCCGGCGGGCGTGCCAGACTCGGAACTCCCGGGTCGATGGAGGGCGCCAGCCGCCGAGCAGGTCGCGGAAGCGGATCCGGGGCAGGTCGGCGGAGAGACCCGGTCCAAGCGCGGCGATCCGCACGCTTCTCGACTGCACCGGCACCACCCGCTCGAGCGTCGAGGTCACGCCCGAGAGGCGGCGCTTGAAGTTCGTCGCGATCACCTCGACGTCGCGGAACTCAGGACCAGCGGCGACCGCGGCTCGAGGCGAGCCACTCGTCCAGTCAGCATCGTCGACGGTCGTCGGCACGGACGATGAAGGTACCGGAGGATGGGTCGCGTCGCGGTCGAACGCGCCCGCTGCGGCGCTCCTTCCTCGACGCCGCCATCGCGACGATGGATCGCATGCGACGCGGATGTGGCGGAGGAAGCGGTTGAGGCGGAGAGGGCGAGATCACGCCGCGATCACCCGGCGTCAGGACCCCGCGCCGAAGTCGCCTCCGAGCACGGTCCCCGATCGCCGAAGGATCCACGACCGCCCGGAGAACGACCACCCCCTCGCCGCGGAGGACGAGGGGGTGGAGAGGGACGTGCGGTGGAGGGAGGCAGCCGGTGCTGCCGCCTGCTCACTGACCCATCTTCTCCTTGATCTTCCCGATCATGAAGAAGAGAAGCGGTCGTTGCTCCTCGGGCGCCATCCCGACGCCGGCCTCGAGCTGCCCGAGCACCTGCGGCAGCATCTCCGCCGGCATCTGCTCGAGCTGGGCGAGCATCTGCTGCGCCAGCGCCTGCTGCGCGGGCTCGAGAGACTCCAAGGTGACCGTCTCGACGACGACCTCCTTGACGGCGATCTCCTCCCAGGAGGTCTCCGCGACGGGCAGGTCGAGCTCGCCCTTGCTCACGACCTTGGCGCTCGAGTTCTCGATCTCGTCGTCGATCGGCTCGTGACGCCCGCCGAGATGCTTGGCGAGGAAGACCTCGGTCACCGCGTTGAAGGCGATGTTGTTCTCCGGCTTCGCGAAGCCGTGCCCCTCGTCGGGGTAGAGGACGTAGGTCACCGGCAGCGACTTCGCCTGCATCGCCTTCACGATCTGATCGCTCTCCTGCTGCTTCACCCGCGGGTCATTCGCGCCCTGCCCGATGAGGAGCGGTCGCACGATCTCGTCGACCTGCGTCAGGGGGCTCATGTCCCGCAGCTTGCGGCGCCCCTCCGGCGTGCGGTGATCGGCGACCCGCTTGGCGAACATCTCGATCATCGGAGCCCAGTAGGGAGGGATGGAGTTCAGCAGCGTGATGAGGTTGGAGGGACCGACGATCGCGACGCCCGCGGCGAAGACCTCGGGGGTGAAGGTGAGCCCGGCAAGCGCCGCGTAGCCGCCGTAGCTGCCGCCCATGATCGCGACCTTGTCCCGCTCCGCGATCCCGTTCGCCACCGCCCACTCGACCGCGTCGATCAGGTCGTCGTGCATCTGGTCCGCCCACTGCCCGTCGCCGGCGTTCACGAACGCCTTGCCGAAGCCGGTCGAGCCGCGGAAGTTCGGGCTCAGCACCGCGTAGCCACGGTTCGCGAGCCACTGGTGATAGGAGTTGAACCCCCACGAGTCGCGCGCCCACGGACCGCCATGGACCATCAGGACCATCGGCAGCGGCGCCGCGGGCTTGCCGTCGCCATCGGGGTCCGACCACTTCGGAATCGAGAGGTAGCCCGGGAGCACCAGTCCATCGCGGGTCTTGATCTCGACGCCGTGCATGGGGACGAGCGGGAGCCCTTCCAGCGCCGCCTTGCTCGAGAAGAGCTTCTTCGCGGAGCCGACCGAGCGGTCGTACAGGAAGAAGGTGGTCGGACCGTCGTCGCTGCGGAAGGAGACGATCCACTTCGAGTCGTCGAGGGTGCGGCTGGCGATGCCGATCTCGCCGGCGGAGAGCCCACGAAGGAAGTCGAGGTCCTTCTTCATCCCCGCGTCGAGGACGGTCCACTCGGGCTTCAGGTAGTTCACCGAGACCGCCTCGATCTCGCTCGTGATCGGGTCGGTCAGCGCGCCGGCGACGTCCGCCTTCCCGCCCTCGAAGATCACCGTGGTCTTGCCGGTGCCGAGGTCAGTCACGGTCAGCGCCGAGCGGTCGCGACCACGACTGTCCACCGCGAAGAGGTTCGACCCCTTCCGGTCGAGCCCGAGGTAGCGGCTCGACATCGAGTCCTCGAAGGGGATGGTCTGGAAGGGCTTGAAGGTCGTGCCTTCGACCGTCGAGTAGGCGATCGAGCCATCCGGCATCATCTCGGAGACGAGCCGAACCTTCATGGAGTCGTCGAGGGTGACCTCGGCGAACTTCTCATTCTTGAAGAGGAGCGTCCGCTCGCCGCTCGCGGCATCGACGAGATGGACGTCGTGGTACTGGGGATCGCGGTCGTTCAGGCCGATCGCGATCGTGCCGGGCACGTCGCGGCTCACGTGCACCACCTGCGCCGCGACGCCGGCGATCGGCGTGAGGTCGATCTCCGCCCCGGAGTCGAGGTTCACCGAGTACGCCCGCCAGTTCTCGTCGCCGCCGCGGTCCTGCAGGTAGACGAGGTGCGTGCCGCTCGGCATCCAGAAGTACTGCCGGATGCCGCGGTCGGCGTCCGCGGTGACCGGCTTCGCCGCCGCGAGGTCGCCGACGGGGGCGACCCAGACGTTCAGGACGCCCTCGACGGGGGCGATCCAGGAGATCCGCGTGCCGTCTGGACTCAGCTGGACTCCGGTCCGATCAGGATTCCCGAAGAGGACGTCGCGCGGGATGATCGCGACGCTCTCTGGACCATCGGCATTCGCCGGAAGTCCGACGACGAGCGTCGATGCGAGGCAGGCAGCGGCGAGGGCAGGATGCATGAGCGGGTTCTCCGGAGGCGACGGACCGACCGAGGTCGACTCGGATCGGGCCAGGCGATTCTTGGGATCTCGATCGAAGGAGTTGCAACGGAGCCGAGGTCGGCGAGAAGAATACCGAGATCGTCGTCTCGTTCGGTCACCTCGACCGGGGCGGCGGCATGGTCGGATCCCACGCGCAGCGGAAGCCCTGATGCTCGGTCGAGGTGTCGGGCGTGTTGCCGCGGCGGGCGCTCGGGCGGTAGCTCGAGCAGTAGCTCGGATGACACAGGAACGATCCGCCGCGGATCACCCGCTCGGGCACGCCGGGACTGTTCGGGTTCCAGGCACCAGACGCGTCGGGCGGGCCCTTGGGATTCTCGACCGCCTTCCCGCCCGCCTCGCGGATCGACTTGGCGTAGGCGTCCGCGCGATACCAGTCGCTGCACCACTCCCACACGTTGCCCGCCATGTCGTGGAGCCCGTAGCCGTTCGCGGGGAAGCTCCGGACGGGCGAACTCCGATCGAAGCGATCGGTGGCGAGGTTGCTGGTCGGGAAGACCCCCTGCCATGCGTTGCACTGAGGCGCCGACTCGCTGTAGGGCGTCGCCCCCCAGACGAAGGTCATGCCGGAGAGCCCGCCCCGCGCCGCGACCTCCCACTCGGCCTCGCTCGGGAGCCGCTTGCCCGCCCACGTGGCATACGCCGCGGCGTCCTCCCACGAGACGTGCACGACGGGATGGTCATCCTTCCCCGCGATCGAGCTGCCCGGTCCCTGCGGATGCCGCCAGCTCGCGCCGGGCGTCCACGTCCACCACTGCTCGATCCCCCGCGCGGCATCCGTCCCGCTCGGCGGCGTGAAGACGAGGCTGCCCGCGACGAGGACCTCGTCCGGCGGCTTCGGCGTGCCGGGCGGCACCTGCTTCTTGAGCTCCTCCCAATCCGGCGTGCGCTCGGCGGTGGTGAGGTAGCCGGTCGCCTCGACGAACGCGCGGAACTGGGCGTTCGTCACCTCGGTCTCGTCGATCCAGAATCGATCGACCTTGACGAGATGCGCCGGTCGCTCCGCGGGCCACGCGTCCTCCGCGTCCGAGCCGAGCATGAACACCCCGCCCGGGATCAAGACCATCCCCGGGTTCGTGATGGGGCTCGCCGCGACCGGTGGCGGCGCGGTTCCGCCGCCGGAATCAGCGGGCGGGACGGCGCCGCTCGCAGCGAGGTTCCCCGCCGCGAGGAGCAGGATCGGCGACCAGGCGCCGACTCGCGAGTTGAGGCGTGTGGACCGTCGCGCGGACCTCGCCGAGTCTGGCATGGCGTCGAGTGTACGGAGCCCGGACGAGGATCGACCCCGACCTCCGAGCACCAGGGCGGTATCGTGCCTCGACCATGCTCCGCATCCTCGCCTCGACCGCCTGCCTGAGCCTCCCGCTCATGGGCTGTGCCTCCAACGCGATCGAGGTCAGCGTCCAGACCCGCTCGCACGGCTACCGGATCCTCGAGCATCCCCAGAAGGTGCTCGCGTCGAATCCGCCGAACTGCGCGGTGCTGCCGGCGAACGCGGGCGGCACGCCCGGCTTCGGCGGCTTCATGAACGCGGCGATGGAGCGGGTGCTTCGCGAGGAGGGTCTCGACTCGTCGGTCATCGCCCCGACGGAGACCGGCAACCTCATGACCGAGGCGGGCAAGGTCGGGCTGCTCGACGAGCTCATGAACTCATGGTCCCCCTCGAACGTGCTCGACCCGGCGCTGCTGAGGGAGGTGGGCGAGGCGCTCGAGGTCCGGTTCCTGCTCGCCCCGTACCTCGTCTCCTACAGCACCAGCAACAACCCGAGGTTCTCCTTCTTCGGCGTCACCGCGGTGCGGACCGGTTGGACCACCGTGCAGGTGTTGCTGCAGCTCTGGCACGCGCCGACCGGCGTGATGGTCTGGCAGTCGGAGGGGATCGCGACGCTCGCCTGCGAGGGCATCGTGGGTCCGCCCGTTCCGATCGGTCCGACCATCGCCGAGGCGGCGCGGCCGATGCTCCAGGACTTCATGGCGGGTCGCTCCGAGTCGATCATCTCGAAGAAGTTGCCGGCGCCGAAGCCTTCGGCGATGGAGGCGGGTCCCGAGGACGCCACTCCGGATGACTCCACCACGCCCCCCGCGCCGGCTGCCGCCGTCGACTCGATGACATCCGAGGCAGCGACCGACTCCAGCGGCGCATCACGCGGCGACTCCCGCTCGACCGGTCGTTGATCGCCGCGTGCGCGAGGTCTGGTCGGCTCGGCCCGGCTCGGCTCGGACCGGCTCGGCTCGGACCGGCCCGGCTCAGGTCGTTCCGGTCGGCGAGTCACCCAGCGCAGGATCCCCACGCAGAGATCAGGATCGCAAGATCGCTGCCGCCGACGGCGCCACTTCCGTCGAGATCCGCGCCCTCGTCGGCAGTTCCCCACCGCATGAGCAGCAGCCCGAGGTCCGCGCCGCCCACCGCGCGGTCTCCATCGAGGTCGGCAGGGCACGGCTCGCCGCCTCGCGCCGCGTAGTCGATGAGCGCCTGCTCGCGCGGCGTCGTCGGCTGGGTGATCCACTCGAGGACGCTCCAGCATCCCCACTGGGTGAAGCGGCCGCAGTGGCTGAAGTTCACGAAGGTCTGCCCAGCGGTCGCGGTCTCCCACGCGGCGAGGTACTCGGCGTACAGCCCGCCCATCTCGGCGCTCCTCGCCGCGGCATGGAAGAGCCCGTGCACCGGATCGCTCGCCGGCAGCTGCGGCGAGGCGAGGTGATGTCCGCCCTCGTAGGCGACGAGACCGACGCCGAAGGAGTGCGCAAGCGCCTGGTTCTGGGAGACGAGGTCGAGGACCTCCGGCAGCTCCGTGGTTCGAAGCGCCTCGATCAACTGCGGCACCGTCATCTGCCGCGTCGCCGCGACCTGCTCGTTCGAGCCCATCCCGCCGCCGAAGTAGGGCGCGATCGCGAGGACGTCGGTCCAGAGATGGGCATCCTCGAAGGCGAGCGCCTGCTCGTTCCCCCACGGCACGGTCACGAAGCCGCCCATCACCCGGCAGAGCGGTCGCGGCGCGCCGCCCTTCGCCACGGCGGCGAACGCCTCGGAGAACCGCGCGAACATCGCGACGCTTCGGCGGCTGTGCCAGAACCACCCCGCCTGCCACGCGTTGGTCGAGAGCCCCGCGGCGAGTCCCTGCTCCTGCGCGTGCCACGCCTGCGGGAAGATCCCGTTCCAGACCTCGTTCGAGTGCTCGATCCAGACCCGCCGACCCGGGGCAAGCCGCTCGTCGATGAGGAGCGCCGCCTCGGTCATGAACGCCTCGTCGGCGAGGTGCGGCACGCAGAACCACGGCTCTGCGCCGGTCGCGTTCGCGAGGTCGATCATCACCTCGAGCGGCACGCCGACCTCAAGGCTCCACCTCGCATCGCTCGGAAGCGGGCGTTCCGCCCAGGACTCGATCGGCGCCTCGTTGGTCCGCGCCCAGTCCATGAAGCGGATCAGCCCGTAGGGCTCGAGCCGGGCGAGGAACTCCGGGGTGAAGGTCGGCGCCGGCGTCCCCGCCTGCTCGGCGAGATCCACGGACTCGCGGATGACCCGAATGTTCCGGATGGGGTCCGCGGGGTTGGTCGACGTGATGAAGAGAAAGAGCCCGCCGTTCGCGGACGCGTTCACCTGGACGACCTCGCGACCAGGCACGCTCTCGGCGGCGATCCGCGAGGCGCTCCCCGAGTACTGGATCGTGCCGACGCCCTCGTGGCGCACGACCCATCGACCGCTGCCAACCTGCGTCGTGACGTCGTCCACGAGCATGATCGTGCGGGCGATCTGGTTCGGCAGGAGCGACCTCACCCAGCCGTGCTCGTCGAGGTCGAGCGGTCGTCCATCGTCCCACTGCCAGGTCGAGGAGTTGCCGGAGATCCACGGTCGACTGGTCTTGAAGAGGTCGGTGAATGGCATCGCCGTGCCCCAGTCGACGACCGCGTCGAGGTTCGTGCCGAGCCGCGGCGGATCGATCGGCGGCGCGGCGACCGCGAACGAAGTCGAAGACGCGAGGAGCCCGACGGCGGCGGCTCGCCAAGGACTCCTGGAAGGACGAGCAGCTCGAACGCCGGAACGATGCTGGACTCGCGGCATGGACGGCTCCTTCGAGCCGCCACGGTAGCCGCGATGATCGAACTCGCCGCTGAGGTGCGTGCCGCACCTTTTTCGACGCGACACGGCGGTCGGGACGCCCGCGGTCCACGAGGCGAGCCGCCTGCGGATCACCATGCCTCGCCCGCGGTCCGACACCGCGGCGGTCGCCTGCTCAGCCGAGCTCGGGGAAGGTCTTCTTGACGATCCCGACGAGGTCCTTCACGTGCGAGATCGACTCGTCCATGAGCTTCCGCTCGTCCGGGTCGAGCTGGAGCTCGACCACCCGCTCCATGCCGTTCTTGCCGAGCACGCAGGGCACGCCGACGAAGTAGCCCTT
>VGXO01000079.1 GCA_016873275.1 Phycisphaerae bacterium
CGCCATCACCCGATCCGGCACGGTGTCGGGATACATCGCGCCGGTCGCGAGCGTGCTGAGGTTGTCGTTCCACTGCCAACGGACGTAGGCGGGCGAGCCGGCGAACTCCGGCACGTTGACCCGCGAGGAGGGCGGACCTAGGAGCTCCTCCACCTCCGCCTGCGTCATGCCGACGCGGACGCGGTCCTGGTTCTCCTGCCACCTCGCCGTGCACGCGCCGAGGAGGAGGGAGGCGACGAGGACCCAGAGCCCGACGAGCGCGACGTGGCGAGGCATCGTGTCTCTCCTCGAGTCATCCGCCGAACTGGATTCCCTGCGCGAGCGGCAGGTCGTTGCCGTAGTTGACCGTGCAGGTCTGGCGCCGCATGTACGCCTTCCACGAGTCGGAGCCGCTCTCGCGGCCGCCGCCGGTGTCCTTCTCGCCGCCGAACGCCCCGCCGATCTCCGCGCCGCTCGTCCCGATGTTCACGTTCGCGATGCCGCAGTCGCTGCCCTCCGGCGAGAGGAACCGCTCGGCGCTTCGAACCGAGTCGGTGAAGATCGCGCTCGAGAGCCCCTGATCCACGTCGTTCTGGAGCCCGATCGCCTCGTCGAGCCCCGAGACCGAGAAGACGTAGAGGATCGGCGCGAAGGTCTCCTCCTTGGTGATCGCCGGCACCCTGCCCTTCGGCACCCGCACGATCGTCGGCTCGACGAAGTGTCCGGGTCGGGACTTCATCCGGGCGAGCCCGTCGAGACCTCCGCAGAGGACCCGGCAGCCCTCCTGCTCGGCGCGGCGGATCGCCTCCGCCATCGCCTCGACCGCCTCGCGGCGGCAGAGCGGACCCATGAGCGTCCCCGCCGCGAGGGGGTCGCCGATCGGCACCGAGCCGTACGCCTTCACGACGCGCTCGACGAGGCGGTCGACCATCTGCTCATGCACGAAGAGCCGGCGGGTGGTGGTGCAGCGCTGCCCCGCCGTGCCCACGGCGCCGAAGAGGACCGCCCGAACCACCAGCTCGAGGTCCGCGTCGGGCATCACGATGATCGCGTTGTTGCCGCCAAGCTCGAGGAGGCACCGCCCGAGCCGCCCCGCGACGACCTGACCGACGTGACGCCCCATGCGGCAGGAGCCGGTCGCGCTGATGAGCGGCAGGCGCCGGTCGGCGATCATCCGCTCGCCGACCTCCGCGTCGGTGCCGATCACGAGCCCGAACAAGTCCGCGGGATCGAGCCCCGCCGGGCGGAAGAGATCCTGATCCCGCATGACCTGCTCGGCGATCCGGTTCATCGCGATCGCGCAGAGCGGCGTGAGGAGGCTCGGCTTCCAGACCATCGCGTCGCCGCAGGCCGCCGCGAGCATCGCGTTCCACGCCCACACCGCGACGGGGAAGTTGAAGGCGGTGATGATCCCGATCGTGCCGAGCGGATGCCACTGCTCGAACATCCGATGGTCCGACCGCTCGCTCGGGAGGGTCGGTCCCGAGAGCTGCCGCGAGAGCCCCACGGCGAAGTCGGCGATGTCGATGCACTCCTGCACCTCGCCGAGACCCTCGGGACGGATCTTTCCCATCTCGAGCGAGACGAGCTCGCCGAGCGGCTCCTTCTCGCGGCGGAACGCCTCGCCGAGGCGCCGCACGATCTCCCCCCGCTTCGGCGCCGGCAGCCGCCGCCAGTGACGCTGGATCTCGACCGCCTTGGCGATCGCAGACTCGAGCGAGTGGCGGTCCTGAAGCCTCGCCGCCGCGATGGCGGTGCCGGTCGAGGGGTCCTCGGAGGTGATCGTGCCCGCGGTGCCCGGCGCGGCGACGCGGGGATCTCGGTCGAGCCCGAGCGTCGCGAGGAGGCGGCTGGCGCGGGAGGCGGTGGCGGTCTGGGGCATCGAGCTTCCTCGTGGGGACCCGACCCGCGGTCGGACGCCGCGGGCGAGCGGACACGATAGTGCCGCCGCCGGGGGAGATGCGCGTCGCGAAGCCTGACCACGCCTCCCGATATCATCCCGCCCCCGCCGGGACGCCCCGCGTCCCGCAGGTCCCGACGCCGGAGCCCTCCATGCCGCTCGATCGAAACCAGATCGCCCGCCGCGCCGCGAAGGAGCTTCGGGACGGCTTCTACGTGAACCTCGGGATCGGCATCCCGACGCTCGTCGCCAACTTCGTCCCTGCCGGCATGACGGTGTGGCTGCAGTCGGAGAATGGTCTCCTCGGCATGGGTCCCTTCCCGCGCGAGGAGGAGGTCGATCCCGACCTCATCAACGCAGGCAAGCAGACCGTCACCGGCGTCCCCGGTCACAGCTTCTTCAGCTCCTCCGACAGCTTCGGGATGATCCGCGGAGGGCACATCGACCTCGCGATCCTCGGGGCGATGGAGGTCTCGCAGGAGGGCGACCTCGCCAACTGGATGATCCCCGGCAAGATGGTGAAGGGAATGGGAGGCGCCATGGACCTCGTCGCCGGCGTCCGCCGCGTCGTGGTGACCATGGAGCACTGCAACAAGAAGGGCGAGCCGAAGATCCTGCCCGCCTGCACTCTTCCCCTCACCGGGATCCGCTGCATCGACATGATCATCAGCGACCTCGCGGTCCTCGAGATGGACCGCGAGCGGAGGCGGTTCGTCCTCCGCGAGCATGCCGCCGACGTCCCGGTCGAGGAGGTCGTGAAGCGGACCGCCGCCGAGATCATCGTGCCGACGCAGGTCGCGGCGATTCCGGTCGCCTGAGCGGCTTCCCTCCGAGCGCGACGCCGCATCACCGTCCGCCACGCCCGTCGCGCCCGGTCCTCTCCGGCGCCATGAAGAAACGACGCCCGGCTCATCGCCGGGCGTCGCGGGAATCCTTGGGTTCGACGTCGTCGGTCACTCGACGATGTAGACGCCCTCGAGGGCGTTGGTCACCCGCTCCTTCATGTCCATGAGGTGGCTTCGGGAGTAGGAGTCGAGTCCCTTCCGCTCCGCCGCCTTGAGGACCGCGCCGAGCCGCTCGTTGAGCTCGGTGAGCTCCATCAGCGCAAGCTGCCGGATCGGTCGGCTCACGTCCGCCTTGCCGGTCGCGAGGGCGATGAGCCGGTCGGTGAGGTCCGCCTGGAGGTTGCGGCGGAAGGGCGAGATGAACGGGTTCCGCTCGGTGAACGATCCGTCGATCTTGCCGGCGTTCAGCTCCGAGTAGACCTCGTCGGTGACCGCCCCGAAGACCTCCGGCATGGTCAGGGCGTCCTGATCCGCCGGAAGGCGCAGCTCGTTGTCGTAGACCGCCCCGAGCGTGCCGGGGTTCATGAGGAGCGTCAGGGCGAGGTTCTGCGTCGCCGCGATGGCATCGACGATCGGCCACGCCGAGCTCTGACCCGCCGAGCGGTCGGTGAACCACTTCTCGACGGTGAGCTTGGTGACGAGCTCGGGGGTGATCCCGTACGCGTCGTCGCGGAAGGCGTTCGAGATGACGAAGGCGAGCGCCTCCCGCTGCTTGTCGACCGCCACGGGAACGAGCGGATCGCCGGTGTTGGGATCGCCCTTCTTGACGCGGTTGACGTGGGTGCCGCCGACCCAGCTCGCGGCGACGTCGATCAGCTGACGCTGCCGCCCGAGGGTCTTGAGGTAGCCGCGGCGGGCCTTCGACCAGCTGTCGCCGTCCTTGACGAAGTTGGTCAGCAGGTTCGCCCGTTGCGCCTTGACCATCACCATCTGGTTCTCCGCCCAGGTGAGCGGGTCCTTGCCGAAGTCGTAGCGTCGGGCGAGCGGATCGGGACCCGCGGTGTCCTCGTCGGTCAAGTAGGCGTGCGCAGGCTCGCCGACGCGGGCGAGCACCTTCTTCGGATCGTCGAACGTGTAGCCGTACTCGATCGCCCACATGTCGTAGGGACCGATGCCGACCATCGAGTAGTCGCCCTGGGCGAGCCCCTCGGTGTAGTTGAAGTTCGTCCCGATGTAGTCCATCACCGAGGAGGCGAAGGGCTTCCCCTTCATCTCCTCCGCGTTGACCTCGCTGAAGTCGTAGAGCGCCGACGCCTTGAAGTTGTGCCGGAGCCCGAGGGTGTGCCCGACCTCGTGCGCCACGAGGTGCTCGAGCTGCGGACCCACGAACGACTCGGGGATGCCGTCGAGGAGGTCGCCCTCCTGCTTCGGATCATCGAGGAGCCCGAGCATGTCGAGGTGCATGTTCGCGAACGCCATGTCCATCGCCATGCCGTGCGCCGCGAGGCAGTGGACGCACTTGTCGCCGAGCCACTGCTGGATCTCCTGCAGGTTCTCGTCGCCGGCGAGGATCGGGTCCTTCAGGCTGTCCGCGGGATCGGGGTCCCCCGCCATCCGCCGAGCCTCCCGCTGGGCGAGCACCTGCCGGCGCTCCGCGGGCGCCACGAGCTGCACGCGGGGATCCCACTGCGGATGCGCCTCGAGCCACGCGAGCGTCTCGGGACCGAGGCTCATCGCCGCCTCCATCGGCTTGTCCTCGTACCAGTTGTAGAAGGCACGGATCCAGCCGTCGGTGAGGATGATGTCCGCGTCGAGGATCTCGCCGGTCAGCGGATGCGCCCGGCTCGGTCCGATCGCGGTCGCCACGTCGTTGTTGAGCCAACGGACGAAGTTGTAGCGCACGTCCTCCGGATCCTTGTCCATGTGCGCCTTGGTGACCTCGTCCTGCTGGTAGACGACGATCGCCTCGTCGATGCCGATCTTCTCGAACGCCTCGTTCCACTGGAGGATGCCGTCCCGCACGAACCGCCGGTAGCGGACCGGAACGGTGTGCTCGACGTAGAAGACGATCGGGTCCTTCGGCGGGCTGAGGCTCAGCTTGGGGTCCCGCTTCTGCAGGTCCCAGCGGTTGATGTAGCGGGTCCAGTTCGTCTCGGTCCCGTACTGCCCGAGGTCTCGGTAGTCGGTGGTGAAGTATCCGACCCGGTCGTCCGCCTCACGCGGCTTGTAGCCGGAGTTCTCGGGAACCAAGCTGATCGAGTAGTGGAGCGTCTTGAGCGTGCCGTTGGGATCCGGCGCCTCGACGGCGACCTCGATGTTCTCGGGGAACGCCTTGGTCTTGGTGAACTTCGCGAGGCGCGGATTCAGCGCCTGACCGGCGACCTTCTGCGAGCTGCCGACGAGGAGCTGGTCGAGGTCGATCACCGGCTGACCGGTCGGACCCCGCGAGACGACCGGCACCTCCAGCAGGACGGTGTCGGTGAAGATGCGACCGACCGAGTCGCGCGAGACCGCCTCGCCGGTCGAGCGGACGTCGAGCTGCGGCTCGATCAGCGCCAGCTTGTCGCCGTAGTCCTTCCAGAAGACGTAGCGGGCGGGTCCCTGGAGACCAGAGAAGATCACGCCCCCCGCGGGCGTCACCGCGATGAAGTACTTCTGACGCTGCCAGTTGCGGGGCAGCTCCGCGAGCAGCTGCTGCTCCTTCTCGTTGAACCAGACGCCGTAGAGGGACTCGCCCTCCTGGACGCTCGTGACCTGGGTGTAGCCCTTCGAGACGTCCTCGAACTTGGGCAGCTCGCGCCCCTGCCCGAGCGCCAGGGTCGCGGGAAGCAGGAGGCTGGCGACGGCGAGGTGGGCAACGCGGATGGCTTCAGGCATCGGAGTGGGTCCTTCAGGAGACTCGGGCAGGAACTCGGATCGGGCGGCGCGGCGACTCCTCGCCCACGCCGGACTCAGGTTGAACCGCCCCTCACGCGGGGCGGTTGCGGGCAACGGGGAGGCATCCGAGGTCGGGGCGGGCACGCGAAGTCGTCCGACCACGCACTCGAAGGAGTCGGACGATCGGCAACCCGAGCAGGTTCGGATCGATCGCCGACGGGGATTCGTTTTCGGACCATGCCTCATCCCCGCCGGAATGCGAGCGATTCCTCGCGCCGTTCCGCTCCGCCGCCCGGGACGGAACCACCCAACATGACGCGCGACCCCCGTTTCGAGGCGGGGGTCGCGCGGGATCCGTCAGGACTCTCCCGGAGGTCAGGGGCAGGCGCCCCACTCCGCGAGCAGCTGGGCAAGGTCCGCCCCGCCGACGATGCCATCGCCGGAGAGGTCGTAGATCGCGCTTGCGGTGCCCCACGCACCGAGGAGACCGGTGAGGTCGGCGCCATTGACGAAGCCATCGTCGTTGAAGTCCGCCGGGCAGAGGTTCTCCTCGGTCCCGAGGACGAAGAACTGGTCGCCGAGGATCGCCTGGAAGTTGACGTTCCGCGGGTCACCGAGGCTCGGACCGCCGCCGATGCCCGCCATGACCTGGTTCGAGGTGAAGTCGTGCCCGCTCGAGTTCACGAACGCGCAGACCTTGATCGAGCCTCCGTCGAAGTCGATCAGCGAGAGCGGCACCTTGATCTCCATGCCCGTCAGCACGCCGGCGCCCGCGCCAGGCACGAAGCCGGTGCCGCCGTCGACGCCAAGGACGTTCGTGTTGTTGATCGAGAACATGATGCCGTTCGGCATCGCGTTGGGGATGCCCGCGTCGCCGGGACCGCCGAAGCCGCCCGTGCCCCCGCCCTCGGTCGGCAGCGTTGCCCAGTTCAGGTAGAGGTCGTAGGCGGAGTCGCCGCCCGGTCCGCCGCCCATGTTCATGTAGAAGTCTGCGGCGAAGCCGGCGTCGAAGGTGAGCCCTGGGCCGGTCTCGCCGGTGCCCATGCGGTTCAGCCCGTTGAAGTCGACGTCGACGTTGTCGCCGCGAAGCGTGTTCTGTCCGCCCTCGCGGCAGTCCACGAAGATCTCCACCTTGTTGTAGTTGCTCTCGAGGTTGCCGGCGAGAAGGATGTGAAGGTGGTCCTTGTCGAAGAAGGCGTACGCGACGTCGAGCTCCGACCCGTTCGCGGTGTTGATGGCGCCGATGTCGCTGTTGCCGAACTCGGTCTGGGTGTCCTGCACGGCGAGTCCCTTGCCGTACTCCTCGCTCCACTGCCCATCGACGCAGAAGAAGACCTCGCCCTGGCACTCGTCGGGGATCCCGTCGAGATTGCAGTCGAGGCTGACGCCATAGAAGATGTCGCACCCGTCGGCGAGACCGTTGCCGTTGCAGTCGTCGGTGCTGCCGTTGCAGGTCTTCTGACCGCCGCAGGCGACGCAGAGCTGACCCGCGAGGTCGGCACAGGCTGAATCCCACGCCTCGGTGCAGCAGGAGGGATCGACCGCGCACACCGCGTTGCAGCAGATCGCGTTGCTGCAGAAGGGCACCTTGGAGGTCTCGCAGCAGCTCCCCGTGGCGGGGTCGCCGCAGTAGGAGCCGGTCTCGCCCTCGACCACCGTCACGAACTGGTCGCCGGCGATCGTCGCGAAGTTGACGACCCGCGGCTCGCCGAGGTTGCCGCTGCCGCCGAGCCCGGCGATCACCTGGTTCGACAGGAAGCTGTGCGACCCGTTGTTCACGAAGGCGCAGATCTTGAGGGCGCCGCCCGTGTAGCCGAGGACGTCGAGCGGGATGCCGAACTCGATGCCCGTGGTCACGCCGGCGCCGCCGTCTGGGTTGAACTCGTTCCCGCCGATGACGCCGCCCACGTTCGAGTTGTTGATGCCGAGGAGAAACGGGCCAAGCACGTTCTCGACGCCCGCCGCGCCGCTGCCGGCGTAGCCGCCGGTGCCGCCGCCGAGGGTGAGCAGCTCGGCCCAGTCCATGTAGATCGTGTAGGGGTTCCCGCCACCGTTGACGACCATGAAGAAGTCGGGCACGAACCCGGCGTCGAAGGTGAGCCCCGGGAAGTTGTTCGGATCGGTCGGGCTCGTTCCCAGGCGGTTGAGCCCGTTGAAGTTCACATTCGCGTTGTCGTTGCGGAGGGTGTTCTGACCGCCCTCCTTGCAGTCGATGAACACGTCGAGTCGGTTGAAGTTGCTCTCGAGGTTGCCCGTCAGGATGAAGTAGAGATGCGTGCCGGTGACGATGGCGTGCAGCCCGTCGATCTCCGAGCCATTCGCGCGATCGACCACCCCGAGGTTGCTGTTTCCGAACTGGGTGTTCGTGTCCTGGATCGCGAGCGGCTTGCCGTAGGCCGCATCGACCGTGCCATCGGCGTAGACCTGCGCCATGGCGGCCGAGGCGACCGTCATCGCTGCGGAGGACGCGAGGATCGAGGTTCGGAGAGACGCGGGGAACGAGGACCGAATCGAGCGGTTGGCGTCGTGCATGGCGCGTTCCTGGAGGGGGGTTGACGTTGGCATGGAGGCCCGGAACTTCGAAGGATGCTTGCGGTTGGATTATGGAACCGCATCCGAAGGATCCAAGCGAAAACGACCGACCTTCCCTCGGCGTTCGGAGAAGGTGGGAGGTTTTTGGTCCGCGAAGACGCATCCTCCCCCCGATCCCGGGAGAACAACTCCCCCGCAGGACCCGTCCTCGGAGGTCGTTCTTCGCCGCGGATCGTTGGACCCGTCCTCCGCTCGGCGCCATACTCCCTGTGTCACTCGGTCGTCACCCAGGCTTGCCATGCGTCTTCACCGCCTCCCCCTGATCGCGATCCTCCTCGTGTCCCTGCTGGGGGCGTCGTCGGCGTGGGCGCAGCCTTCCACTCGACCGGGGATCGGAG
>VGXO01000080.1 GCA_016873275.1 Phycisphaerae bacterium
GCCGCAGATCGGCGACGACGGTCGCCTGATGGAGTGGTCGCGACCCTTCCGGGAAGCCGAGCCGGGGCACCGCCACATGTCGCACCTCTACGGGCTCCATCCCGGCGCGCAGTTCACGCTCGATGCAACGCCGGAGATGCTCGCCGCGGCGCGGAAGACCCTCGAGTTCCGGCTCGCCCACGGCGGCGGTCACACCGGCTGGAGCCGGGCATGGCTCGTGAACTTCTTCGCGCGGCTCCGCGAGGGCGACGAGGCGTATGCGAACCTGCGCAGGCTCCTCGAGAAGTCGACGCTGCCGAACCTCTTCGACGACCACCCGCCGTTTCAGATCGACGGCAACTTCGGCGGCGCCGCGGGTCTCGCCGAGATGCTCGTCCAGTCGCACGTGCGCGACGACTCGACGGGCGCCGCGTTCGCGCCAGGTCGCCTGCCGCGGTTCCTGCTCGAGGTGCTTCCGGCGCTGCCGGGCGTTTGGACTCGCGGCGAGGTCACGGGATTGCGGGTCCGCGGGGGGATCCTCGTCGAGCGGCTCGCGTGGACGCCGGAATCGATCACGCTGGCGCTCCGCGGTCCCGCGGGAGGCTCCGTCCGGGCGCGTCCGCAGAAGGGGGCGATTCCAAGCGGCGCGACGCTCGACGCCGACGGCGCCGTCGCGATCGAGTTCGACGGAGACGGTCGCGCGACGGTCGAGTTCCTCCGCGCGCCATGAAGTCATGCGACGACCGGCTTCGGCGCGGACGGTAAGGCGAGGTCGCGCGAGGGTCGGGTTCCTCGGCCTGCCACGAGGTCATGCGACGATCGGCTTCCGCGCCGACGGCGAGGTCGCGCGACGATCGAGTTCCTCCGCGCGCCATGAAGTCATGCGACAACCGGCTTCGGCGCCGACGGCGAGGTCTCGGCGCCGAGTCCGAGTTCGCGCAACGGCCGAGTTCACCACGGTGCCATCAGGTCGATCGACACGGCGTTCGGCGCCTGCCGCGTCGTCGAGATCGCCGCGCGATCGAGCCGGCGCCATCGCGTCATGACCATGCGCAAGACCACGCGGAGGACCAGGCTCGCCACGCCGATCTCGCCCCGTTCCCGGACCCGCGGCACGCCACAAACCACCGCGCGAACAGACTCCTCGGCGCCACCGATGCGGAGCACAACCCCCTCGGACCGATGAACTTGACCACTGGAGGTTGGGGGGTACCCTACCCCGCCTCCGACATCCCGATCCCCTGTAGCTCAATGGTAGAGCGAGCGGCTGTTAACCGCTAGGTTACTGGTTCGAGTCCAGTCGGGGGAGTTCAAGGCCCGCCTCGAAGTCGAGGCGGGTCTTTTCGTTGACTGACGGCGTGGCCGAATCGGCCCGCGTGGGGCGTCGTGGTGGGCGTTTCGCGCGCTCGCGTTTGTGAACGCGGATCGGGGGAGCGGGCCGGACGGTGCCGGAGGGGCCACCCTGCCCCGGAAACGCTCGGACGCTCGGATCGCCGTGATCCGGAGTGTACCGCATCCAGTTTCTGAGACAAGTTGAAGTCGGTATTCACGCGGCCTCCCCGAGGAGGATGCGTCGGTGCGCTGCGGGCGTTCGGTAGCCGATCCGCCCGATGATCCAGTGGTTGTTGAAGCGATGAGCGAAGTCGCGGAGCGCCTGGTTGAGCCCCTCGACGGTGCGGAATCGGTGCAGCCAGAGTAGCTGCTCCTTAAGGGTCCGGATGAATCGCCCAGTCTTGAAGCACTGGGCATCCGTTTCCCTCCGGCTGGCGGACGAAGAACGGGCTCGACTCGATGCCGAGGGTCTTGAGCTCGTCCTGAAAGGCGTGCGAGATGAACTGGCTGCCATGGTCGTGGCGGAGCTTCGTGCCCTCCGCGATCTTGTCCTCGTACCGCCCCTTCGTGAAGTGGATCGCCTCGCGGAGACACTCGATGGCCTCGAATCGCGTGCCGCGCAATGCCGCGCGCACTCCGAGACACTCGCCCGTGCAGTGGTCGATGACCACCCGATGATCTTCATGGGCCGCGGCGTTTCCCTCGTCGGTGAGGCAGCCGGTGGCGTCGATGGCCCACATCTCGTCGGGTGTCTCTGTCGTGATCGTGCGGTCGTGCGTCTCTGGCCCGCGCACGCCGGACGGACGGTCGCAGGCGAGGATGCCGTGCTCGCGCATGATCCTGAGGACGCGGCGCATCGATGTGCGGACGCCGCGCTCCTGCCGGAGCCGCGCCCAGACCTTGCGGTGGCCTTCGCCGACGAAGAGCGTGGATGCGAGGACGGCGCGGATCTCGGCGAGGATCTGCTCGTCGGAGAGGGATGTCTTCGGGCCGCGTTTCGCGGGGATCCGCGGCGCATCATCCGCCAGCGCCTTGTGGCGCTGGACGGTGGCGCGGGCGAGCCGCCACGCGTGGCAGACACGCAGGATGCCGTAGGGCTTCTTCGCGGAGGGTGACATCGCCTGGCTCCCAATCATTCAAGACTGGGACGGCCTCCGCGGCGGAGGGCGGAGGCCGTCCTCCAGGATCTCGATCTTCTTCTCGAGGAGCTCGATCAACATTGCCTGGTCGCCGACCTTGGCTCAATCAATTGAAGATAGTTGGGTCGTGGATGAAGCCGTCGCGATGGTCGGGCTCGCGCGACTGGAGCCCGGTCTGCATGCCGGCGAGCGCCTCGTCACGCCACCATGCTTCAAGTTTGGGCGAGCTTGCCGGGCGTGACGCCGAGCTCCCGGCTGAGTGCGTCGAGCGTCTCTCCGCGGAAGAGCCGCAGGACGACCTCGGTCTTGCGGCGGCTGGACAAGCGTCCCTTGTCCTGGCGGTCGCCTGCGTGCGGCGCAAGGCGATGCTGCCGCGCATCGGATCGCACGGTGGATGATCGGATGGACGCTGCGATCGATGGACCGACTGGCGGACGCGCTTGAGGTCCAGAATGCCCTCGAGGCCGAGTGTGCGGCGGCCGGCGCGCCCGATCCGCACGTCTTCGCAGAGCTCGCTGCGATCCACGAAGCGCTTGGCGACGCGGCGAGGGCCCTCGCGTACCGATCGCGATCTGCTTGAACCACGCTGGCGGGCCGAACGCACTTCCACCCATCGGCGGTGCGCCTCGCCATGAATCGTTTCCCTCCGCCGTTGACTAGAAAGCGATCGTTTCCTAGCATCACGGCCTGAGAAGCGAGCGCTTCCGATGCCACGCACCACCGGTACCTACCGCAACTCCACCGTCGGCGGCGAGACCGTGCGTGCGTTCGTGCCGGCCGCCCTGCCCCCTGCCGGACCGTCGCTCCGCGTCGAGGGGCCGATCGACGCCGCCTGCGGGCGCGCCATGGCGGCCGTCGGTCGCCTTGAGGTCGCGGCGAACCTTGTGCCCAGCACCGAGTGGTTCCTCTACGGCTTCGTCCGGAAGGAGGCGGTGCTGACCTCGCAGATCGAGGGCACCGAGGCCACCCTGCGCGACGTGCTGGAGTTCGAGGCGACCGACCGCACCATGCATGAGGACGAGGTGGAGGAGATCTGCAACTACGTCGAGGCTCTGACCTACGCACGCCGCGAACTTGCGAGGCCGAAGGGGCTGCCGCTGAGCGCACGCCTGCTCCGCGAGGCGCACCGGCGCCTCATGAGCGATGCCGGCACCCGTCGTGGCGGCGACAAGAAGCCGGGCACGATCCGAACGAGCCAGAATTGGGTGGGAGGCACGCGTCCCGGGAATGCGCGCTTCGTGCCACCTCCGGCCGACGCGGTACCGGGGCTACTCGCCGACCTCGACCGATGGATCCACGGGCGCGATCCGCTGCCGCCGCTCGTCAAGGCCGGGCTGGCGCACGTGCAGTTCGAGACGATCCACCCCTTCCTGGACGGCAACGGTCGGATCGGGCGCCTGCTCATCACCCTGCTCCTCGAGCACTGGGGCGTAATGCGGTCGCCGATCCTGTACCTGAGCCACTCGTTCAAGCGTCACCAGCGTGAGTACTACGACCGGCTCTCGGCCGTGCGCACCGACGGCGACTGGGAAGGCTGGACGCAGTTCTACCTCGCGTGCATCGAGGAGGCCGCCGAGGACGGCGTCGCAGTCGCCCAGCGCATCTTCGCGCTCACGGCCAAAGACCGCGGCCGGCTCATGTCGCACGGGGGCGCCACCGTGGCGGCGATCCACCTGCTCGACCTGCTGCCGTCGAACCCCATCGTGACGGTGCCGAGGGCCGCGATGCTGCTGGGCGCCACCGCACCGACCGCGCGCAAGGCGGTCGAGGTGCTGGAAGGAGTCGGAGTCCTGCACGAGACCAGCGGCAGGCAGCGCGACCGTGTCTATGCCTACCAGGCGTACCTGCAGGCGCTCACGGCGGACGAGAATTGAGTGGAGGGGCGCGGGTAGCGGGACTGGGGTTTGAAGCCGTTTCGTCCGGGGAGTTCGCCACGCCGCCCTTCTCAGTTCATCAAGACGCGAGGCGGCGTTTTGGTTGACAGAACGCCCCGCGCGAGGCCCCACGGCAAACCGCGTCGGAACTCCCGCTGGAAGCGAGCCTTCCAGCGACGCCCCCGAACGGGCCGCGCTCTGACTTCCGAGAGCCCATCCGAGCCTTCCCGAGCGGAACCCGACGCGTTCCGCTCGGGCTGCACCGCGGAACCCTCTCGGACTCTCGCGCTCTCTGTTGAACCCCCCCTCTTGGTGAACAACTGCGTCCCGCTCGGGGGCGCGAGCGGAACGCTGCTCGGACCGCGGCGGGCGCGATGAGGTTGCCAGTCTCCGCAGCGGGCGCGAGGAGCGAGGTGAGGGCGGTCACGGCAAGGGCTTGGCGTCGGGGCGGCACTCGGAGGTGGGTCGCCCAAGTCCAGACCACGGAGTCCCCGGGAAACTGATGCGTGTGCCGCATCATGGGGCATCCATCTCTGGATCAGAGGCGGGCGACCCGGCCCCGTGCAATCCTCGACCGGGTCGCACGTTCCGACTCCCTTGGTCCCACCAGGAGCCCCCCGATGCGACGTCCCGCCCTCATCCTCGCCGCCGTCTGCGCCGCCAGTGCATCCGCCCAGTGGACCACGCCCCCCGTCAGCGGCCCGGGTCTCGTGTACGGCACGTTCTTCAGCCCGACCGCACAGACCACGGTCAGCTACCACGTGTCGCTCCCTTCCACGTATGACGCGAGTCCGACGGCACGTTTCCCCGTCATCTACTGGCTGCACGGCTCTGGCGTCCCGACGACCAACATCCCCACGCTCAACACCTGGTTCCGAAACGCCTCCGCGGAGGGGCTCATCCCGCCCGTCATCGTGGTGTTCCCGAACGGGATGGGCGCCAGCATGTGGTGCAACTCGCTCGATGGCAGCGTGCCGATGGAGTCGGTGGTCATCGACGACCTGCTGCCCCATGTCGACGCGACCTTCCGGACTATCGCGTCGCGGCGGGGTCGGATCGTCGAGGGCTTCAGCATGGGCGGTCAAGGCGCGGGTCGGCTCGGACTTCGACGGCCAGATCTCTTCGCGGGCATCTCGATGCTCGGCGCGGGCCCGATGCAGCTTGACTTCATGGACGCGCCAAAGGGCTCGAACGTCCCGCCGAGCCAGCGCGCCGCGCTCTACGAGATGGTGTGGGGCAGCGATCCCGCCTACTACCTTGCGCAGCACCCATGGACCATCGCCGCGCAGCGCGCGTCGGTGCACCAGACGCTCCTCACCGAGATCCGCATCGGGGTTGGCGAGGAGGACTTCACGATGCCCTCCAACGTCGACTTCCACGGCCATCTGGTCTCACTCGGCGTGCCTCACGAACTCACGGTCATCCCCGGCGTCGGGCACTCGCTGCCGGGGACTCTGCAGGCTCTCGCGGCAGCGGGCTGGGACTTCTACAACGACGCGTTTGCCACGCCGTGCCGCGAGGCGGCCGACGTGGACTGCAGCGGATCGGTCGATGGCACCGATCTCGCGCAGATCCTCGGCCAGTGGGGTCCGGGTCACGGCGCCGGCGACCTCGACGGCAGCGGCACGGTCGACGGCGTCGATCTCAGTCGCCTGCTCGGCGCGTGGGGAACGGTGCAGTAGCTGGCTCCTCCGCGCGATCCCTGCGTCAAGGCGGACTTCAGGCCCTCGGCCATCGCTCAGACAGGACCTCGCCTTCGACGCCGGATGCCGCGCTCAGCCGCCCCAGGCGGCGAGAACCGCAGCGAGATCGATCGCGCCGACGGATCCATCGTGGTCGAGATCGGCGGCACATCCCGAGCAGGGGCCCCATGCGGCGAGAACCGCAGCGAGATCGAGCGCGCCGACGGAGCCGTCGCAGTCGAGGTCGGCGGGCACGCAGCCGGTCCCCAGATCGATGGTCGCGACGCCAGTCGCGCCGTTCTCGTCCGTGAATCGCAGCTCGATCCGGTCCCCGAGGGCGTCGGGCGGCACCACGAAGGAGAGCCGCGCCACCCCGTCGGCGCCGGTGATCGCGCGACCGACCATGGTTCCATCGATCGAGAAGGCGACGCTGTGTCCGACGTTCGGACCGCTCTTGCGCAGGCTCGCCGCGGAGAGCTCGATCTCCTGTCCGCGCTCGCCGCTGGTTCCGCTGCCGAGCATGAAGTTGTCCTCGACGTCGAGCGCCCAGAAGCCGGGGGTGATGGCGCCATCCATGCCCGTCACCAACCCGAGGACGACTCCGTCGACGCCCACCCCGAGCGGAGTGGCCGAGTACTTCCCCTGAGGAAGCTCAAGCGGCGTGAAGACTCCTGCCGGCCATGCGGCGGCCTTCAGCCGCGAACCTTCTCCGGTGAAGTAGTAGCCGCAGGCGATGCTGTTGCGGCTCATCGCGGTCGCCGCCACGAACGAGGCGTCCTCCGGAATCTCGAGAAGCTCGACCCCGCCGTCGGCGAGCAGCCTCGCAGGTCGACCGATCGTCTCCGATTCGAACAGGCCGTTGATCACGATGCCGCCGACGTTGTCGATGGAGATTCCGTCCGTCAGCGTGCCGCCGCCGTTCACCTGCTCGGCGGTGCCCGAAGGGTTCCAGCGGAGTGCCGCCGACACCGACTCGAAGGCGAGGCCGACGGTTCCCGTGACCTCGCCTGAGGAGTTGATGCTCTGGGCGACGCTCCACTTCTCGAGGCCGGGTGCGCCGAGGTCGGGAGTCTCGAGCAGTTCGAGCTGCCGGTCGATCCATCGCGCCGCCGTGATCCTGCCCTTGATGATGACGTAGCCGACGATGACGCCCGACTCGTTCACGTCGAGCGCGCTGCCCCCTTCGCCGAGGTCGGGCAAGGCGATGCGCTCCCCGCCCTCCCAGAGCCTCGGCATGCGCAGATCTCCGTCCCGGACGTGCCCGACGACCAGCCCATCGGAGTTGATCGCCGACGCATCGCCCTCGAGTCCGTCGGTCGGAAGGACGATGGGCTGCGACGTGGCGCTCGGCCAGATGACCGGAGTCGCGAGGTCGTCGATGAACAGGATGCCCGAGATGACCCCGTCGGCATTGGCGTCGGTCGGAGTTCCGCCCTGCCCGAAGTCCGCGAGCTCCTGGAAGGGGACGTCCGCGTGGAGCGGAACCCCGCCGAGCATCGAGGTGATGAGAGAGAGCGTCGGGACGATGATGATGCGGTGCATGGAGCGCATGGAGTTCCTGGGCGTCATGGACGTGGTGGATGACATGGACGTGGTGGATGACATGGACGTGGTGGATGACATCGACGTGGCGGATGTCATGGACTTGCGCGGCCGGACTTGCGCTCGGGATGCTCGGGACGACGCGCGTCAGCCTGGCGCACGGACCGTTCCGGCGTTCGATCGGGCGGAGATGCAAGGATATCCGCGAGCCTCGGGGAACTCGCGAGATTCCTGCTCCGTGGGTGACGTTCCGGGAGGACGTGGTCGTACGGGAGCGCTTCATCGCGACGGAATCAGGTGACGCGCGCTCTGCATCCGCACATCGGCGACCGTCGCGTCCGTCGCCGCACGCGATCGACCCCGTGCAAAGGTGTGACGCGATCGTGTGACGCACGGCGGAGTACTGCGCATCGGCGCCCGCGCAGCGCATCGCGGGCACTTCGGACCGTGTGCCGGCGGATGCCGACCTCCCGCCCCTCGGGGCGCTCCGGACGGCCGCACCCGATGGCGCGGCGGGAGTCTCCGCGGCTCCTCGCGTCGAGTGCGTGAGCGAAGCGTCGGTCGAGGAACTGTTCCGCTCGATCAATGCATGCCCGGGTGCCCGAGACGTCTTCTGTCCGGCGATCGTCTCCGCCCCCGGGGCACCCGCAGCCGTCGAGTCGAATTCGGTCGACAAGGCGGGGGGCTGGAGCGGGAAGTTCTCCATCGCCGCGACCGGATGGCTCGACGATAGAGGACTTACGATCGAGGTCCTGCTGCATGGCGACGTGGGCGACGGGTGCGCGACAGGCGTCCGCGAGGTG
>VGXO01000081.1 GCA_016873275.1 Phycisphaerae bacterium
CGATGTACCGGCAGCTCGCCGACCTCCTCCGCGCCGGCGTGCCGCTGCTTCGGGCGATCCGCCTGCTCGCCCGGGGGAAGAGCCATCGCGGGCTCTCCGAGGCGATGGCGGCGATCGCCGACGCGGTCGCGCAGGGCGACCGCCTTGCCGACGCGATGTCGCGGTTCCCGCGGACCTTCCCCTCGGTGCAGGTCGCGATGATCCGGGCGGGCGAGCGGGGCGGGTTCCTCGAGCCGGTGCTTGGGCGTCTCGGAGCCTTCCTCGAGCGGCAGGCGCAGATGAAGGGCAAGGTGCTCGGGAACCTGATCTATCCGGCGGTGCTCCTCCTCGTCGGGGTCGGGCTCGTGGTCGCGGCGCTCGTCTTCTTCGTGCCGCGCTTCGCCGACCTCTTCGCGACCATGGACCTTCCCCTCGCGACCCGCATCCTGCTCGGGCTCTCCGCGTGGCTCACCACGTGGTATCCGGCGATCCCCTTCCTCCTCGTCGGGCTCGTCGCCGGGTGGTCGTGGGCGAGGCGTCGACCAGAGGTCCGCGTCCGCCTCGCGCGGTGGCAGCTCTCGACGCCGGGGATCGGCACCATCGTGGGATCGCTCGCGGTCGCGCGGTTCTGCCGGACCCTCGGCACGCTCCTCGAGAACGGGATCCCGCTCCTCGCGGCGATGCAGATCAGCCGCGACGCGGCGGGGAACGACCTGCTCGCGGCGGCGATCGACGAGGCGACCGAGGCGGTCCGGTCCGGCGAGCCCCTCGCGGCGCCCCTCGGTCGGAGCGGGCTCTTCGCGGAGGAGACCGTCGAGATGATCTCGGTGGGCGAGTCGGCGAACAACCTCGCCGAGGTCCTGGTGGGCATCGCCGACTCCGCGGAGCGGCGGATCGACTCGACCCTGACCATCCTCGTCCGCCTCATGGAGCCGGCGCTCCTGCTGGTCCTGGCGGGGATGGTCCTCTTCATCTTCCTCGCCCTCGTCGTGCCGATGATGCAGATGGGGTCGCAGTTGTGACCCCGACTTCCTACCCTCGCCGGTACGTTCGTCCGAATCTCGCATCCCGTCGCGGGAGGCGTGCAAGCCTCGCCGCCCGGTCCTTCCCCGTCCGTCCAGATCCCTCTCCTCCCGTCCTGCCTGACCTGTCCTCCTCGATCACGTCCCGAAGGGTCCCGTCCATGACCACGCATCGCTCCTCCCGCCGCCGCGTCCGCCGCGCGTTCACGATCCTCGAGCTCCTGATCGTCATCGGGATCCTGCTCGCGATCGGCGGGCTCGTCCTCGTCAACATCCTCGGCGCAAGCGAGAAGGCCGACGTCGGCAACGCCCGGCTCCAGCTGCAGGCGTTCGAGCAGGCGATGGAGCAGTTCCGCGCCGAGATGAAGCGTTGGCCCAGCGAGGACGAGGGCATCGCGGTGCTGTGGACCTCCTCCTCGCTCGAGAGCGACGAGGACCGCGAGCGGTGGGGCGGTCCCTACCTGAAGAAGCCCGCCCCCAAGGACCTCTGGGGTCACGAGTGGGTCTACCGTCAGCCGAGCGAGGTCGAAGGCCTCGAGTACGACCTCCTCTCCGTCGGTCCCGACGGCGAGGAGGGCACCGAGGACGACATCTCCGTCCACGAGGGTCGCGTCGGGGAGGATGGCTCGGTCGATGAGGACTTCGGCGACATGGACTCGGGCTCGACGAGCGGCGGCTGACGCGTCCGCGCGGCGCGGTCTCTCGCTCCTTGAGGTCCTCGTCGCGCTCGCGATCGTCGTCGCGCTCGCCGGGATCGCCCTGCCGTGGGTCGCGTCGCGCGTGGAGTCACGGCTGCTTCCGGAGTCCGCGTCGCGCCTCTCCGCCTTCCTGATGCTCGCCCGCGCGGAGGCGATGTCGAGCGGTCGCCTCGTCGCGGTGCGCCTCGAGCACGACGCCGCCGGATCGCGCCTCGTCGCCGAGCACCTCGATCCATCCCGCATCGACTTCTCCGGATCGCGCCGCGAGGAGGAGGACGAGATCGGCGCGCTTGCCATCGCCGTCGGCGAGGAGGAGGGCGCGGCGACCTCGACCGCGATCACGGCGGGCTGGTCAAGGCTCGACCTCGATCCGTCGCTGACGCTTCGCCCCGTCTCCTCGGCGCCTCGGGCGGAGTTCGAGGAGGCTGGCGACGAGGAGGATCCCCTCGAGGCGATCGAGCCCGCGGAGGACGAGGAGGTTCCCTCGATGCTCGCGATCTACCTTCCGGACGGCGGCAACCTGCTCGCCGCGTCCTGGTGGCTCGCCCAGGAGACGGCGCCGGAGGACCCGCCGCGACGGCGGCGACTCGACCTCGGCGACCCGACGGGTCTGCCGCGCTGGGCGGCGCCGGAGCCGGCGCCCAGCGACGCCGCGCCGGAGCCCGCGCGATGAACGCGCGTCCGACCCGGCGCCGCGGCGGCATGCTGCTCGAGGTGCTGCTGGCGCTTGGGCTCTTCGTCGCGACGGGAGGTCTGGTGCTCTCGGTCCTCGGCGATTGCACCCGCGCGATCGCCCGCGCCGAGCGGCTCGCCGCGGCGGTGGACGCCTCGCGATCGGTGCTTGCGGAGTTCGAGGCGGGACTGCGACCGATGGGCGACCTCGCCGCGGGCGACCTCGGCGAGCTCGCGGCTCCCTGGCAGGACCTCCGCGTCGAGGTCCGCGGGCGCCGCAGCGACCATCCTGGACTCGTCCTCGCCGAAGCGAAGGTCTTCGATCGCGCAGGCGATGCCGATGCTGCGCCGATCTTCGTCCTGCGGCAGCTGCTCTCCCTTCGGCGCGACGACCTCGACGCCCTCGAGGCGGATCTCGACGCGTCGCGCGAGGCGGAGGATCGGTCCGACCTTGATCGGGACGCATCCCTCTCGGAGCTGCCGGCGAGCGTGGACGAGGAGGCATCATCGAGCGAGCTCGACGAGCGGGAGCGACGTCGATGAGGCGGGCGACCCGAGGATTCACGCTGATCGAGGTGCTCGTCGCCGTGGGGATCCTCCTCGCGCTCGCGGTCGCGATGGGTCGCTTCGTGGTCGATCTCCTCGCCTCGCGCGACCGCCTGGAGCAGGCGATGTCGCGCCAGCGGGAGGCGGACGCGGTCCTGCTCGCGATCGAGCGGGCGCTTGCGACGACGGTCGTCGAGGACGCGATCCTCGGCGTCGGAGTGCGCGGCGCCGCGGAGTCGCTCCAGGTCGTCGCCCGCGGCGTGCCGGCGTGGCGCCTCGGCGACGTCGCGACGCGGACGCTGGCGCTCGCCGACCGGGAGAGGCTGGTCCTTCGCGGCGGATTCGGCGCGGGGGCGCCGGCGAGCCTCGTCCGCGGCGAGGGTCGTGGCGCGTCCTCTGGATCGATCCCGGCGGTGATCCGCTTCCGATACCACGATGGCGACGCATGGCTCGACCAGTTCGACAGCGTCGCGCGGGAGGCGCTCCCGCGCGCCATCGAGGTAAGCCTGTGGTGGGTTCGCGAGGACGAGGCGCTCGGCGAGGTCGATCTCCTCGTCGAGGCCGACGAGGACGGCGCGGCGGATGCGGGGGAGGCGGAGTCGATCGAGGATCGTGGCGAGACGACTGGCGCAGGCGTCGAGCGCGAGGATCTCGGCGGTCCGTCGCGCCCGCCCGACCGCGTGCGGGTCATTCCGATTCCGGATGCGGGCGGGAGTCTTGGCGGCGTCGAGGAGGAGGAGCCGTGATGAGCCCAACCCGTCGTCGTGGGACCCCTCCGTCCTGCTCGCTGCGCTCGCAGGTCACCTCACCCCGACTGCGTCGTGGGGAGGAGTTGGATGGGGCTGCGTCTGGAACTCCTCCCCTTCGTCGCGCCGCGACGACGGGGAGGTGGCTCGCTCGCGAAGCGAGCGAGACGGAGGGGAGGTCCGATCGACGGTCGGCGCTCTTGTGGCGACGACCCGTGCCGCGCCGCGGCTTCGTCCTCCTCGCCGTGCTCGTCGTCGCCGGCATCGGGCTCGCGGTCGCCGCGACGGTGCTCATGCTCGCCCGCGCGGAGACCGCGGGCGCGCGGCGGGCGGCGGAGGCGACCCGGGCGCAGGTGCTCGCGTGGTCGGGGCTGCAGGTCGTGGCGGGCGAGCTTGCCCGCGAGCGCGGTCGCATGCTGCGCGGAGACGCGCCGCGGCTCGAGCGGCAGATGATCGTCGAGGAGGATGGCTCGCGGCTCGGCGTCGTGCGGCTCCTGCCGATCGGTGGTCGAGGCGAGCTCCTCGTCAGCGAGGGCGGGAAGATCGACCTTCTCCGCGTCTCGGCGCTCGAGCTCGAGGCGGGCGGCGTCGATCCCGCGGTCGCGGCGGCGGTCGTCGCGGCGCGGGAGGCGGCGGGTAGTCGCCTCGACTCGGTCGAGGCGCTCGTCGGCGCACCGGGGCTCTCGATGGCGGCGCTCTTTGGTCCGCCCGAGTCGCTCGACCTTCGCGGGGCGATCGAGGGTCGAGAGGAGGACCGCCGCGAGCGGATCCTCGACCGCCTCGGCTCGGACGCGCCGCTCGCGCTCGTCGATCTGCTCGGCGTCTTCGCGATCGAGCCGTCGATCGATTCGGAAGGCGAGCCGCGCGTGCTCGCGTCGCCGTGGTCCCCCGACGTCGAGGAGATCGTGCGCGAGAAGGTCGGCGAGATCGCCGCCACCGCGATCGCCCGCCGACTCGGCGGCGAGCGACCCGAGGGCGCCCCCGCGCCAACCGAGCGCGACCTCGCGCAGGCGCTCCTCGACGCCGGGCTCCCCGCGGGCGAATGGGTCGCGGCGCTTGATGTCCTCGCCGTCGATCCCTCCCCGTGGCGGAGCGGCCGACTCGACCTCAACCTCGCGCCGGTCGAGGCGATCCGGATGCTGCCGGGGATCACCCCCGAGCAGGCGGAGGAGATCGTCCGCGTGCGCGAGGACCTCTCGCCGGAGGAGCGGCGGACGGTGATGTGGCCGGCGCTGCGGGAGATCCTTCCGCTCGCGGCGTATCCGGAGCTCGTCGAGCGGATCTCTCCCCGCAGCCTCGCGTGGCGCGTGCGGCTCGCCTGCGGCAGCGTCTCCACCGAGTCGCCCGAGGGACCGATCGAGGACGCGACGGTCTGGGAGGTCGTGATCGACCTCTCCGGCGATCGACCTCGCTTCGCCGCGATCCGCGAGATCACCCAGCTCGACCTCGTCGCGCGGCTGGTGCTTCATCTCGACGAAGGAAGCTTCGAGGCGGTCGGGGAGTCGTCGCTCGGGGACTCGGCACCCGCGGAGCCATCGCCCGGGGATCGCGTCAGCATCGACGAGGAACCGGACGACGCGTTCGGGGGCGACCTCGACTCGACGGAAAGCGACCTCGCCGATCGGCTTGAGGCGACGAACCCTCTTCCGGAGGCGCCGAAGGGGGTGAATCTCCGGCGTTCTCAGGGAAATCCGAGGCTCGGCGGCGACCGCGGCGAGGGTGCGGGGCAGGATGGAGGATCTCCGCCTCAGGCAGTCCGGGGCGGGGGCGGGGGCGGGGGGCGGTCCCCCCTCGGTCGCTGGCGGCGTTGGTCGTCGAGCGGCTGAGCAGCGTGCTGGGGCATCGCGGGCGAAAGAGGACCGCGACCCCGCGAACGGTCGATCGAGGTCGAGTTCGCGTGCAAGGATTCGTTGGTCGAAGCAGAAGGTCCGAGCATCGAGGCTCGTCGAGATGAGCAGCCGCCAGAAGATCGCCGTGCAGGTGTCGAGGACCGGAGTGCAGGTCGCTGCGATCCGTCCGGGCACCTTCGGCGGCGCGCTCGCCGCGGCGGCGAGCCGTCCCTGGCCTGCGGGGGTCGATCCTTCCGACGCGACGGCGGTGGGGCAGGCGGTGGCGGCGTTCCTGAAGGAGCTCGGGCTCTCCGGTCGCGGGGCGGTCTTCGCCCTCTCCCGGAGCCTCGCGAGCACCAAGCGGCTCGACCTGCCCACCCGCGAGTCGGCGGAGCTTCCCGAGATGACGCGGCTCGCGATGCAGCGCGATCTTCCGATCGACGCGGCGTCCGCGGAGATCGACTACGCCCTCGTCGAGACCACGGAGACCGGCTCGCGGGTCCTCGCGGTCGCGGTGCCGGGTCCGGTGGTCCGGTTCCAGCGGGAGGTCGCGAAGGCGGCGGGTCTCGAGGTCGAGGCGATCAGCCTCCGCTGCCTCGGGGCGGCGCACCTCGTCGGAAGGCTCGATCCTTCTTCAGTGAGGCGCATGGAGGGTCCTGACGGTCTCGGTCCGTCGGATCCGCCGACCCCGGGCGACCCGACCTCGCTCGAGCAGGGTTCGCTCCTCGCGGTCGACATCGGACCGGACGACCTCGAGCTGACGGTGGTGGGCGGCGGATCGCTGCTCTTCTCCCGCGGCGTCGGCGTGCAGGACGCGGAGAGCACGCTCCTGAAGGCGGAGGCGGTGACGATGGAGACCCGCCGCACCTGGCTCAGCTACCGGATCTCGCAGGGAGACGAGCGGGTCGCGGCGGCGGTCGTCCTCGGCGGCGCGGATGTCGCCCGCCTCGCGGTGCCGCAGCTTGCCGCCTCGACGGGATTGCCCTGCCGCCAACTCCGCCAGCATCCGGACCTGCGGACGCCCGATCCGGAGGCGGCGGCGATGGTCTGGCCGCTGCTCGGTCTCCTCCTCGAGCGCCGCCACGCCCGGCACGGGATCGACCTTGCCCACCCCAAGCGACCGCCCGACCTCGCGCGGCGACGACGCATGCGGGTCCTCGCCGCGGCGGGGGTGATGGTCGTCGCGGCGCTCGGCGGCTGGACGATCGGAAAGGGTCGCCTTCGAGCCGAGGAGACTCGCGCGACCGAGCTCGAGGGCGTCGCCCGCAAGGCGCTCGCCGACTCGCTTCGGCTCAAGCGCGACCGGCTCCGCCTCGGGCACCTCGAGGCGTGGAGCGACCTGCGTCCGGCGTGGCTTGATCACGCGATGGCGATCCGCGGGTTCCTGCCCGAGGGCGACGAGGTCCTGATCGATGGGATGCAGGGGACCCTCACCGCGACTCCGGTTCGCTACGAGCGGGGCGGGAAGTTCGTCGCCGACGGTCAGGTGCGGCTCGTCGTCGAGGGCGAGGCGGTCGATCGAGCCGCCGCCGACGAGCTCCGCGACCGCATCGTCGAGGACCGCCGCTACCAGCTCCGCTCGACCGGCGCGGATGCCGCGGGCGGTCGGCGGCTTCCGATTCCCTTCAGCTTCCAGCTGCGCGGCGACTTCAAGGACGAGGTCGAGGCAGGCGGCAGGACGGATGCCTCCTCCTCCTCCTTCTCGACCGGCGGCGAGGCTCCGACGACCTCCGCGGCAGGCGCCTCCGAGGAGTCCTCGCCATGACTCCCGCCACGACGCCGAGCGAGGCTCCGACGATCGTCGCCGGAGCGACCTCCCTCGCGGATCGCTTGCGGCGGCTGCGACGCTGGTGGCCGGTGCCGCTCGCCCTCGGCGCCGCGACCTCCTTCTGGCTCGGGCAGCAGTGGGGGGCGGGGGTCCTCGACGGTCGCCATGCCGAGATCGCGGGTCGCATCGCGACCTTCGAGAACGCGATCGCGACGGGGAGGCGCCAGCGGAGCGAGCGCCCGAAGATCGACTCGCGGCTCGACGGGCTCGCGGCGCGGATGCTCGGCAGCGACCTCGAGACCGCGGACAGCTCGCTTCGCTCGCGGCTCAACCGCCTCGGCGAGGAAAGCGGGCTCGCGGCGTCGCTCGTCGTCTCCACGCAGTCCCCGACGACCCGCGGGACGCCCGCCCGGAGCGAGTTCTCGCGGTCGGCGACGCAGCGGGCGCTCCGCGACGAGCCGGACTTCGTCGAGGTCCCGGCGAGCGTCAGCGTGCAGGGTCCGCTCGACTCCGTGCTGCGCCTCGCCCACCGGATCGACCAGGAGCCGTGGCTCAAGCGGATCGACTCGATGCGTCTCGAGCGGGCGCCGGACGGGCGGATGAAGCTCGATCTCCGCCTGACCACCGTCTTCGTCCCGGGTCTCGTGGCGAGCGAGGGAGCGGAGCCGGTCATCGAGGCGACGCCCTTCGACCGCTACGCGCTCCTCCTCGCGGATGATCCCTTCGCGACCCCGCCCGCCGCGGCGCCCGAGCCGCGGGTCAAGCGACCCCGCGACGCGGCGACCGCGCCGCCTCCGCCGCCCGCGGAGTTCCCGTACGCCCAGTGGTTCGTGACGGGCATGGTCGAGGGACCGAGCGGTCCGGAGGTCTGGCTCCGCAACTCCGGCAGCGGGGAGACCCGCACCCTGCTTCCCTCGC
>VGXO01000082.1 GCA_016873275.1 Phycisphaerae bacterium
GCTCGGGCGCGTCGCTGTGGTGCTCGAACCAGCAGAACATCCCGTGATGGACGGGGACGGTCATGATGTCCGGCACGTCGGAGGCGGATGTCGTGCTCATGGTGACTCCTTTGGCGCAGGCTACGACCGGATCGGGTCACGTTCCAGCGAGCGAGGGAGTCAGCGAGTCAGTCACCGCTGCAGGCTCCGATCGTCTCTTCGGGTGACGACGCCTTCCTTGCGCCCGCCTCGTCGCGCCCGATGATCCCCGCAGGCTCCCGGCGGAGCCCCATGGAGCGGGAGCGTGGGAGCGAACGTGGAGCGAGCGAGGCGGGGCGAACCTAGACAGGCAGGTATCTGGGGCAGGTATCTGGGGCAGGGATCTGGGGCAGGGATCTGGGGCAGGCAGCGATCGGAAGTGTCTCATCGAGACTGGCACGGAGGGGGGAGCGATGACTGCCCGCGACTGCCCCCGATCTCGCCGCGAGCGGTCGTCGCCGCGCAACCCAGCACGGGACGCTTGGAAGATCTCGAACGAGCGCGGTACCCCGTCGCCCACCAAGCGACTCCGTCCATGCTCGCCTGTGGGCTTGCTCCGTTGCAATCCCGCTCGCATGAGCGTCAACGACCCGCGACATCGCTCCCACCGACCCAGACTGGCGCCCCCCAACCTCACGCACATCGGGATGGCAACATCGCCCCGATCTCCCGGGATCAGTCGCTCGCCATTGACACTTTGCTACAGTACGCTATGCTACGACCATGTCCGGGCTCGACGAGACACTCCCGACGATGCCGTCTCTCCGGTCGCCCGAGACGGGTTCGGCCAGCGGGCGATCCGCCCTATCGCGAGCCGAGTCGCTAGTGACGGACCTCGCGAAGTCCCTTGAGACCGGCGAAGCGGCGCGCGCTCTCGCAGACGGCGATCGGGCGGGCGCGGAGGCGGTGCTTTCTCTGGCCGATCGCCTTCGGAGCCTCTTGGAGGGCGCGGAGCGGAGCCTCGCTGCCGTTGGCGAGAACTCGCTGCGGGACGCGCTGGCAACGCGTCGTGTCGAGTCACGCGGATCCCCCGTCGTGATGCGATCGAAGGCGAAGCCGCACCCATCACGGACCGCGTTCCGCCGCAGCGGCAGCCAGATCCTAAAGCTCGGAATGGTGGGGACGGCGAAGGCTTACCGGCACTTCGCGCCGCTCTTGCTGGTGGATCGGGTGGCGAGGGTTGCCGAGCAACTCATGCGGGATCGCGGCGAGTTCAGCTTCGAGGATGTAGGGGCCGCTATCCCGAATGACAAGGGATACCAAGTTCGCCTTGTGATCGCTTGGATGCGATCTGCCGGCGCGCTGACTTCGCGAACCAGGGGGCGATACCTAGCCGAGCCCGATCTCCTCGCGAGAGTCACCTCGGCGCTGGAGGCTCTCGAGCCGGAGCGCAGCGTCGCAGCTGGCTCCCGCCGTTCGCGACGAATGTCACCGGGAAGAACGGTCAGCGGCAACAGGAGTTCCGCCAAGCGCTCGACCTCGGCATGATCCCAACGCCGACCGCGGGCGGAAACGGCGGAACGACTCACTGAGGGTCGAAGGCTGGGCAAGGACTCGGGCTCACGCGGCGCATCGCGATGACACGGTCATGTCGATCGTGGGAGGCGACCAACCAATGTTCATGAACGGATCCGGGAATCAGAGAGGCAACGCAACGCCAGACGGATCGGCGGGCGAGCCGTCCGGGTGGCACTTCTTCCGGAAGCAATCCTCCGAGGCGGAGAAGAACTCCACCACCGGACAGCACTTTCGGGGCAAGGACCGATCACCGGCTGCCATGCTGGTCCGCGAAGGCTTTCAGAACAGCCTCGATGCGAGAGCTTCTTGCCATGAGTCGGTCCGGATCCGGATCTACACCTCTCTTGCGGAAGGCGCGCTCCATCCCGCCGCGATCTCCTCCTTCATCGCTCCGGAACTGGTCGAGCATCTCCAGTCCCCCGGTTCAGGAGTCGACGCGTCGCAGCCGGACTGTCGGAGCGGACCGTGTCCATTCCTCGTCTTCGAGGACTTCGGCACCAACGGACTGACCGGATCCGTGGAAGCGGACTCGTCATCGTCGATCTGGGGCGAGCGGAACAGCTTCTACTACTTCATGCGAGCCGAGGGAATCAACGACAAGTCCGGCGGCAACCTCGGCAGTTGGGGCGTCGGAAAGACGGTGTTCCCATCGTCGTCGAGGATTCGAACCATTCTCGTGGCGTCCAACAGACGCGGCGATCCGGATCGACCGTCTGTCGTGATGGGGCGATGCGTCCTGAACTACCACACGACCTCAACGACTCCGGGAGTCACGTGGCGTCCCGACGCCTGGTTCGGCATCAAGGACCACCGGGAGGGGGGCTTCGTGCTGCCCACCACCCGCGGGGCCGAGCATGCGTTGCTCGATCGGTTCCGGGTGTCCCGCGGCCTCGAGCCCGGTCTCTCTGTGGTGGTCCCGTTCGTCGATCCCGAAGACTTCTCGGTGCAGGATCTGTTGGCGGCAACCCTTCAGGAGTGCTGTTTCGCCATTGCACGGGGCATCCTGGTCGTGACGCTCGAGTCGCCCGAGGGACGCATCGAGATCGATCTCGCCACCATGCGGGACGCGGTCGGGCAGGTCGCCGACCCGGACGCCCGTCGACGCCTTGCGGAGATGGTCGAACTCGCCCACGAGCATGCGCGGGAGGTTCCGCACGCACGCCAGATCGAGCTGATCGACCACAAGTACCCACACTCGATCAAGTGGGACGACGAGAATTGGATCGATGACGGTCGTCTTTCGGCGCTCCGGTCGGCTTGGAGTTCCGACGGGCAGGCATGGATACGCGTCCCGATCCGTGTGCGCAGGAAGCACGCGGCGCTGCACGATGCGGACAGCCTTGGCGAGATCCGCGTCCTGCTCAGAAGAGACGACGACGCCGGGACTTCGACGCCGATCCTCGTGCGCGACGGACTTTTGATCCCAGGCCAGGCCAAGAGCGATCGACCGATGGCGGTGCACGGCGCACGGGCGGTCATCCAGATCGGAGACGACGCCGTCGGCCGGCTTGTGCGGGACGCGGAGGACCCGTCGCACATCAAGCTCGACCCGCGTGCCGAGAAGGTCAAGTCCTCATACCTCTACGGGCCCTCCTACATCGCGTTCATCCGGCAGTCGGCTTCCGAGCTGCTTCGCCTGATCCGCGGCGACGAGGAGGAGGATCGGGATCTGCTCAGCGATCTGATCGGCCTCATCTCGGAAGAGAGCAAGCCTCGCCGACGCCCGACGCAGCCGGAACCGCCAGTCGTTCCGCCCATCGACAGCCGTCCCCTCCTGCTGCTGTCGCGGCTCGATGCAGAGCAGGGTTTCGCCTATCGGCACGACCCGAATGGGGATCGCAACGTCAAGTCGTTCCGCGTTCGATTCGCCTACGACTGCGACGAGCGCGATCCGTTCCTGCAGTACGAGCCGTTCGACTTCGAGGTGGGCAAGACGATCGACATTCAAGCGACGGGCGCGCGGTGGGCAAAGACCGCCGAAAACGCCATCGAAGTCGAGGTGGACGATCCGGACTTCGAGGTTCGTGCGGTCGGTTTCGATGGACGGGACATCGCGATCCGCCTCAGCAAGATCGTCAGGGAGGGAGACGGTGCATGCCGCGACTGAACTACACAAGGCGACGCACGATCGACAAGCGCCAAGTTCGCCTGCTGGTCGACGCTCGTCCGGGCGACGAGATTCGCATTCGCGGGCACATCGTTCTTGAGGAATCATCCGCCCTCCCAGAGTCTGCGAGCGTGCAGCTGTACGTGTGCCGGAGCCCCTATCTCAGACGGACCTTCGTGATTGGTCCGGTCCGGCCGCGTGTCGAAGTCGACCTCGAGATCGGCACACTGCCGGATGCGAACGGTCTGCGGGCCGATGTGCGGATCGTGGATGTCGAGGACCCCTCCCGGCGGATCCTTGCCATCTGCAGCCGCTGCCGTCTCGCCGGCAACGCCGACGATGACGAGCGACGCACCGGACTTCTCGGCGTGCGTAGAGGGGATTTCGATCTGCCGCTCTGGAAAGTCCATCTCGACGAGCTCGCCGGCAATGGCGTCTGGCTGGAGATCTCGCGTCGCGTTCCGGACTTTCGGGCATTCGCGACACGCAGCGAGGTGCAGTCGCTCGTCATCCCAGAGGTCGTGCGGCGGGTCGCGTGGAAGGTGCTGGTGGAGGAGTGCTTCAGCGACGACCCGGAGGAGGAGACGCCTGCTGCACGATGGGTGAGGTGGTGCTTCCGCTTGCCCGGGGTCGGACAGTTCAACGGCGACGCGGGCAGGGAGGTTCGAGAGCGCTGGGTCGACGAGATCGCCGAGGCCTTTTGCCGAGACTGCGGTCTCGAACGGCGAGCCGCGGGATTCCTCGCATGCGGAGACGACTGATGGGCAACCCGCGACTGCTGAGATTGAATGACGACGGAATGCGTCGAATGGCGGAGTGGATCGCCGATCTCAAGATCGACGGATCGCTGACCGTGCCGAACGATCTGCTCGAGGCGGGGCGCTACGCGTCCGTGGTGGTGCCAGAGGTGGAAGTCGGAGCGATCGGGGCGAAGACTCGATACGAGCTCGCGCACTCGCTAGCGCGAACACTGACGGGGTTTCCAGTCGCTCGGCTCTACGACGATCGTGGCATCTGGTCGTGGCTGTCGCTCCACTGCATCGATATCGTCATGCCGGCGACACGCGGCCGACGAACGCCGGGCGAGCTCGCGCGATACCTGCCAAGCGAGAGATGGGATCGTCGGTACCGGCACCTGCTTCGTGGCCCATGGCATCTTGTCGCCACGGCACTCGCGGACGGAACGGATCCGGCGATCTACGAACCGTTTCTCGCGAATCCGCCGGACCGTCCCGGCGAGCTCTACGAGCAGTTCTTCAGTCGTGTCGACCAAGCCGCGAGTCCGGGCGTCCTCGCTGCGGTTCGGGCGCTCTACTTCGACGAGACTACCAAGCGATTGAAGCGGGGGACGAACGGCAAGAGCGCGGGATCGGCTCGGCGATTCGGGAAGGTGCTGAACCAGCTGCTGCTCACCTACCAGGTGCCGACGGCGTCCATGGAGGGGATCCTCCGCATCCTGCCCGCTCGGGAGTTCAGCACGATCAAGGCGTCTCTGGATCGTCTCGGCGACACGGCAGCGGCACCCAGCCCCGTCACGCCGAACGCTGTGTGATCTTCGCGAACTCAAGGAACGCGCGGAGCGTCCAAAGCCACTGCCGCTGCTGAGCGGTGTACGTAGCGTGGATTGGGAGAGGCACCACCAGCCGCAGGCGGCGGTCCCTCATCGTGCTGGTCTGATCGACGCTGATGCCGGACTCGATCGTCAGCAGATGCTTGTCGGGAACTCGCATCGCTTCGTCGAGGACTTGTCGCCAACGATCCTTGCAGGTCGTCTTCGCCCCAAGCACAACAAGGCGATCTACAGGAAACGACGAGTCGATGTACTCAGCACGACCCGGGAGCAGGAAGTCTGGCTTCGATCGCCCCTCGGTCGTCGCGTCTCGCTCGTAACGCAGTCCCCAACTCGTCAGGATCGCCTCGACATGATTCTCGAAGGCGTGCCCCGCGCGAGACTTCCGTCGGTTCTGCACCGAGAGAGAAAACCGCACGAATCCGTCCACGTCAGCCTCGCCACGGCTGTCGAGGAAGCCCTCGCGCACACGCCGTCCGACTTCCCTCGTCTCATGGGCGCGGAAAAGGCGCTCTTCGGTGTCTAGCCAGTTGAGCAGCGTACCGTCCGGATCAACCACCGGGTCCGACGGTGGGGACTGCTGGCGACTGAACTCCGAGAACGCCCGCGTGGTGGGGAAAGTCGCTCCGAACGCTCGTTCGACCAGATCTGCGTCCGATTCACTGATCGTTGGCTCGAGGCCGATCGACCGCAGGATGGCGCGTCGGACATGGTCAACCGACACCTCCATTGCGGCGTCCGAGACCACGAGGCAGGTGGACAGGGGAACATGAACCCCTAGCAGCATCGCGATCTGACCCGCGAGCGGCGCTTCCGCGGGAGTCGAGAGAACCAGCAGCGACCCGTCGGGACGGAGCGCGATCGCGACCAGATCCCCTGGCTGATAGAGCGCGGACACCTCGCTCGCTTCGTAGTAAAGCCGGTACTCGGCGCTGCGACTTGGATTGCGCTCTCGCGTGTCGTACCACGTTGCGCGGCCGCTGGCCTCGGTCGCACGCCCATCTGCATCGAAGTGGATGAAGGTCGTCTCCAGCACTCGTCTCTCGGGGCCGAGCACTGCGCGGAAGCCGGCGATCCCGTTGAACTCGTGCTGATGGGAGCGGCCGGGATCGGCCTCCACGACGCTCAGGCGCTTCACGGCTACTCCGACAAAGTAGTGTCCTAGCGTGTCCATGCCCCCCTCTTGCGCCTTCAAGTCAACACGGACGCCGTCCGCGAGTGTCGGCTCCGCCGAAGAAGCGATCCGCTCCGCCCGGTAGCGCGGGCGACGATGGCGTCGGCGATCCGTTGGCCAATCGCCTCGACGACCCCGGGCACCACGGAGTTCCCGAACTGCCGATAGGCTTGCGTATCCGAGACCACGATCGGGAAGTCTGCACCGTGGCCGAAAGCTCCCGCATAGCGACGCCCGTAACCCATGAGCCGCCCCGCCTCCGTCGGCGTGAGCCTTCGCGGGTTCCATGGGGGCTGCGCGATCAGGATCTCGGAACCATCCTTGTGGTAACGGGCGCTCAAGGTCCGCGTGACGTCCTTCGGCGTCACGAGCCCGAACCCGAACCCGTTGCCCTTGGCTGCGTGCTTCCGTGCATACGCCTGCAGATATCCCCACAGGTGATCGGTCAGCGTGTACTGCGCCGGCGGATCGGGGTCGAGCACCTCGCCGAGGATTGGCGCTGCAGCGATGGGCGGGTCGGGGAACTCGAACCGGGGCGAGTCACCGAACACACCGCGATCGAAACCGACGATGAAGATTCGCTCGCGATGCTGCGGCACCCACGCCCTTGCATCGATCACCTCGGCATGGAGAAGATAGCCTCGAACCTCAAGCTCGCTACGGATCACTCGCCAAGTGTTGCCCCTGTCGTGTGACCGGAGATTCTTGACGTTCTCAATGAACAGCACAGGCGGTCGCTTGGCATCGACGATGTCGCAGATCCTGAAGAACAGGTTGCCCTGCTTCTCGTCCGCGAATCCGTCGGCCATGCCGAGGCTTCGCTTCTTCGAAACTCCGGCGATCGAGAAGGGCTGGCAGGGAAACCCAGCGCAGAGAACGTCATGGTCAGGTATGTCTCTCCCGAGATCGATCGCGGGGTCGTTGATGTCGCCTTGAATGCTCTCCTCGCCAAACCATGCGCGGTAGGTCCGCTGGCAGAAGCGGTCCCGCTCGGAGGTGAACACGCAACGTCCGCCGTTCATGGTCATGCCGATCCGAAAGCCGCCGATGCCCGCGAACAAGTCGATGAAGGTGAACAGTCCGGACGGCGGCGTCCGAGGCGGCGACTGGATGGGGACCGCACCGAAGAGCGCGCCGCCGAACTCCCGGTCCATGGCGCCGTGAAGCAACTCAAGCAGCACCTCGTTCTGGGTACGACCGGTCTTGCACTTGGCCCTGAGCCACCGATGGAGATCCCGCGGCACCTTTCGAACCAAGAGCTGTAGATCCGCTCCTCCCCCATCCGTACCTCGTCGACGCTGGGTGAACATGATATCTGATATCAACATGTCCCCTCGATCTTGTCAATCTCCTCGGCTCCATCACGAGACAGGCGGGAGGGCATCCAACCGAAAGACCCGGACGGCATCGCGGCACCTGGCTCCACCGTCGATCCACCCGTCGATCGCCCGCCCCAGGGCCGTCCTCGGACTCTCCTCCGACTCCCCCGGGCGCGATCTTGGACAAGTGTCCCCGCCCGGGCAGCCATCCTCGGTCCCCTGCTCACGTTGGGATCAGGTGGTCTGCGGATCGCTCGACCGCGGTCCCCGGATCCGGATCCGGCTCGCCGCGAGCCTGAACTGCTCGAGCGCCCGCGGAACCTGACCGGGCCGGCACCACGTCGCCCTCGCCTCGGCACAGACCCGGCGGATCGTCGCCTCGTCGAAGCCGCCCGGAGGC
>VGXO01000083.1 GCA_016873275.1 Phycisphaerae bacterium
GCGGTCCGGTCGATCCTCCCGGACGGGCTCGGCGGCGTCGGTGGAGGAGAAATCCCGAGGACCTTCGGCGATCCAGGAGTACCTTCGAAGCGTCGGAAGGAGTTCGTGCGAAGGTTCACCACAGGGTAGACGACCACCAGACCATGAAGACTCGACGCCGCTCCAGGCTGACCGCCACCGCGCTCGCGACGCTCCTCGTCGCGGCGGGCGCCTCCGCGGCGCCGCCGCAGGTCGCGGGCGGCGCGCCGCAGGTGGGTGGTCTGCCCGACGTCGTCGGCGGTCATGCCTCCGACCACGTGATCCTCCGGCTCGCGCCGGGCGTCGTGCCCGTCGAGGTCGGAGGTCGGTGGGGACTTCGGTCGAACGGTCGCATCGAGCGCGACTCGCTTGCGGCGCTGCGGGAGGCGCGGGCGACCCGCGTGCGACCGGCGCTCCGTCGTCCGCCCGCGGACGCCGCCCGCGCCGCGCGGGTCGGTCTCGACCGCTTCGTGATCGTGGAGCTTCCCGCCGGAAGCGATGCGCCGGCGGTCGCCGCGCGGCTCGCCCGCGTCCGCGGCGTCGAGAAGGCGGAGACCGCCGCGATCGGCGGCGTGAGCGGCGAGTTGCCGAATGACCCTCGCTTCCCCGAGCAGTGGAACCTCCGGAACACCGGGCAGGTCGCGGGCGGCGTGTACGGCACGCCCGGCGCGGACGTCGATGCCCTCGGGGCGTGGGCGTTCGGCACCGGGACGGACTCGATCGTCGTCGGCGTCCTCGACAGCGGCATCAACCAGCATCAGGACCTCTTCGGGCGCATCCTTCCCGGCTGGAACGTCCCCCAGAACTCGAGCAACACCGCGGACGTCTGCTCGAGCCACGGGACCGGGGTCAGCAGCCTGCTCGGCGGACGCGGCGACGACGGCGTCGGCATGGCGGGCATGCACTGGGCGGTGCGGTTCCTGCCGGTCGTCGTCGTGAATCCGTGCAGCGGATCGGAGGCGTTCGTCGCGGAGGGCATCGTCTTCGCCGTCGACGCCGGGGCGGACATCCTGAACATGAGCCTCGCCTACTCGGTCGGCAGCGACCTCTTCCGAAGCGCGATCCTGTACGCCGCCGACGCCGAGGTGATCATGGTCGCCGCGAGCGGCAACAACGGCGCGTCGCAGCTTCCCTTCCCCGCGAGGTGGCCGGAGGTGATCGCCGTCGGCGCCTCGAACAACCAGGACCTCCGCTGGTCGAGCTCCGGCTACGGCACCAACATGTCGATCGTCGCGCCGGGGCAGCGGGTGCTGCGGGCATCGAACACGGCGACCTACTCGGTCTCCGACGGGACGAGCTTCGCGGTGCCGCACGTCTCCGGCACGATCGCCCTGATGCTCTCCCGCAATCCCTACCTGACGCCCGCCGAGGTCCGCGCGATCCTCGAGCAGACCGCGACCGATCTCTCGCCGCCGGGCTACGACCTTCCGACCGGCTTCGGTCGGCTCGACGCGGCGGAGGCGCTCGCGTCGACGCCGATCCCGGGCGACCTCGACGCCGACGGCGTCGTGATCGGCCCGGACCTCGCGATCCTTCTCGGCGCGTGGGGACCCTGCCCGACGACCGGCAACTGCGCCGCGGACATCGACCGCGACGGCGAGGTCGGCGGCACCGACCTCTCGATCATGCTCGGGGCGTGGGGCGGCTGAGCGACCGTACGGTCGCGATCATTCGACCGGCGGCATCCGCGGAGCGGATTCCAGACGGCCGAGCAAGGCGTCCGCGGCTACGATCGCCGCGACCTTCACGGTCCGAGCGGAGCCTTCCCATGGCGGTGCGGATGGAGCTCTCGCGGGTCTTCATCCGCGAGATGACCGACATGCAGATCATCGAGTTGAGCGAGGTCGGCGGCAGCCGAACCTTCCCGATCGTGATCGGTCTGCCGGAGGCGTTCGCGATCGAGCGCCGCCTGAAGGGCCTCGAGATCCCCCGACCTCAGACCCATGACCTCCTCGCCTCGACGATCCGCGCCCTCGGCGGCACGCTGACCTCGATCGAGATCCACGACCTCAAGCAGGGGACCTTCTTCGCCAAGCTCGTCATCGAGCGAGGCGAGGAGCGGATCGAGGTGGATTCTCGTCCCTCCGACGCGATCGCCCTCGGCGTCGCCGAGGAGGTCCCGATCTTCGTCGCCGAGGAGGTGCTCGAGCAGGCGTCGAACGACCCGCAGCTCGCGGCGGAGCTCGAGCAGGCGACCTCCGGCATGACGGAGGGCGAGGTCGAGGACGCCGGCGACCTCCTCGAGGAGGAGGACGAGGACGACGAGGCGCCGTGGCAGTGAGCGACGCGAGCGGGGAGGCGACGAGCCCGGTCGCGGAAGCGGGGTCGATGGATCCGCTGCCGCGGGAGCTTCTTCTCCCGCGCGAGGGTCGCCCGACGGGAGTCCTCAAGGAGCGCGCCGAGGACTTCCTCGTCGAGGAGCTACCGCTCTACGACCCCTGCGGCGAGGGCGAGCACCTCTACCTCGGCGTGCAGAAGCGTCACATGCCGCACGGCGAGCTGATCCGCCTGCTGCAGCGCCACTTCGGGGTGGACGAGTCGGCGATCGGCGCGGCGGGCATGAAGGACCGGATCGCCTTGGTGCGGCAGACCCTCTCGGTGCACCTCCCTGGTCGCGCGAGGTCGGGACCCATCGGGGCGATCGACCTCGGCACCGACCGCGCCACCGTGCTGTGGGCGGCGTGGCACTCGAACAAGCTCCGCCGCGGGCACCTCAAGGGCAACCGCTTCGTGATCCGGATCCGCCGGATCGATCCGCTCGCGGCGCCCGCGATCTGGCGGCGGCTCCGCCACCTCGCCGCGCAGGGCACGCCGAACTACTTCGGTGCGCAGCGATTCGGCTATCGACGGAACACCCACCGGCTCGGGGCGCTCCTCCTCGCGCAGGACTGGGAGGGTCTCCTCGGCGAGCTCGTCGGCGCGCGGGGCTCCGCGTATCCCGATCATCAGAGGGCGTGCCGCGAGGCGTTCGACGAGGGCCGCCTCGCGGAGGCGCTCGCGGGCTGGGGCGCGAACGACCACTCCGAGCGCACCGCGCTCCGCAAGCTCGAGAAGTTCGGGAAGCCGCGCCGCGCGGTGCTCGCGGTGGGGGACCACACCCGGAGCTTCTGGGTGAGCGCGCTCCAGGCGGCGGCGTTCAACCGGCTGCTCGATGCCCGCCTCCGCGCGGGCAGCCTCGCGTCGCTCGGCGAGGGCGACGTCGCGTTCCGCCACCAGGGTGGGGCGTGCTTCCTCGTCGGCGCCGAGGACCTCGCGGGCGACGCGCTCGCCCCGCGCCTCGCGCGGGGCGAGATCTCTCCCGCGGGTCCGCTGTGGGGCGCGAAGCTCCTCGCGGCCGGCGGCGCGACCGCCGCGGTCGAGCGACACGCGCTCCGCGAGTTCGGCGTCGATCCGGCGTCGCTCGAGTCAGGTCCCGACGCCGCGCCCGGCGCGCGGCGACCCTACCGCGTCTTCCCCGGCAGCCCCGAGCTCGACGCGGGCGTCGACGAGCATGGCGGCTACGTCAAGGTCGCCTTCGATCTCCCCAAGGGTGCCTTCGCGACGGTCGTGCTGCGCGAGTTGATCGACGAGCAGCCCGCCGAGCCTCGCCCGGGTGGCGAGCTCGACGCGGAGGAGTGATCCGCCCGCACCCGGCCTGGCGCGATCGCCGATCACGACGCCCGCGTCCGGATCGCGATAGGGGGGACCGCTGACTGCAAGCGTGGACCGCGGGCGTCCCGCCCGCACCGTCGAGGTTCGAGGCGGACCCGATGCGGGCAGGATGCCCGCGGTCCACATCGGACTCGAACGATGTCCTCCACTCTCCCGCGAGCGGAGCGACGCGGGGGGCTCTCCTCTCGCGCGGAGATCGCCGAGCCCGCGGCGGAGGTCCGACTGGAAGACGGCAGTTGACTCCGAACGTGGACCGCTGACTGCAAGCGTGGACCGCGGGCGTCCCGCCCGCACCGTCGAGGTTCGAGGCGGACCCGATGCGGGCAGGATGCCCGCGGTCCACATCGGACTCGAACGATGTCCTCCACTCTCCCGCGAGCGGAGCGACGCGGGGGGCTCTCCTCTCGCGCGGAGATCGCCGAGCCCGCGGCGGAGGTCCGACTGGAAGACGGCAGTTGACTCCGAACGTGGACCGCTGACTGCAAGCGTGGACCGCGGGCGTCCCGCCCGCACCGTCGAGGTTCGAGGCGGACCCGCATGAGTCCGTCACTCTCCCGCGAGCGGAGCGACGCGGGGGAGTCGGGCTTCGAGCGCAGCGAGAAGTCCGGTGGGGGTGGTTCGAAGCACGATGCTCGGCGACCGGCGTCGTCGTGACGCGTGCGCCCGTCGACGCTCGTCCCGAGTCGTGCCACCCTCACCCGCCTCGCGAACTGCGTTCGCGAGGCGACCTCTCCCGCTCGTCGCGGCGCTCCTCGCGGGAGAGGTGAAGGGTCGTTGGCTGCGCAGGGCGCCGCCAGGACCGCTTGACCATGCTTGACCAGGCTTGACCAGGCTCGCCCGCCGCGAGCAGGTTGCGACCAACGAGGACGCGATGCTCGCCTACGGCATCGAGCACGCCGCCGCGATGCGGGCGGTGGCGGAGGACCCGCCGGGTCGGTCACGGGAATGAGGAAGGCGCGGGTCCGGGCGACCGGGGGCCGAAGCAGCGGCGAGGGCTTGGGACGACGCGTGCCTTGCGAGCCCGAGAGGATCAGGTCTGCGCGGCGTCGATGAACGAGCGGCTCGACTCACCGCGATTCGCCGACGACCTCGAGCAGACCCGCCAGATCCACCGCCTCGGCGCCGGGCGAGAGCGCCCGCGTCGCGAGCGCCGGCCCTTCATGGACGACGAGGCAGCGCGGGGCGCGGCCGCCTCGACCCCGCATCGCCGTGGCGAGGCGGAGCATCGGGGCGGCGAACTCGGGACGCACCGTGCGGGTCGCCTTCGCCTCGACGAGCATCGCCTCGCCGCGCGGCGTGGGCACCACGAAGTCGACCTCCAGCCCGCGGCGGTCGCGGAACCAGAAGAGCTGCGGCGGCCTGCCCGCATTGACCTGCGCCTTGAGGATCTCCGCAGCGACGAAGCCCTCGAAGACGCTCCCCACGAACGGCGAGCGGCGCAGGTCGGCGTCGCTCGCGATGCCGAGCAGATGGCAGGCGAGCCCCGAGTCGATGAAGTAGACCTTCGGGCTCTTGACGAGCCGCTTGCCGGCGTGGTCGTGCCAGGGATGCACGAGCGCGATGACGCCGGTCGTCTCGAGGATGCCGAGCCACTGCGAGATCGTCGGGACGGAGACCCCGAGCGGCGCCGCGAGGTCGGTGCGGTTGAGGACCTGGGCGTGCCGCGTCGAGAGCAGCGCGAGGAAGCGGCGAAAGGTCGCGAGATCCCGCACCGCGAGGATCGAGCGGACGTCGCGCTCGACGTAGGTCTGCAGGTACGAGGCGAACCAGAGCGATCGGTCGCGCGGACGCCTGAGGACCTCGGGGTAGCCGCCGTCGATCATGGTGACCTTCGGGGTCTCCTGCGTGGAGAGCGGCAGCAGGCGGAGGATCGCCGCGCGGCCGGTCATCGACTCGGAGACGCCTTCCATGAGGCTGAAGTCCCGCGATCCCGTCAGGAAGTAGCGGCCGCGACGCGAGGGCGCGGCGTCGATCCTCGCCCGCACCCACGGAAAGATCTCCGGCACGTTCTGGACCTCGTCGAGGATGACCGGCGTCCGCAGCGACTCCATGAACGACCGCGGGTCGGTGCGGATCTGCGTCACCAGATCCGGCTCCTCGAGCAGGCGGTAGTCGGCGTCCGGGCGAAGGCTTCGAAGGAGCGTCGTCTTGCCGGCGCGGCGAGGACCGGTGAGGACCACCGCGGGGAACGCCTTCGCCGCCCGCTCGAGCTGCGACGCGAGCCGGCGGGCGACCTCGCCGCGGCGCGGACGCGGAGACGGCGGGGGGGCGGGCTGTGCAACCATGGGACAATCCTAAGGTGGCGATTTACGATTGTCCATACCGGATCGGGCGGTCGGCCGGCGGTGCGGGTGCTGCGAGCGGCATGCGGATCAGAGGCGAAGGACCTGCCGCATCTGCTCGGCGGCATCGCCCCGCGGGTCGATGCGATGCGCCTGCCAGCCGAGGCGCGTCGCCGCCTCGACGTTCTCGGGGAGGTCGTCGAAGAGGATGATCTCGCGTCGGGACCGCCCGACCTCGCGCTCGAACGCCCGGTAGATCCGCTCGTCGGGCTTGTGGAATCGAAGCAGGTGCGAGGCGTGCTTGTGGTGCAGGCGGGCGAACGCCGCCACGCCTTCGAGCCATCGCCAGTGGCTGACGTTCGTGTTGGAGAGGCAGGCGGTCGCGAGTCCCGCCGACTCGATCTCGTCGAGCAGCCGGTCGATGCCCGGATAGGGCTCGATCACCCAGACGCGATGGATCGCCTCGATCTCCTCGGGCGAGTAGCGACCCGCGCTCAGGTCGCTCATCGCGCGGTAGTACGGTCCGCACTCCATCGCCCCGACCTGATAGCGCTCGATCAGGGCGAGCCGTGGCGCGTCGCTTGGAAGGTGCTCCCAGCCGCCGCGGAACTCGACGCCCGCGTCGCGGCACGCCGACGCGAGGTCGGGCTGCAGGCGGATGAAGACGCCGCCGAGGTCGAAGCAGACGAGGGAGGGTCGTGCAGGCATGTGGTGCGGAGCCGGCTCGACCTCAGCCACTCAGTCGAGCAAGATCGTCGAGGTCGCGCGGGCGACCCAAGGCCCGCTTGTTGGCCTTCAGCTGCTCCAGACCGATCACCTTCGTCGGCACCTCGAAGGCGCCGTCGACCGCATGGGTCCACACTTCCTCCCAGGTCGTGCCGGCAAGTCGCGTGAGCAGGTCGATCCGCCACGGGCTATTGCCAAGCTGGATCACGCGACCGGGCTCGGTCAGATCGGCGGTCGTGACGCCGAGCGATCCGAACCCGAACGCGGCGAGCGCGTCCAGGACGCGCTGCGCGTTCTGCTGCGTGGGGCGGACGAGGAGACCGATGTCTCCGGTGAAGCGGGGCGCGCCATGATGGGCGACCGCGTAGCCGCCTACGACGACGTACTCAACCTTCCGGGAGTTGAACCACTCGAGCAGTTCTCTGTAGTCGGGGTGGAGAGCCATCGAAGCCGAGCGAACGGTACCACTGCCGCCGCAACTCCTCCACGTGTCGGACCCGCTCCGCGGGCGGTCGGGAGAGCCAGTAGGCGAGGCTCCGCCGGTCGTCGTCGGCCTCGCGGTCGGTCGTGACTCGGATCACTCGCTCGATCGGCTGCATGGGGCGAGTCTAGGTCGAAGCCGTCGCGCCGACGGCGGACGATGGACTCCGCGTCCTGCCCCGCCGCGACCGGAAGAACCGCTGCAGCAGCTCGACCGACTCCTCCGCGAGGACGCCGCCGTGGACCTCGACGCGGTGGTTGAGGCGGGGGTCCTCGGCGATCCGGTAGAGCGTGCCGCAGGCGCCCGCCTTGGGGTCGCTCGCCCCGAAGACGCAGCGGTCGAGCCGCGCATTGACGAGGGCTCCTGCGCACATCGGGCAGGGCTCGAGGGTCACCGCCATCGAGCAGCCCATCAGCCGCCATGAACCAAGCCGCTCGCCGGCGCGTCGGAGCGCGACGATCTCCGCGTGCCCGGTCGGGTCGCCGCTCGCCTCGCGGTCGTTGGCGGCATCGGAGATCACCTCGATCGCGCCGTCGCGCTCGCGCCAGATCACCGCCGCGATCGGCACCTCGCCGCGATGGGCGGCGCCTGCGGCGAGCCGCAGGGCGCGCCGCATCATCCGGAGGTCCGCCTCCCCGAGCTCGGGTCGCGCCGCAAGCACGCGCCGGTCGGACGCGAGGGCGCGGCGCAGCAAGCGCCGCACGAAGAAGGAGCCTCGCCGCGCGCCGCGGATCACGGCCAGGGTCGTCCCGCGTCGCCGCCGCCGCCGCCCGAGCCGGCGCCGCCCGGACCATCGCCCGGATGCTCCGGAGGATGCATCGGCTCGTCCGCGTCGCCGTCCGGCTCCCTCGCGCCGCGCGGCACCGTGCCG
>VGXO01000084.1 GCA_016873275.1 Phycisphaerae bacterium
TCGACATTCGATTGACCCCCTGAAGTCCCCGAGACAACTCAAATCCCCGAAGCAACTCAAGTCCCCGAAGCCCCCTGAAGCCACTGCCGCCTCAGCCACCTTGCCCCTGCGTGCTCACTGCATCCACTCGACCCCGTCGCGTCTCGGCTCGCACCCCCCGGTCCGGTCGGCGCCCCCGCGTCCCCCGCGAGCCGAACCAAGTCTGCCGATGCGCAGGGGTCGGTTCAAGAGGCAGTGACGGAGATTCCCGCGAACGGTCGCCCTCGACCGGCAGGTCGCTGACGCAAGGTCGTCAGTGCCAAGCCGACCACGCGCCCGCCCTGATGCCAACCGTGGCAACGGATGTCATCAGCACGCCGAACCGCGATGGCGACGCCGAATCGAGCATCCGCCACGCGAGGGCGCCGCGCATGACTCGCGCCTCGTCGACTTCATCGAGATTCGCACGGAGGGGAGCCGGGTCAGCCGCACCCGCCCCAGGCGAGCAGCACGATGCCGAGGTCGGCGCCGTTCACGAGCCCGCTGGCATCGAGGTCGGCGGCGCCACCGGTGTTCCCCCACGCGTCGAGCAGCATGGAGAGGTCGACGCCATCGACGAGCCCGTCTCCATTCAGGTCCCCGAGGCAGCTCGGCGCGGCGACGTAGCGGAGCACGAAGCTCATCTCGCTTCCGGTGCAGACCGCGTTCACAGCGCTCGAGGAGGTGATGGTGAAGGCGACGTCCGTGCGGTCGCCGATCGCGGCGTTGAAGGTGCTCGAGGGAATCGTGGTGGTCCGTGCCGCGATCGTGCAGTCGGCGTTGGTGCCGTTGAGGACGACGCCGAGGTTCGTCCCGTCGATCCGCAGAGACAACGACTCCGAGACGCCGCTGTGATCCGCGACCGCCGCGATCGTGAACGCGACGATGGTGCCTTCCGCGGCCGCGGGAACCGTCGGGACGACGTGCGAGATCGACTGCCCGTCCACCGGCACGGCGAGCCGCGGAGTGCGGACGTGCTCCTCGGTGCCGTCGTCGGCGACGACCTCGCAGCGGTAGTTCGCCATGATCGCCGCGGTCTCGTTGAGGGTCCGGGCGTTGTCGGCGGTCGCGAGACCGGTCGCCACTCCATCATGGGTCACGAGCGGGCTCGAGAAGCGCGGCCACCGAAGTCCCGGGCTGTACGCCATCACGCTCCGCCACTGCTGACCGCTTGCTCCCGTCCAGCGGTGTCCCACCGAGTAGGAGAACACGCCGCCCGAGGTGCAGCCTCCGCCGTCGCCCGAGGCGTGACAGCATCCCTGGTTGTGACCGACCTCGTGCGGAAAGGTGAGGTTGCCGAGCGAGCAGTCCCAGACGCTCACGGCGAAGCCGAAGCTGGGCGCGTTCACGCCGAGAAGGTACGCCACGCCGCAGTAGTTCGGGTTGTCGCCGGTGATGAGGACCACGAGGTCCGCCCCGAGCGAGTCGCGCTCGGCATGGACCGAGTCGAGGTGACCGTCTCCCGGGAGGCGCAGCTGGCTCAGCACCGAGGAGCCCGCGTCCCCGGAGTACGCCTCGGTCGCGCCGTAGCCGACCGCCCGCATCCGCAGCGACACGCCGCTCATGGCGTAGACGTGGTTCGACGCAGCAACCGACGCCTCGGCGATCGCCCGCACCGCGGTGGTGCCGCCTGCCTCGGTCGCCGCGGTCGGCGTCCACTTCACGAGGACGTCGAGCCGGGTGCCGTCGTCGCAGCCTCCCGCCACGCCTCCCTCGTCTCCGACGCCGCCACCCTCGAGACCTCCGAGGATCGCGCTCGGCGGCACCGGCTCTGCACCGAAGCAGCCGGGCATCACTCCATCGCGCCGGAAGATCCGCGAGGTCCCGTCGCCGAGCGGCAGTGCCTGCACCGTGCGCCCATCGCCGCGGTCCACGACGACCACGCGGCCGACCGTGGTCTCGATCTCGAAGGCGAAGCCGACGGGACGACCATCGACGACGACCTGTCCCTCCCACACGCCCGGCGTGCGGGCGCTCTCGACGGCGGTGGCGCTCCCGAAGGGTCCGAGATCGAAGATCCGCTGCTCCGGACGACCGGGTCGGAGCCGTCGCGAACGAACGATGCTGCTTGAGTCAACGATCGCCTCGCCGACCGTCGCCGCGGTCGCGCCTCCGGTCGCCTTGAAGGAGGACTCGGACGCCGACGCGGATGCCGACGCCGTTGAGCCACCCACCAAGGCGACGAACGCCGTGACCGTGACAAGGGCGGCGCCCGCCGACGCGATGCGTGATCTCTGTGATCGGAGGCGGAAGATGGGGACGAACGACGTCATGACGCAGGCACCTCCTGAGACCGAACCGCTGCCAGTCCTTCGAATCATGCCACCGTCGGCAGCCGAGTCCCGGAGGGAGTTCTCCCGATCCTCCTCGGCGGCGAGGTCGCTTCGGGTCTCGAGCGATCCCGTTCGACGCCGCCCACGGGAGGCAGAGGCGGTCGCGATCGAGCTCGCCGGCGAGGGCGCGGCAGCAGCGGCGGCTCCTGCGGGCGAGGAGCGATCAGCACCCGCCCCACGCGATGAGCATCAGACCGAGGTCGGCGCCATCCACCGTGCCGCTCGAGTTCAGGTCGGCGCTCCCCGCACCTCCCCACTGCATCAAGAGGAGCCCCAGATCGGTGCCATCGACCTGGTTGTCGCCGTTGAGGTCCGCGGCGCACGCCGCGACGAGCGTGATCCCGTACACGACCACGCGCACCGAGGCGTAGGTCGCCGCCGGCGAGGTCGCCCAGCCGTTTCGGATCCGGAAGACGAGCGACGATCCTTCAGGCAGCGACAGCGAGCACGCCTTGCCGTCCGCGTAGATGCCCGCGGCGGCCGACCCCGCCCCGTTGTAGCTCCACGACCCGAGGTTCGAGTAGCCGCTGAAGGGGGAGTTGAAGCCGCCCGCCTGCACGCCGACGCTTCCCACCGAGAGCGCCCCGACCATGTCCGACGCCCACGAACTGCTGCTCGTCGCGGAGTACCGCATCTTGACCGTGTACCCCGTGACCGCTCCCGAGTAGCCGTTGATCGTGAAGGAACCTGACTGACCTCCGGAGAGGGTGTACGAGCCCACCTCGAACGCGACGCCGCAGTCGATGTCGCCGTCCGAGTCGTAGTCCTCGTCGATCGATCCGCAGCCGCAGACTCCCGGCGAGGTCTGATAGGCGTCGCTTGGGCACCCATCGAGACAGTCGGGCGTGCCGTCGCCGTCCGAGTCCGCGTCGGCGACGCCGCAGCCGCAGGCGCCGGGCGAGGTCTTCGCGGGATCGTTCGGGCATCCATCGCACGCATCCCCCGCCGCGTCGCCGTCGGCGTTCGCCTGCGAAGGATTGGCGACGGTCGGGCAGTTGTCGGATGCGTTCGGCACGCCATCGCCGTCCGAGTCCGCATTGCCGCAGGTCGCGCAGGGCAGGTTCGGTCGGTAGTGCTCGATCGTGCATCGCATCCGCCTCGCCTGCAGCTGCGAGAACTGGTTCATGCAGGCGTCGTCGGTGTAGTTCATGTAGTTCGCGAGCGGATCGGGCGTGCTGCAGCTGGTCGCGCTCGCGGGGCAGCCGAAGTTTGGACTCTGCTGCGGGTTCGTGTCGCAGATCCGGTCACCGGTCGTCGTGCAGCTCGACGTGCCGCAGCCATCCTGGAAGGTGTGGTAGAGCCCGAGGTAGTGCCCGACCTCGTGGGTCAGCGTGCGACCAAGGTCGTAAGGCGCCTCGGCGGTCGCGCAGTCGCCGAAGGCGCTCCAGAGGCAGACCACCCGATCGGAGGTCGAGCCCGGCGAGCCCTGATGGGGCAGGAACGGCACGTAGCCGAGGTTCCCGCCCGCGGTGTTGGTGTACACGTTCATGTACCGCTGCGGATCCCACGCGAGCGAGTTCCAGTACGAGCCGCCGTCGTTGAACCACGTGCTGTTGTTCGAGTAGGTGATCCCGGTGGTGGGATTGCCGCTCGGGTCCTGCGTCGCGAGGAAGAACTCGACCGCGACGTCGTAGCCACCCGCGCCGTTCGATCCGAGGATCGCCCGGAAGTCCTCGTTGAGGATCTCGATCTGACTCGCGACGCATGCCGCGGTGAGGTTCCCCTGCGTGCCGTCGGAGGAGCGGATCACGTGCACGACGACGGGGATTCGATAGAGCACGCCGCCGGTGGGCTCGTAGATCGCCGACGCGTTCGTGGTCCCCGCGCAGTCGCTTGGCGATCCACCGAGGAACTGCTCGCCAAGTCCGCCGCCCTCCTCATCGAGCGGCTCGGGCGTGCCGCAGCGCCGACCGAAGGTGCGGAAGGTCCGCGAGCGGAAGTACTCGCCCCACGTCGCGTGGGTCTCGCGGTCGTCCCCCTCGCCCACGACGATCATGCCGCGGTCGTCCTGGATCACGGGCGGTCCATCCGCCCGCTGTGCCGACGCGGAGCACGCGAGGACCCCGAGCAGGAGGAAGGGTGCCGACCTCATCACCCGGTGAGTATGACGACGGAGTCGCAGCGCCGACTCGCCGGCGTCTGAAATCCCTGAGAATTCAGCCGCTGCAGGCTCCCCATGCATTCAGGAGCACCGAGAGGTCCTCGCCCGCCACGGTCCCGCTCCCATTGAAGTCGGCGGTTCCCGAGAGACCCCACTGGATCAGCAGGAGCCCCAGATCGGCGCCATCGACCTGGTCGTCGCCGTTGAGGTCCGCGGCGCACGCCGCGACGGGCGTGATCCCGTACACGACCACGCGCACCGAGGCGTAGGTCGCCGCGGGGCCGCCCGCCCAGCCATTCATGATCCTGAACTGCAGGGGCGTGCCCGTCGGCAGCGCGAGGGCGCCCGGCATGCCATCCATGTAGACGCCGTCCGGCTCTGAGCCAGCGCCGTTGTAGGACCAGGCTCCGACGCTCGGATAGCCGAACCCGACGTCGTAGCCTCCGGCTTGGATGCCGGTCGTCCCGTTGAAGAACGCCGCCACCATGTCCGATGCCCAGGTGCTGCCACCTCCGTCGTAGTCCATCGCGACCGCGAAGCCGGTCATGGTGCCGGAGTAGCCGGAAAGACTCACCGTCGCCGACTGCCCGCCCGTCAGCACGAACGTTCCGACGTCGAAGGCGACGCCGTCACAGTCGTCGACGCCATCATTGTTCCAGTCGATCGTCAGCTCGCCGCAGCCGCAGCCCGTCGCGGTGGTCGCGAAGGGATCGGACGGGCACCCATCGACACAGTCGGGCGTGCCGTCGCCGTCCGAGTCCGCGTCGGCGACGCCGCAGCCGCAGGCGCCGGGCGAGGTCTTCGCGGGATCGTTCGGGCAGCCGTCGCATGCGTCGCCCGCCCCATCGCCATCGCCGTCGACCTGCGAGGCATTCGAGACGGTGGGGCAGTTGTCCTGGGCGTTCTGGATGCCGTCGCCATCCGAGTCGCCGGAGTCGAGGCACGGCTCGTCGCTCAGGCAGGATGCGCCCCCGGCGAACGACTCGATCACCAGCTGCGTCTGCGGGTGGAAGAGAAGGTTCATGTTCGACATGCCGCCCGGGCACTGGTGGCAGTAGCTCATGATCGTGCCGGACCACGCTTGGGTGCAGGCGCCGAGACCCGACGAGGTGTAGCAGTCGTCGAGCGGCGGGTTGTACTGGATCGTGTCGTGGGAGTGCCGAGAGGCGAGGTTGTGCCCGATCTCGTGAGTGAACACCATGATGTCCCAGTTCTGGTGGCTGTGATCCACGAGCGGGGTCGGGAAGAACCCGTTGATGTTCGCCGACACCGCGTAGCCGAAGCTCGAGCACGCCGCATTGAGCCACGCGATGCCGCCGCCGAGTCCGCGACCCGACACGAGGTGCGCGAGGTCCCGCGTCACCGCGCCGTGGTTCGCGATCCAGTAGTCGCGGAACTGGGTGAGCTGGTTCGAGGTGTTGGTCGCGGTCCATGGATCCGTCGTGGACCACAACCGCGAAAAGCTCACCGTGAACTGCACCGCGCAGTCGCGGATGTAGATCTCGTTCGTCGCCGCGACGAGCGTGTCCAAGTACGCCTGCGCAGACGCCGCGCTGCCTCCGAAGATCGCCAGGAACTCCTGATCCGTGTCGATCGCGAGCTGCACCGTGCGGCAGGTTCCGCCCGCGACGCCTCCCTCGGGAGGCGCCGGCATCAGGTCCGCGAGCGGCTGCTCCACGTCGCCGACGCCGCACTCGAAGGGAAGCCATCGGATGTGCTCCGACGCAGGTCCCTCCGCGTCGAACACGACGATCGTCCGGTCGCCCCTTGGATCGCCGGAGCTGATGAAGTGACGGCGTCCTTCCGTCTCGATCCACCCGAAGGTGCCGGCCGGCGAGTCGGAGAGGAAGACCCTCGAGCCAGGATCGCCCTCGACGCCGCCGCGCCAGATCCGCGCAAGACGCGGGACGGGTCGCTCCTCTCCATCGGGACCCACCACCACCGCGCGACCGGTGCGCCCGCCGACCGGCGCGAGCCAGAGATCGACCTCCTGCGCCGCGTCGAGCGGAAACGCCTCGACCTTCCACGGACCGAGACGCGAGACCTCGTCGAGCAGGACGTCGTCGATCGAGATCGCCTGCGCGTCCCGTCGGATCGCCTTCTCGTGGGGCGTGCGGAGGAAGACTCGTGCCGAGGGCGGTCCGGACCGCTCCTCGACCGCGTGCGTCCACGCGGGCAGCGAGCCGATCAGGAGGACCGCGACGCACCAACCTCCTCGCCGCGCGGGAGGCATCCGGAGAGGTCCAGCAGACGCCATGAGAAAGCTCCGAGGGAGGACGGCTCGCGATGCCGAGGCGGCGGAATGCTAGGTTCTGGCTCGACGGAACCGCGTCCACGAGGCGACCCGCGCCCGCCGCCCCTCCCTCTCAGCATCCGCAATTCCTCCGCCGGCGGAAGCAGCCGGATCGCAGTTGAGGAAGACTCCCACGAGGAGCGACCCTCGTCACGGCTGGCTGCGCCTCGATCACCCATCGGTCGGTCCGCGCCATCCACGTTGGATTGGCACCCACGTGACGCTCGCGGCGAGGCGATCCCAAGGACCACGCGATCCCAAGGACCACGCGAACTCCCGCCTGAACTCGTCCGCGACGCACCTCGACGCTGCGTCCGACGCTCGTCGCGAGCCGACCTGATCGATCCGACCTGATCAAGTCGACCCGATCGACGAAGCTGCTTCGGGCATGCATCCGCAGGCAGAGGTGCTCAGGCGATCGCCGCGAGGTCGCGAGGTCGTGACACGCGCGGAGGCGGCACCACGGGTCGTCGAAGGCGCGATCGACCGGTCGCGCTGCCGACGCGCTCACCAGGACTTGTCCGCCTCATCGATCACCTGCTGCTGGTACTCGCCGATCTTCTGCTCGATCCGCTCGGCGCTTCGCTTCGCGGCGCCGAGGGAGCTGCGGGGCTCGACGTCCACCGCCGCGGAGGAGTCGGTCGATGAGTCGGTCGATGGCGCCGGAGCCGTCGAAGGGTCCTCGCAGCCGGCGAGCGTGATCGAGGCGGACGCGGCGAGGACGATCCAGGTTCGGCGGCTGGGCATGCTCGGATCGTAGTCGAGTGCTCTCGGCGGGCGATCTCGGCGCGATCTCTCGAAGGGGGCTCCCCGCGCCGCCGAGCGGGCTTCTCCCTCCCCTCCGCCGCGGTCCCCGGCTCGCCGCGACGTACCATCCCGCCCCACGGTCGCCTCGACCGGGTACGCAACCCTTCAACCTCGGATCATCCGCCATGCTCCACGTCACCGCTGCCGGACTGCTCGCCGGACTCCTCTCCCTCGCCATGCCGATCCAACAGGACTACTCCGTGCTTCCGCCCGAGCCGGCGGTCGTCGAGCAGGAGCTCACCGCCGCGAAGCTCACGATGGCGGACGCGATCCGCGCCGCCGAGAAGTTCGCCGCGGGCGCCGCGGTCGATGCC
>VGXO01000085.1 GCA_016873275.1 Phycisphaerae bacterium
GTCACTCGGTCGTCACCCAGGCTTGCCATGCGTCTTCACCGCCTCCCCCTGATCGCGATCCTCCTCGTGTCCCTGCTGGGGGCGTCGTCGGCGTGGGCGCAGCCTTCCACTCGACCGGGGATCGGAGCCATCCCCTACTCGCAGGGCAGTCAGGCGGGGACCACCTTCCGCACCTGGGCTCCGTTTGCCTCCGCGGTCCGAGTCGCGGGCACCTTCAACGGCTGGAGCCAGACCGCGACCGCCCTCTTCCCCGAGGGCAATGGCTTCTGGAGCCGCGACGTCGCGAGCGTGATGCCCGGCGCCCAGTACAAGTTCGTGCTCATCGCAGGCGGCAGCACTCTCTGGAAGGGCGATCCCCGGGGGCGCTCGGTCACCGGCTCGACCTCGAACAACGTGGTCTACTCGCCCGGCTCCTACGCCTGGTCCGGCGTGCCCTTCGAGATGCCCGCCTGGGACGACCTCGTGATGATGGAGGTCCACGTCGGCACCTTCGGACTCGCGAGCGGTCAAGGTCCGCCGGCGACCTTCGCCGCGGCGACGACCAAGCTCGACCACCTCAAGTCCCTCGGCGTCAACGCGATCGCGCTGATGCCGGTCAACGAGTTTCCCGGCTCGATCAGCTGGGGCTACAACCCGACCGGTCTCTACGCGGTCGAGCAGTCCTACGGCGGTCCGAACGCGCTGAAGGCATTCATCGACGCGGCGCACCAGCGCGGCATCGCGGTGTTCCTCGACGTCATCTACAACCACTGGGGACCGACCGACCTCGATCTCTGGCGGTTCGACGGTTGGGCGCAGGGTCCGTGGGGCGGGATCTTCTTCTACAACGACGACCGCGCGGTGACGCCGTGGGGCGACACGCGTCCTGATTACGGACGCCCGGAGGTCCGCGACTTCATCTCCGACCACGCGATGCTCTGGCTCGAGGAGTTCCAGGCGGACGGTCTTCGGTTCGACGCGACCAAGTTCGTCCGCCGCTCGAACCAAGGCGACCTGCCGGACGGCTGGAGCCTGCTCCGCGAGATCAACGACCGCATCGACGAGGCGCAGCCCTGGAAGATCTCGATCGCCGAGGACATGGACGGCGATCCGTGGATCACCCGCGGGACCGGCGCCGGCGGCGCCGGCTTCGACAGCCAGTGGGACTCGACCTTCGTGCACCCGATCCGCGGGGCGCTTGCGGCGGTCAACGACTCGGACCGCGACATGAACGCGGTCGCCGCCGCGATCGGCGGCGGCTACGACGGCGACGCGTCGCGGCGGGTGATCTACACCGAGAGCCACGACGAGGCGGCGACCGGCGGTCGCATGCCGACGGCGATCAACCCCGGCAATCCCACGAGCTGGTGGAGCCGCAAGCGGGCGACCCTCGGCAGCGCGATCATCATGACCGCCCCGGGTCTTCCGATGATGCTCCAGGGTCAGGAGTTCCTGCAGACCGGCAACTTCAACGACACGCAGCCGCTCGCCTGGAACCAGGTGCAGTCGTTCGCGGGGATCGTCTCGCTGCACCGTGACCTGATCTCGCTCCGGCGGAACCGCCTTGGTCGCAGCGGAGGTCTCTCCGGAGACGGCATCTCCATTCATCACCTGAACAACGCCGCGAAGGTGATGGCGTTCCGCCGCTTCAAGCCCGGCCCCGATCCGCAGGACGTGGTGGTGATCCTCAACTTGAGCGGGACGACCTTCACGAGCTACCGGATCGGGATGCCTGGCACCGGCTCGTGGCGTCTCCGCTTCAACAGCGACGCGCAGGTCTACGACCCCCAGTTCTCGAACACCCCCGCGACAGACGGGCAGGCGTTCGCGCCCCCCTACGACGGCTACCCGGTGAGCATGACCGTCGCGCTTGGTCCCTACTCCTGCCTCATCTACAGCCGACCGCGGCAGGGATCTGCCGACGTGAACCTCGACGGCACGGTCGATGGCATCGACCTCGCGGCGATCCTCGGATCCTGGGGAACCTCGGATCCGTCCGCCGACCTCACCGACGACGGCGTCGTGAGCGGCAGTGATCTCTCGGTGCTGCTTTCGAACTGGGGCGCGAAGGGCTGAGTCGCGCCGTCGCGGCGGGCGAGCTCTAGAACTTCTCGGTCAATCGATCGATCGCCTCGCGGACGCCCACGTCCGCGGGCGTCTCGCTCCGCCACTCGAGGCGACGACCGACCGGCACCTCAGTCGGACGCTCGAAGGTCCGCTCTGCCTGCTCGAACACCGACCAGTCCGCGTCCGATGGCTCGTGACGGTCCGTGGCACGCGCCTCGAGCCGCCGCCTCGCCTCCGTGCGATCACAGGTCGCCTCGACGAGGACCCACGGGACGCCCAGACGCGTCGCGAGGTCGATGAAGGGCCTCCGCTGCGGCTCCTTCGAGAACGCGGCATCGACCACGACATGCCTGCCTCGACCGAGCGCCGCCTGCGTGGCGCGGAGCATGCGGGCGTAGGTCGCGTCGGTCCACCGCTCGTCGTAGAGGCTCCGACCCTCGCGGTCGACCCGCCGCCGATCCTCGAGGGCGATGCCCGCGAGTCGCTTGCGCAGGACGTCGCTGCGGAGCTGGTGCGCCCGCAGCGGGATCGACATCGCGCGGGCGAAGGTGCTCTTGCCGGCTCCCTGAAGTCCGCAGGTGAGGACGAGGCTCGGCGGGAGCAGGTAGCCCGTCGCGAGGTCCGCGTAGCGACGGGCGAGCGACAGGCTGGAGGATCGACCGTCGTGCCCCACGGCGACATCGCGGCTGCGGATCGCCTCGACCAACGTCCGGACGATCGCATAGTGGAAGCGAAACAGCCGCGCGACCGTGACGACCTCCCGATCGAGGGTCGCCCTCGCATAGTCATCGCTCCACGCCTCCGCCAGCGCGGCGAGTCCGCGACGGTCGAGGTCCATGGCAAGGTGCGCGACCTCGCAGGCGACGTCGCGGCATCGGAGGCGGTGGTCGAACTCGATCGCATCGAACGCAAGGATCCCGCCGTCGACGACGCAGAGATTGCCCGCGTGCAGGTCACCGTGCCCGTCGCGGACCCGGGATGCGCGGCCCCTCGCCTCAAGGATCCCGCGGTCCGCTTCAAGACGCCGAGTGCCCCCCCGCCGCAGCCACTCGAGACGGCGGGACGAGATCGCCGCATCGGAGCCATCCCCGGCGAACGACGCGAGCCGTTCGAAGTTCGCCTCGAACTGCCGACGCATGCCCTCGGGACCGCCGTGCTCGTCGATTCCGCTGCCCGTCGCGCAGGCGGCATGGAACGCCGCAAGCCGTGGCGCGAAGTCACCGAGCAGCCGACGCATCGAGCCGAGATCCTCGGACCTCGGGTCCTCGGCGAGGCGATCGAGGCGTGCGTCGAGCATTCCGTCATCGGGAAGCCGCCGCATGCGAACCGCGACGTCCACGATCTCGCGACCGCCCGGGCTTCCCGTCACCACGAGCGATCCATCGCGGTCCCGCACGATCGAGTCCACGCCGAGGTAGACCTCGGGCGCCGTGCGCCGATTGAGCCTGACCTCCTCCGCGCAGAAGCGTCGTCGCCTCTCGAGCGTCGAGAAGTCGAGGAAGCCGAGGTCGACCGGCTTCTTGACCTTCCACGCCTCGTCCCCCACGAGGAAGACCACGGAGATGTGGGTCTGGCGGACCTCGATGGCGAGACGGCGGGCGGCGACGTCGACGCAGCGCTCGCGCCATGCCTCGGGTCGCGACAGCGCCTCGATGAGACCGACCAGCTCCACGAGTCGAGTCTAGCGGTGCACGGTGGCGGACTGCGCGAGGTCACACGCGGTCGGGCTCGATCGCCCGCCGCCGGTCATGATCAGGCGCCGAGCGATCGAGCTCCCACGACGATCTCCCGCCAGCGGCGACGAGTCAGCTGACCTCACGACGGGCGTCAGGGTTGCCGCCGATCAGCTGATGGGTGCCCTGATGCTGACCACCGTGCGAGATCTGCGATGTCGAGGTCTGGCAGCGGTCGGCGTTCCTCACGCTGCGAGGATCTCCTAGTTGCCGCCAGCACACACTCCGTTCACCTTCACGATCACGTTGTTGTACTGGACCGCGGGCGAGTTGAGCCAGCCGTTGCCGATGCCGATGGTCCAGGTGCCGCTCGCCGAGAGGGCGCCGGGGGGAACCGCGACCGTCGCCGAGTACGGCCCGCTCGGCGCCGACTGCGAGCAGCAGAAGGGCCACGAACCAGCGTTCACCACGCCGTTGAACTGGGTGTCGAAGCCGCCCCAGGCGACCGGCGGATGCACGCCGTCGCTGATCACGAGCACCATGTCCGACGCCCAGCTGCCGCTCGTGTTGCCCACGTAGTCGAAGGAGATCTCGATGGTCTCCACGGTGCCGGAGAGGTTGAAGGACGCCTGGTCGATCTGACCGCCGGCGAGAAGATGATCGCCCAAGTCGAGCATCGGATCGCCGCCCGCACAGCAGGTCGGGTCCTGGTTGCAGTCGGGATCCGCGCAGTCGACGAGCTGGTCGCCATCGTCGTCCACGCCGTTGTCGCAGAGCTCCACCGGCGGCGGCGGCGGCGCGCACGCCGGATGCTCGACGCAGTCCGGATCGTCGCAGTCCACCAGCTGGTCGCCGTCGTCGTCCACGCCGTTGTCGCAGATCTCCGTCGGAGGAGCGCAGACGCTGCAGATCGCGATCGCCCGGTTGACGCACAGGCTGTCCCACGAGGACGCGCAGCAGAACGGATCCGCCGCGCACACCGCGGCGCAGCACTCGGCGTCGTCGCAGTACGGATTCGCGTGCACGATGCAGCAGCTGTTCGCCTGAGGATCTCCGCAGGCGCCCGGCGGGCCGCATCCGGGGAACTGCGCACAGTCGGGGTCATCGCAGTCGACGAGCTGGTCGCCGTCGTCGTCCACGTCGTTGTCGCAGATCTCGCCAGGCGGCGTGCACGCGGGGTGCTCGACGCAGTCGGGATCGTCGCAGTCGATCAGCGTGTCCCCGTCGTCGTCCACGCCGTTGTCGCAGATCTCGCCAGGCGGCGCGCAGCGGTTGCAGTTGGCGATCGCAAGCTCGACGCACCCGCCGTCCCATGCGGTCTGGCAGCAGCTCGGATCAAGCAGGCAGACGGTGTTGCAGCAGGATCCGTCGATGCAGAAGGGCGTCGGGTGCGCCTCGCAGCAGTCCCCCGCCGCGGGCGATCCGCAGTAGAGCGCCTGCACGTCGCCGACGAGCCGGATCGCATCGACGAGGACGACCGAGTCGTAGACGTCGTCGCCCGCATCCTGGATCTGCACGACGTAGGAGCCCGGTCCCTTGGTGATCGGGATCACCGCCGAGACCGTCTTCCACCCCGTGTGACCGACGGTGCCGTCGCCGCCCGGGAAGTCGATGCCCTCCACCGGGAAGAAGGTCGAGCCATTGACGCTCTCGACCGCGAGCACGATCTCGTTCTCGTCAGGCTCGACGAGGACGATGCGGACGGAGTCGTTGAACTGGGTGCCGACGAACTCCGGCCACTCCTCCGTCACGAAGTCGTAGGAGAAGGTGATCCCGAAGGACGTCACGCCCGGCTGCACGACGAAGTTCTTCGTGAGGCTCGCGGCGATGCCGGCGCCCGCGGGTCCCGTGCTCACGTACGCCATTCGACCGCGGTCGGTGGGCACGAGGGGTCCCAAGGAGCCGAGCACCGAGACGGTGCCGGCGGTGGACCAGGTCGAGAGGTCGGGGATCAGCTCGAAGCTGCCGTCGAGGGTGGACTCCAGCGCGTCGAGGCGCCCGCTCCCGAGCTGCAGCGGGCTCGGCAGCGGGCTTGCGCCGGTGAGGAGGCGCTCCTTGACCTGCGACGCCGACTGCGTGGGATCCATCGACCACACCATCGCGGCGGCGCCGGAGACCATCGCCGCCGCGGGGCTGGTGCCGCTCGCGGTCCCGTATCCGCCGCCGACGACGGTGGTGGGCACCGCCTGACCCGGCGCCGCCATGGAGACCCACTCGCCGCTCGCGGTGCCCGGGAGCGGAAGGTCGTCGTTGGTGGTCGCGCCGACGCAGAGCACGCCGGGATACCCGCAGGGATACTGCGGTGCGCTCGCGCCGGTCGCGAGCAGGTTGCCGGAGCTTCCGACCACGAGGCAGCCACGCTCGATGGCGTACGAGACCGCGATCTGCAGGATCACGCTCGGCTCAGGAATGCCGCCCGAGACGTTGATCACGCGGGCGCCGCTCGCCGCCGCGAAGATGATGCCGGCCGCGAGGTCGGTGGAGCTTCCGCCGAGCGCCCGCACCGCGAGGATCTGGCTCTGCCACGCCATGCCGGCGATCCCGATCCCGTTGTTGCCGATCGCCGCGGCGATGCCCGCCATCTTGGTGCCGTGACCGTCGGGATCGCTCGGATCACCGTCGTCGTCGACGAAGTCGGAGCCGGGAAGGACGAGCACCTTGCCGCCGAAGTCGGGGTGGGTCGCATCCACGCCGGTATCGACCACCGCGACCACCACCTGACCCGTCGAGATCGTCCATGCCTCGCTCGAGCGGGTCCGCCGGACGCCGACCTGGGTCGGATAGAGCGGATCGTTCGGCACGAGCTCCGTCGTCAGGTTCGGGAAGATCGGCTCGACCACGTCCACGTCCACGATCGTCTTCATGCCCGCGATCGTGCCCAGCACGCCGGAGGCGCTGCCGTTGCCCGGGATGCCGACCTGGTAGGCAAGGGTCGCCGGAATCGTCCCGATCACCTCGCCATCGACGGAGTCGACGATCTCCTCGATCCGTGCCTCGGTGGTGCCGCCGACGAAGGTCACCATGAACTGATTCGAGTAGATGAAGGTGCCATCCGGCGCCTGCACGATCGCGTCCGGGCTCGACGGGGCAGGTCCGACCGGGAAGTTGGTCACCGTCAGCGTGTAGATCTCGCTCTCGAGCCCGCCTCCCGCGGTGCCGCCGACCTGCTCGAACGCGCGATAGAACCGCTGCGTCTCGCCGGATGCGGCGGTCACGTTCACCGAGCCGCTGTAGATGCCGTCGCCCGCCGAGAGGTCCGGAGCGACGCCGTCGTCCTTGAGGGTCGCGGGGAACGCGAGCGGCGTGCCGTCGGGGGTCGTGCGGGCGAGCGTGAAGTCCTCGGGCGGCGCCGAGGTTCCCACGAGGCTGAGCGTGAAGGTCACCGCCGTCGTCACCGTCGGGTTCACCGCGGCGGGGGACGCCGCAAGCGGGGAGAGGTCGGGGATGCCGGCGGCCGGCAGCACCTCGATCGGGACCGCCACGGAGTCGGCAGCGCCGATCGAGGGCGTCGCCACGCTCTGGAGCGTGAAGGAGCCTGGCGCAGCGCCGCTCACGAGCGCGTTGAAGACGATGGTGCCGTCCGCGGCGATGACGAAGCCGCCGGCGGGGACGTCATTGACGATGGTCAATCCCGCGGGCGAGCTCGACTGCGCAACGTTGATCGTGACCGGCGTCGAGCCGACGCCCGTCACCTCGACGAGGAAGGCGATGCCGACGCTGCCGCCCTCGGTGAAGGACGCCGAGGCGACGCCCGCGGAGATCGACACCTCGACCTCCGGCTCCGGGCACTCGCCCCAGCCACCGAGCAGGATCGCGAGGTCGCCTCCGTCGGTGGTGCCGCTCCCATTGATGTCCGTCGGACCGGGCTGCCCCCAGCCTCCGAGAAGCTGCGCGAGATCGGCGCCATTGACCTGTCCGTCCCCGTTGAGGTCCGCGGGGCAG
>VGXO01000086.1 GCA_016873275.1 Phycisphaerae bacterium
GGGTGGTCCTGCCCAGCCCCCTGCCGGGCGGCGGTATCGAGGGGCGAACCGGGCATTGGTTGCCGGTCGTCGGCTGCCGGGGTGGCTCACTGTCCAACATCCGCTGTCTTTGCCTGTCCAGCATCCGCTGTCTTTGCCTGTCCAGCATCCGTCCACAGCATCCGTCCACAGCATCCGTCCATGCACCGTGCATCCGCCGCGACCCCAAGACCTTGCGCTGGCAGTTGCCCGCCCGGTCGTAGCCCGCAGCATCCGGTCCTTGCCTGTCCAGCATCCGTGTCCCGGTCCTTGCCTGTCCAGGATCCGGTCCCGCAGCATCCGGTCCTTGCCTGTCCAGCATCCGGTCCTTGCCTGTCCAGCATCCGCTGCAGCATCCGGTCCTTGCCTGTCCAGCATCCGGTCCCGGCGCAGCATCCATGCCTGTCCAGCATCCGCCCTGTCCAGCATCCGCAGCATCCGTCCTCAGCATCCGTCCATGCACCGTGCATCCGCCGCGACCCCAGGACCTTGCGCTGGCAGTTGCCCGCCCGGTCGTTGCCCGCAGTATCCGGTCCTTGCCTGTCCAGCATCCGGTCCCGCCCGGTCGTTGCCCGCAGTATCCGGTCCTTGCCTGTCCAGCATTCGGTTGCAGTATCCGGTCCTTGCCTGTCCAGCATCCGCTCCCATGCACCGTGCATCCGCCGCGACCCCAAGACCTTGCGCTGGCAGTTGCCCGCCCGGTCGTAGCCCGCAGCATCCGCTGTCCTTGCCTGTCCAGCATCCGGTCCCAGCATCCGCCAGCATCCGCTCAGCATCCGCTTGCCGGCACGGTCCTTGCCTGTCCAGCATCCGGTCCTTGCCTGTCCAGCATCCGGTCCCAGCATCCGGTCCTTGCCTGTCCAGCATCCGCAGCATCCGGTCCTTGCCTGTCCAGCATCGGCAGCAACCGCAGAGCATCCGCCGGTTCGATCAGGGTTCGGGGACCAACTCGGGTCGGGCACGTGGGAACGCCGCCCGCTCCTTCGCGATCGCTGATCGAGACGCCCATCGCCTCTTGCGGGTCGGGGTCGCGTCGGTAGCATCCGCGGCGACCGGTGCTCACGGAGGCGGGGACCGGCTTGGGTCGGTTCGAAGCGAAGGAGAGAGATCATGCGCAGATCCCTGCTCGCGTCGTCGGTCGCCGTCGTGGGTCTGACCATTGGCTCCACCGACGCGGCGGTGTTCACCATCTCGAGCCCCTCTGCGCAGGGTGGACTGACCACCACGCCGACCTCGATGACGACGGGGAGCATCAACATCGGGCAGACGATGGGCAGTCGCACCTCTTCGACGGTGGACAATCCCTCCGGAGTCACGACCGCGCTCACCCAAAGCCTGACCTTCTTTGGGGGCGGTCCAATGGCGCCGAACTCCGCGTCCTTCTTCAGCTTCATCGACGCGGGCGGCGACGGATCGACCTACTTCGGGTTTGCCTACCTCTACGACAACTCCACCGCAGGCGGAACCATCTCGGTAACCCTCACGACTTCGATCACCTCGAACGCCTTCGGCGTGATGACGAACATCGGCGGCGCGACGACGATTAGCGCCAGCATGACGCTGAACAGCTCCGGTGCTGACGGCTTCTACTACTACATGTTCGCGGGCGTCTCGGCCTCCCAGGTCGTGAGCATCTCAGGCACGATGTCGAACTCGCCGATCGCCTGGCTCTCCTGGGGCGGCTCCTCCTGGTCGAGCAACGGCGCGGGTCTGAGCGGCACCGGCGCCTTCGGCTTGGGCAGCGCCACGCAAGCCGCCCCCATTCCCGGTGCCGGCGCGACCGCCATGCTCGGCGGCGTCGCGGCGGCACTGCTCGGTCGCCGGCGCTCGCGCCGCGGGCATTGAGACTGACACGCGCCGACGCGAGTCGTGCGTCCTGATCACTCCTCTGCGTCCAATCCGCGTGCCCACTTGGGCACGAGGTTGCCTTCATGGATGGACGAGGAGCGCTGCGAAAAAACCCGCGTTCCGACGCTCCGCTCGAACGCCGCCAACGCCGGGTGCACGCTCAGGACTCGATCTCGACCCGCAGTCCCCGCCGCGCGACGCTGACCTCATGAAACCTTCCGCCGGGATGCGGCGGTCGCCGCGTGAACGCCTCGCGGATCCGCCGCGACGCCGCGGCGTCCTTCGCGACGAGGAGGAGGAACCCGCCCCCGCCGGCGCCCGGCAGCGACCATGCCGAGAGATCCGCGGCGATCGGCTCGACCATCGCCTCGATCACCGGCGTCGTCGCGCCCGGATCGATCTCCCGCTTGAGCCGCCAGTACTCCGCGAGTTCCTCCGCGATCGCCTCCGATCGACCCGCGAGCAATCCCGCCCGCAGCCGCTCGGCGTTCGCGTGGAGATCCGCGACGATCCGCTCGATGCGGAGTCCACCGCCGAGCCACCGCCAGACGACGCCCTGCAGGATGTTCCGCGCAAGCCGCTGCATGCCGGTCGAATGCACGAGCACCCGCTCGCGCCAGAACCGCTCGTCGATCGCGAGCGCCTCCTCGCGCGGCGACTGCACGAGGTCAGGCTTCGTCGCGAGATGCTTCGCGCCCGCGGTGATCCCGCCCGCCTGATCCTGCCAGCCGCCCGCGGTGCCCATCTGCTGCTCGAGCTCGCTCGTGCGGCGGATGAGCTCGTCGCGGTCGAGCACGATGCCCCGCGATCGCGCGAGCGCCGCGATCGCCGCCGCACCGAGGATCGAGCTCGTCCCGAGACCGGATCCCTTCGGAAGCCTTGACGCGATGCGGAGCTCGAGTCCCCCGCCCTCCTCCCGCAGCACCGACGCAAGGTCGCGCGACGCCGACTCCGGCACGCCCGCGAGCCCGACCGCCGTCCTCGGCAGCAGCGCCCAGTCCTCGGCATCGCGCGGATCGCCGGGGCGGAGCAGCGCCGCCATCGACCCGATCTCGATGCTCCGACCAAGGTCGTCGCTGACGATCCGGACGATCGCCCGGTCGATCCGCGTGACCACCGCCTCGAGCGGCGCGACCCCGTCGACCTCGACCGCGACGTTCACCACGCGTCCGCCCCGCTCCAAGCAGATCGGCGGCGTGTCGGTCCAGCCGCCCGCGAGGTCGATCCGCGCGGGCGCCATGACGCGGACGCGGCGTGGTCGGCTCGCGGATGCGTCGCGAGCCGCGATCGCCCCGACGCCCGCCTTCGACCGCACCGCCTCGGCGATCGCCGCGAACGCCGCGGCGCGGTGCGCATCCGCCGAGCCCCCCGAGTCCCCCGAGTCCCTCAATCCCGTCAGATCTTCCGAGACGAGATCCGCCGAGAGCCTGGCGAGGCGCGCTCGCCGCAGCGGCGACACCTCGCCGCGATGCGCGACCTCGATCGCCCGCCGCCTCGCGTCCAGCCGCTCCGCGACGAGCCGCCGGTGATCGACCGCGCCGAGGATCTGCGCCGTCGAGACCCGTCCATGCCGCGACGCGGTCCGAGGCTCGGCGATGACCGAGAGCGCATGCCGGATCGAATCCTCCGCGGAGCCAGTCGCCCAGACCCTCGCGTTCCAGAGCGAACGCGCGACGCCCGCACGCGGGGCGTCCTCACCCCACGCCGACTCGTCCAGCTCATCGAGCGATCGACCGACGATGGTGCCGCCCTGCTCGCGCGTCGTCTTGAAGTCGTCCTCGACGGCGAAGGCGATCGCGGCATGACCCCCGCCGAGGATGGGGAGCACGACGATCCCGCGCCGCGGCGGAATGGCGATCGAGAGCCTCGTGCCCGCAGGAACGCCGGAGAGGATCGCCTGCTCGCCGAGGTCGATCGTGCCCTCGCCCGCGCATCGGTCGAGGATCGCGCCTCGCCCGATCCGCGAGTCCTGCGGCACCACCGAGTCGCGGACGAGCCCGGGGTCCGTTCCGGAGCCCGCCTCCTCGAGCCATTCGCGGGTGGAGCCGGGATGGCGGAACGCGCAGGTCGAGATGATGCTCGCGCGGAGCCCGCCCCGGCTCGCGCTGCCTCGTCGGATCTCGGCGAGGAACGTCGCGACGCGGGTCTCGACCGGCGGCGGCGATGGGATCATCGCGATCGCCGGAAGCAGCTCGCCGTAGAGATCGAGCGAGGGCGGCTCGACGTCGAGCACTCCGCCCGCCGCCGCGGCGGCGATCCACTCGGCGATGGTCCCCATCGGGATGAAGACCACGCCGGTGTCGACGAGGACGCGACCGGTCTGATCCATCGCCCCGCGCGAGCGGCTTGCCTCGGGCGTCGGCTTCTGCAGGAACTCGCGCACCCGACCGTCTGGCTCCGTCACGAGGACGCCATGGCGCGAGCCGCGCGATGGATCCGCCGGGAACGCGACGCTCGCGACGTGGTCGCCCGCGAACGCGAGCTCGTGCGCCGCGAGGTCGAGGAAGACGTCGCCCGACGCGACGAGGACGCCGCCCTCGGAAGGAGTCGTGATCGACTCGAGGTCGAGGACGATCCGCTCGAGGAGCGTCGGGATCGGATGCGCGGGATCGCGCCGCGGCGAGTCGTGATCGGGAAGCGGGGCGAGGATCTTGCCCTCCGCCGCGAGCGCCGGAAGCCTGCGGGAGTCGCCGCCCGAGTGGATCACCGTGACGCGACGACCGATCAGCGCGCTCCTCACCGCCTCCGCGGTCGCCCTGCCGCCGCGCCGAAGCGCCGGGGCGCGCCGCCGCGCGACCGCCGCGACCGCCGCGAGCGTCGCCTGACCGGATCCGACCCGCCGACCTCCGGCATCCGGCACGACGAGGACCTCCTCGCCCACCGCCTCGGCAAGCCGCGGATCGAGCCGCAGGCTCCGCCGAAGCGCGATCGCCTGCCCGCGGCTCGCCGCGGTGAGGATCAAGTCGGTCGGCGGACCCGACGCGCGACGGACGCTCACCCCGTCCTCCGTCGCCGCCAGAGGTCGACCGCGACCGCGAGGATGATGAGGTGCCCGACGATCATCTCCTGCACGTAGTTCGGCCAGCCCATCACCACGCAGCGGTTCCGCAGGTACGCGATCATGAAGGCGCCCGCGAGGGTGCCGAGCACGCTCGCCGACCCGCCGGAGAGCGACGCGCCGCCGATCACGACCGCCGCGATCACGTCGAGCTCGACGCCGATCGCGACCGTCGGGTCGCCCGACTGGAGCCGCGCGAACTGGAAGAGCCCGGCGAGCCCCGCGAGGGCGCCCGCGATCGCGTAGACCGCGACGCGGGTGCCGGTGATCGGCACGCCGCAGCGCCGCGCCGCCTGCTCGTTGCCGCCGAGGGCGAGGGCGTGACGCCCGAGCACCGTGCGATGCAGCACGAACGCCGACGCCGCCGCGAGGAGGAGCAGGATCCACACCGCGGGCGCGACGAGCATCCATGGCGCGGGAGGTCTCGGCGCGACGATCGACTCGAGACCGAGGGTCGGCGCGGACACGGTGCGCGAGCTGGTCAGCCACTTCGCGGCGCCGCGGAAGAAGCCGAGCGTCCCGAGCGTCACGATGAACGCGGGAAGGCGGAGGATCGTGATCAGGAGACCGTTGTAGAGCCCGCAGGCGAGCCCGACCGCGACCGCCGCCGCGACCGCCGTCGTGGCGCCGTGCCCCGCGCGGAGGACGAGCGACGCGGTCACGCCGGTCAGGGCGATCATCGAGCCGACCGAGAGGTCGAGCCCCCCCGCCGCGATCACGATCGTCGCGCCGAGCGCCGCGACGCCGACGATCACCGCATGCACGCCGATCGTCCGCACCTGCTCGAGCGTCACCGCGTGATGCGGCGGCACCGCGAGGAAGAAGAGGACGACGACGAGGAGCCCGACGAGCGGCGTGAGCGAGCGAGCCAGCGCCGACGCCGTGGCGCCGGTGGAGGCGGGCGCGATCGCGGGCGAGGCGGTCACGGCGTGGGGCGGGTCCCGAGGCGCGTCACCGACCCTCGGCGCCGAGGAGCGCCTCGAGGTCCGGCTCGAGGAGCGCGAGGTTCCGCGCCTCGTTCATGGTCTCGGAGAGGACGAGGACCGCGCCGGTGTCGATGCGCGGCTCGACGGTCGTGCCGGCGAGCGCCGCCACCGCCGCCTCGACCCCGAGGCGACCCATGCGGATCGGATCCTGCACCACGAGCCCGTCGATCTCGCCGCCGCGGAGTCCGGCGACGAGGTCGGGACTCGCGTCGAAGCCGACGAAGACGACCTTGCCGGCAAGACCCCGCTGGCGCAGCGCGAGCAGCATGCCGTAGGTCGAGCTCTCGTTCGGGCAGAAGACCGCGTCGAAGCCCGGGGCCGACTCGGTCGCGAGCGAGGAGAGCAGGTTCTCCGCCGCCTCCTGCGCGGTCGCGCGGGTCGCGCCGGCATGGCGAGCCGGATCGAGGAGCTCGATCCCTCCGCCCGCGGTGACCGCGTCGATGAATCCCTTCTCGCGGCGGGTGGTGCTCTCCGAGCCCTCGAGGTAGCGGAGCAGGAGCACCCGCCCCACGCCGCCGAGCGCCTTGGCGACGTGCTCGCCGGCGAGTCCTCCCGCCCGCTCGTTGTCGGTCGCGATGAAGCTCACGAAGTCCTCGCCGGGAGTGCCCGCGACGCCGGAGTCGATCACCACCACGGGGATGCCGGCGTCCTCGAGTCGGCGGACCGGCGTCGCGAGCGCCTGCTCGTCGAGCGGCGCGAGCACCACCGCGTCGAAGCCGCCCGACTGGAGGTTCTCGAGGAGGGCGATCTGCTGCTCGCGGTCGTCCTCGCGGTCGGGACCGCGGAAGACGACCTCGAGATCGGTGCCCGCGGCGCGGAGGTCGCGCTCGGCGGCGACTGCCCCTGCGTGCACCGACTTCCAGTACTCGTGGGTCGTCCCCTTCGGCACCACCGCGATGCGGATCGTGGAGGACTCGGCGGTCTCGCCCTGACCTTGACTCTTCGTCGAGGTCTGGCTCGACGAGTCCCCGCAGGCCGGGAGGGCGAGGAGGGCGAGGAGCGCGAGAAGCGAGGAGGGCACGAAGGGACGCCGGCGGGTGCGCATGGGTGATCTCCGCGAGACGACGCATCGTACCGGGCGCGCGGAGGCGACCCGCTACTCTGCGTGGATGCCGGTCTACGCCCAGTGCCTCGACCTCGTGGACGATCCAGACCTCATCCGCGAGTACGTGGACGCCCATCGGAACGTGCCCAAGGCGGTCGAGCAGGCGCTCCGGGCGATCGGGATCGAACGGATGCGGATCCACCGCCTCGGCTCGCGGCTCTACATGACGATCGAGACCCGCGAGGGCTTCGATCCGGCGCGGGACTACCAACGCTATGCGCAGATGCCCGGGGCGGCGGCGTGGGACGCCCGCATGCGGAAGTACCAGAAGCCATCGCCGGGCGCGCGACCCGGCGAGTGGTGGGCGGCGATGGAGCCGGTGTATGTGCTGACTGCCGACGTGGGCGGGTGATGCGCGGCTCGCGGGCGGCCGCAGGCGCGGGGTTCGGTTGCCGTGCTTCGGAAGGTGTGCGTGACTCCGAAAGCCCGTGCTTCGGAAGGCATCCGCCCGTCACTGCAGCGCTTCGACCACCCAGTTGTCCACCGGGTCCACTGGGTCCACCGGGTCCACGTCCACCGATTCAAAGTCCCACGACGACGGAAGGCGGCCGCCGCGCGAGCCTGTGCTTCG
>VGXO01000087.1 GCA_016873275.1 Phycisphaerae bacterium
CGAAGAAGGAGCCTCGCCGCGCGCCGCGGATCACGGCCAGGGTCGTCCCGCGTCGCCGCCGCCGCCGCCCGAGCCGGCGCCGCCCGGACCATCGCCCGGATGCTCCGGAGGATGCATCGGCTCGTCGGCGTCGCCGTCCGGCTCCCTCGCGCCGCGGGGCACCGTGCCGCGCGGGGGAGGCTCCGCGCTCGCCGCGGGCACCGCCGCGGCGGTCGCGGGCTTCCGGCGCCAGCGCCGCATGCGGTCGAGCGCTCCCCGCATCACCGATCCCTCCGCGATCCGCTCGGGCGGCATGAGGACGAGGAGCACGATTCCGAGCTCGTAGAGCCCATAGAGCGGCACGAGGAGCAGCATCATCGAGACGAAGTCGGGCGGCGTCATGACCGCCGCGAGCACGGTCAGCCCGAGGAGCGCGTAGCCGCGGTTCCTCCGCAGCGTCTCGACCCGGACGATCCCGACCCAGCCGAGGAGGAGGATCACGAGCGGCATCTGGAACGCGATCGCCATCGCGAGCGCGACGAGGAGCACGAAGTCGACGTACTCGCGGAGCCGGAAGGAAGGCAGGACGCTGCGGTCGCGGGCGAGCGCCGCCGAGCGGATCTCGACGCCGCCGCCCTCGAGCGGCACCACCACCCGGATCTGCGCGGTGCGGGCGTCGATCCAGGCGTCGCCCGCGTGGAGCTCGTTCGGCACCTCGCTCAGGATCGGAAGCGACGCGGGGCGCGGCGCGGAGGTCGAGACGTCCGCCGATCCCCCGCTCGTCGGCGAGGGAGCGTCCTTCGGTTCCGTGCTCGTCGCATGAGTCGCCGTCGCCGTTGCGTCCCGAGGCTCCGTCGGCTCCCGCGCCCCCGGGTCGCTCGGCGCGGTCTCCGTCGCCGCGGGCGAGCGCGGCGCGTCCGCGACCTGTGCCGGCGACGTCGGATAGACCTCGGTCGGATCGTGCTGCCCGAAGCCGACGAGGAAGAGCAGCATCAGCGGCAGCATGATCCAGTAGAAGACCGCGAGGCCGATCACGACGAGCGTGGCGCTCGCCGGCATCAGGAACCGCGCGAAGCGCCTCTCGTGCAGGTAGAGCCCCGGCTCCACGAACCGCCAGAGCTGGAAGACGAGCCACGGCGCCGAGAGCACGAGCGCGACGATCACGCTCAGGAAGAGGTCGGTGGTGATCGCCTCGATCGGGCTGAGCGCCTGGACCTGCGTGGGCAGCGCCTGCGCCTCGAGCGCGTCGTAGAGCGGACGCGTCAAGACGTCGCGGATCGAGTCGGCGAAGACGAACGCGACGACCGCGAGGGGCAGCGGGATGATCAGAGCGAGGATCACCCGCCGGCGGAGCTCCTCGAGGTGCTCGCCGAAGGACATCACCGCGCCGGGAGGCGGCGCGTCGTCGTCGGGTCGCGGTCGAGGGTCGGTCGGCATCATCGCGGACCGTCACGATAGCGGTCAGGAGGCGGCGCGATCGAGACCGAAGAAGCGGACCGCGTTCGCGTCGAGGAGCCGATCCATCTCGAGGGGATCGATCCCGCGGAGCTCGGCGAGCCGCGCGGCGACCAACCCGACGAGGCGGGGCTCGTTCGGTCGCACCGTGCGGTGGGGCTCCGGCGTGAGGTAGGGACTGTCGGTCTCGACCATGAGGCGATCGAGCGGGACGATCGCCGCCGCCTCCGCGACCTCGGGCGCGCCTCGGAAGGTCACCACGCCGGTGAAGGAGATCGCCGCGCCGAAGTCGAGGACCGCCCGCGCCGCGTCGGGTCCTTCGGTGAAGCAGTGAAAGACGAATCGCTCGCGCGGAAGCCCGCTCGCCGCGAGGATCGGCAGCAGGTCCGCCACCGCCTTGCGGCTGTGGACGACGATCGGCTTCGCGAGACCCTCGGCGGTCCACGCGGCGAGGTGCCCGAGCTGCGCCTCGAGCACGTCGCGCTGCGCCGCGAGGCTCGGCGTCGGATAGTGGCGGTCGAGTCCGAGCTCGCCCCACGCGACGCAGCGCGGATGCGTGCCGACGCGTCGAAGGACCTCCCAGTCGATCGGCTCGCCGCAGTGGAGGGGATGCACGCCGGCGGAGCAGAAGACCCGCGGATCGACCGAGGCGATCGCGAGCGCCCGCTCCGCGTCGGCGCTGCCGACGGCGATGGTGATCATCGCCCGCACGCCGGCCGCCTCCGCCGCGTCGGCGACCTCGCGCTCGCGACCCGCGAAGACGCGCGAGGTCAGGTGGCAGTGGGTGTCGATCATCGCGATGGCTCCGGCGCGGAGGCGGGCGCGACGAGCTGGGGCGGCGCGGCGGTCCGCACCTCGCCTGCCCGCGTCAGGCCGAGCCGCATGACGAGCGGACCGAAGAGCTCGTGGATCGCGATGACCGCGAGGAGGAGCGTCGCGAGGTCGTCGCTCCACGGCAGTCCGTCGAGGCTCCGCCTCGCCTCGCCGACGAGCCCGATCGAGAGCCCCGCCTGCGAGACGAACGCGGTCCAGAGCCACCACCGCGCGGGCGCCGGCACGCCCGCGAGCGACGCGCCGGCGGTGGTGGAGGTCCACAGCAGCACGAGGCGGACCACGACGATCGCGAGGGCGGCGGTCCAGAGCGTCGCGAGGCTCGCGAGGTTCACCGACGCGCCCGCCACCGCGAAGAAGACGCAGCAGACCGGAAGCAGGAGGCGCTCGCCGGCGTGGCGCAGGCCGTCCCCGGAGCCGCGGAGGTTCGCCTGCACGAAGCCCGCGGCGAGGCCCATCAGGAGCGGCGCCGTGCCCGCCACCTGCGCGACCACCGCGATCACGAAGGCGATCACCAGCACGAACGCGTCGAGCTGCCCGGGGATCCCGCGGGCGACCGCCCGCACCGCGGCGCCGACCGCGGCGCCGAGGGCGATCGAGCCGAGGAGATGCCACGCGAGCGAGGGCGCGAGGCTCGTCCATCCCGCGGCGCCCGCGTCGTCGCCGGAGGCGGCGACGATCCAGAAGAGCGTCATCGCGAAGAGGACGATGAGCACGAGGTCCACGAGGACGGCGAACGTCATCGAGAGGTCCGCCATCGGACCGCGGGCGCGGACCTCCTTGAGCACCGCGATGATCACCGCCGGCGAGTTCGAGAACGCCAGCAGCGCCGCGACCGCGGCGATCGCGAGGCGCGGCTCCTCCGCGCCGAGCTCCCCCCCGAGCCTCGGCAGCACCACGAGCGGCAGCAGGAGCATCATGCCGCCGATCACCGCGACGCTCTGGAGCGGCAGCACGATCCTCACCTGCCGCAGGAGGTCGCGCAGGCGGTCGAGGCGAACCTCGCCGCCCGCGACGAAGGCGATGACGCTGATCGCGAGCCCATCGACGAGCTTGAGCGAGGCGATCTCCTCGGCGGAGAGCGCGAGGGGGAACCACGACGGTCGGATCGCCGCGGCTCCGGGACCGAGCAGCACGCCGAGCAGCAGGTAGCCGCAGATCCGCGGCAGCCGCAGCGCCGCGAGGAGCTCGCCGCTGATCCACGCCGCGAGCAGCAGGATCCCGAGGCCGAGGACGAGCCCGCGTCCGCCCTCGGACGCGGCGTCGCCCGCCACCTGTCCGCCGAGGACGAGGAGCGCCGCGAGGGTCGCGAGCAGCGCCAGCGACCGCCTCATGCCGCCGCTCCGACGAGGCGGTCGGCGCCGTCGCGGCGGCGGAGCCACCATGAGCGGAGGGGAGGCAGGAGGCTCGAGAGGAGCCCGGCGAGGACGACCGCGGTCAGCGTCGCCCGAGAGGCGAACGAGTCGTCGGCGAGCACCGCCGCGACCGCGATGGCGACCGCGATCGGCGCCTGGCGGATGCCCGCGAGGCGGAGGGGCGTGCGGGAGGGAAGCTCCTCGCCTGCGCCGACGAGGACGCGCCGCATGATCGGAGGCTTCGTCGTCGCGCGGGAGGCGGCGAGGACGACCGCGACGACGAGGATCGCGCCGCCGAGCCTCACGTCGAGGAGCGTGCCGGCGGTCGCCTGAAGAAGGATCGCGCCGGCGTGCTCGCCGCGGCGGATGACGTCCTCGAGGTTCCGAAGCGGCGCCCCGGGCAGGTTCGCGAGGACCGCGCCCGCGAGCAGCCCGGAGAGGAGCGGCGAGATCCCCGTCGCGTCGGCGATGCCCGCGACGAGGCAGACGAGCCCGACGAGGACGACGAGCATCTGCGGCGAGCTCCGCTCGACCTGACCGAGGAGGAAGCGGGTGCCGATCCCCGCGACGAGCGCGGTCGCGACGAGCAGGAGCGTCCGCGGCGCGATCAGTCCGACCTCGACGGCGCCGCCTGCGTCGAGGGGCAGGGCGACCACGCCCGAGAGGATCACCGCGGCGATCGAGGAGAGACCTGCCGCCGCCGACGCGAGCACCGCGACGCGACGCGTCCGGTCGCTGAGCTCGACGCGGAGCGACCGCGTCTCCGGCGCCCAGCCGAGGTTCGCGGCGACGAGGACCGACGCGGCGAGGATCGCCCCGCCGAGCGGAAGCGGCTCGCGACGGTCGATCGCCCACAGGAGCGCCGCCGCGACGAGCAGACCCGCAAGGATCGATGCCGCCGCGTCGAGGCTCGTCCAGCGCCAGGCGACGCTGGGCACCGCGGCGAGGAGCCGGCGACGCGCCTGCAGGCCGACGATGAGCCCGACCCAGCCGAGCGCGACGATCACCAGCGGTCGGACCGCCGCGACGATGCCGTCGTCGACGAGGTCAAGACCGCCCGGACCGATCGCGACGCCGGCGATCACCGCGAGCCAGCCGCCCGCCGCGAGCGCCGCGACGGCGCGGTGCCGATGCAGGCGGCGGGAGATCGGCGTGCCCGCGGCGATCGCGAGCCCCGCGAGGGCGAGCACCGCGAGGAGGATCCGCGCCAGCGGCGGCAGGAAGTGCTGCTGCGGCACGCTCTCCACGAGCGCCGTGACGAGGTCGCCGGTCGCGTCGCCCGCGGGCGCCACGTCAGGCGCCCCCCGGCAGCCCGATCGACGAGAGCAGGGGCAGCACGCCGCCGATCGGTCGCTGGTCCGGTCGCATCTCGGCGATGAACCGCTCGAGCGCCGCGACGCGGTCGCGGGTGGTGATCGAGATGATCACCCGGCTGCCGGTCTCGCGCGGCAGCAGCGCGGCGAGTCCGGCGAACATCGGCATCTCCTCGCGGATGATCGCCCCGAGCCCCTTCGAGTCGACGACCGTCGCGCCGGTGATGCCGACGTCGAGGAGACCCGTCGCGAGGGGATCGAAGGACTCCTCATTGCGGGCGATGAGGACGACCAGGCACCGCTCGGCGGCGGGATCAGCCATGGGAGGCGTCCTCCTTCCGCATGCGCTCGAGGAGGTCGGCGGGACTCGTCGCCGCGAGAAGCCGCTCGACGGCGCCCTCGGCGGAGATGATGCGGGCGAGGCGGGCGAGGAGGCGCACGTGCTGCCAGGGGTCCTCGGGGCTCCCAAAGATGGCGAGGACGAGGCGGACCGGGATCCCGCCGTCGGCGTAGTCGATTCCCGCCGGCGCCGCCACGAGCGCGACGACCGGGCTCGCGAGTCCGGGCAGGAGCGCGTGGGGCAGGGCGATGCCGCGATCGATCACCGTCGAGCACTGCGCCTCGCGGCGCTCGAGACCCTGCTCGACCTCCGCGGCGGAGAGGGCAGAGATCGACGCGACCGCCGCGCCGAGACGGCGGAAGAGGCTGGCGCGGTCGCCCGGCGGGTCGAGGACCAAGGACAACTCGGGTCGCAGATGGGCGGCGATCTGCATGACGACGCGAGCGTAGGCGGAAGGGCGGTGGATCGCGAGGGGCGGAGCGGAGACCTCAGGGCGGCGGTCACGCGCGGATCCGAGCGTGGTCGCGGACGAGCGCCACGAAGCGATCAGGTGGCGACGCGCCGGGCGACTGACGCCAGCGTTCCCGAGACGACCCATGGCGTGCCTTCCGGGGCGCATGCGGCGAGCGCGGGCGTCAAGGTTGATCTCAAGGTCGATCTCAAGGTCGATCTCAAGGTCGATCTCAAGGTCGATCTCAAGGTCGATCTCAAGGTTGATCGTGCTCGCTCAGGGATCGCGAGGCGAGTCCGCCTCGGGCGTCCAGAAGACGATGCCGTGCGCCTCGGCGAGCGGCGTGAGCTGGGACGGCCCCGGCGGCTCGCGAGCGGGCGGCGTGGTCATGGAGGCGACCGGCACGCTCGCCTGGCGGAAGTAGCGGCTCATGACGCCGGGACGACCGACGACGGTGAAACGCACCGGCGAGGTGGTCCGGTTGACCGTGCCATGCCAGCGCTGCGGCGGCACGACGACGACTCGACCGGGTCCCACGTCGGCGATCGGCACGATCACGCCCTCCCGCACGCCGGTGAAGGTAAGCGTTCCCTCGAGCACGCGGAACCACTCCTCGAAGGCGTGTCGGTGGGGCGGCGGACCTCCGCCGGGCTGGGCGAGGACCTCGACGACGTCGAAGGAGCCGTCGGTCTCGGCTGCATCGACGAGGATCGCGACATGGTTCCCGCCCGCGACGACGCCGAGGAACGGCTCGCGGATGCTGGGCGGCTCGGTGCTTGGCGTCGCGGGCATCGGGGGGTCCTCAAGATGAAGAGGGAGGATGGGCGGCATCGCGGCGGTGCGACGACGCCGGTCACGCCGGTCACGCCGATCATGATCGCGCGGATCTCGCGCCGCGGGCGAGGAGATCCTCGGCGACGCGGCGTCGCCGGCGTCGGACGTCAGTCGACGAGCCGGATCCGATGCTCGTACCAGCCGCCGCCGATCGGGGTCGAGCGGACCTCGCCGCGGGCGCCGATGAACCGTCCCGTGCCGCCGATCACCGCCCGAAGGATCGCCTGATCGCTCTGCGGCGCATGCTGCTGGTAGGGATGCGATCCCATGATGACGAGGCTGTCGTCGGAACCATGCCAGTCGAGCTCGACGTGGGTCATGCGGTGCTCGCGGGCGCCGTCCTCTCCCGGGAGCGGATCGCCGCCGCTCTTGACGACGATCATGGTCCCGGTGCAGATGCCGATCTCGACCTCGGGGTTCTGCTTGGTGGGCAGCGCGGAGGCGAGCGGGGCGTGCCAGACGACGAGGTCGCCGGCGCTGCCGCCGGGGAAGCCGTAGTCGAAGACGTCGATCCTCGGCGGTGCGTTGTAGAGGGTCATCTCCCGCACGGTCGGCATCGCATCGGCGCCTGAAGTCGAGCCGGCGTGGTGGCGGGATGGACCGCAGCCGGCATTGGCAAGGAGTACGCCAGCAAGCGGCAGAGTCGGGAGGAGGGCGAGGAGGTGCCGGATTCGGGTCATGGCGGAAGGCTCTCGGTCGGACGCTCGGCCGGGGGGGAAGGGGAGGGGAGAGGAGGAGAGGAGGAGAGGAGGAAAGGGGAGGCGACCAGCGGGATCGTCCAGAGTCGGCACCGAAGATCGATTGTGGACAGTCAACAAA
>VGXO01000088.1 GCA_016873275.1 Phycisphaerae bacterium
GTTGGTCAGGCCGGGTCGGACCGAAGGCTTTCCGAACCCCTGTCGGATGTAGTCGTTGACCGCGTCGGCGGTCCACCGCGGATCCCACGCGCCCTTGCGGTTCTCCCTCGCCCGCTGGATGAAGGTGATGAAGGCGTGGTAGCGGCGGGCCGCGAGCTTCGCCTGCGCCTCCGGCAGGGCGCTGTATCCGCCGGGGATCCCGGTCGCCATCACCTGCCAGACCTTCTGCCTCGTCGCCTGCTTCGGTCCCGAGGCGCCGTCGTCCACGTACACGTCCTCGTTCACGACGTAGGTCGGGTCCACCGACTGCATGTAGGACACGATGTCCCGCTCCGGCGCCGTCCATCCGACCGACGCCTTGAACGCCGCGAAGTCGGTATCGACGGCGCCGAGGTCCGTGTCGTAGCCCTGCGCCTTCCAGCCCGCCAAGTCTCCGGCGGTGCCGTGCTGAAGGATCTCGCCGTAGAAGCCCCAGCGGAACGGCGACGGGAACGTCGAGTTGAACTGGTAGCGGTTGCCCGAGAAGGTCCAGGACGCGGGCTTCGGTGCGTCCCCCGCGTTGTTGAGCAGTCCCGCCGATACCTCGTTGCCGGTCATGTCGGCGTCGAGGACGCCGTACTCGGCAAGACCGGAGACCACGCCGAGCCCGTACGGGTTGCTGGGCTGGCTGAAGTACGCCGCGTTGTCCTTCACGACGGCGCGCCCGAGCTTGCGGGCGGGCTCGGCCTGGTAGGCGCCGTTGCCCTGCGCGACGATCGCCCCGCCGCCGTTGCTGGATCGGTGGAAGTGCGCGATGACGTTGTCGTCGGCGACCGAGACGTTGTTCTCCAGACCGCCGAGGCCGAGCCCTGCGCCCCACCCGCCAGGCGGCAGGAAGCAGTCGTCGTGGAGCACGGCGTTCGACCTGAGCAGCGAGCTCTTGAACAGCGTCCGGCTCGCCTGAGGATGCCCGATGCCGACCGCGATCGCGCAGAAGACGAAGAGGTTCCGCTCGGCGACGCCTCCGGCGCGCATCTGGACGTTCCCGCCTCCGCCCTCCCGGCTGAAGATGCAGCCCCGGACCACGAGCGAGTCGTAGCTTGAGGCGTAGAGGTTGCGGTCGAAGTACGTCCGCGTCGGCTGGACGCCCGTCCCCGGAGCGAGCTCGCCCGGCGAGCCCGAGGACACCACCCGCGAGGTCCACGTCTGCGGAAGGTTGGGGTTCTCCTTGTATCCGTTGCGGTCGAAGATGCACTCCTCCAGCACGACCTTGTTCGACTCGCCCGACACGAACAGACCCTGGTTGTGACCGCTCGGGTTGAACGAGTCGATGCACTGGGAGCGTCGGATCGTGACGCCATTGACGAAGCGTGCAGCGCCGGTCCCGCCGAACGACCTCGCCAGCACGTCCTCCACGAGCACGTCCCCTGAGTCGTCCGGGTAGTTGTACTCCCCGGACCAGTAGCTCCAGGCAAGGCTCTTGCTCACGTCGAGCGAGAGGTAGCGAAGGTGCTTGCCTCCCCCGTTGATGGTGAGGGCGTACGGCGTGGCGGTGGTGGTCAGGATCGGCCGAGCATCCGACGGCGGTCCCCATGCGCCGACGACGGCGGGCTCCGAGGCGCTGCGTCCTCGCAGCATTCCGACCGCCGGGAACATCACCGTGCCGCCGTTTCGCCAGCCATGATGCTGTCTTCCCAAGTACACGCCGAAGTCTCCCGTCCCCCACGGGTGCTCCAACGTCACGTCGTAGGTCCGTCCGCGACGGAAGAGCAGCCAGTCCGGGTGACCAAGGTGGACGGAAAGGAGCCAGTCCTGCCCGTACACCGGGAAGCCGTTGGCGTCCTCGCCGGTGCAGCCGCTGAGGCGGACCTTCTTCATCGCCGCGATCACGGTCTTGTAGGCGGTGATCGGACCGACCGGGTTGAACGGATCCGCGCCGATCGCCGCGTGGCTCGGCAGGTAGTAGCCCTTGCCGCCATTCACCGCCGACGCCGCCGCGTCGTCGCCGTTCACCGCGTCCACGTAGATCAGGCGAGAGTTGAGAGGACTTGCACCATCCAGCGGGTTCGCCGGATCGATCGCCGGGCTGACCTGCGTCCAACCCTCATCTCCGCCACCTCCGCCGCCCCCGTCTCCGCCGCCGCCACCACCACCACCACCGCCATCTCCGATGTCGGGTCGCGGCATCAAAGGAACGACTGGATACAGCACGAATCCGCCGCGGAGGTCGGTGTTGGCGGGCAGCCCGGTCTCAAGCCCGAGCGTGTAGATGCCGAGCACGCCCGCCGTCGCATCACCGATCGCGTCAGGGAAGAAGGCGAGGAGGTCTCCGTTCGAGCCGGCGACGTTGCCGTTTGCCGAGAAGCTCGAGCGGGTCGAGAGCAGCAGCATGCCATCGGAGTTGACGAACGCGTAGTCGAGCCGCTCGCCGTTCGTCGAGAGACCAACGTTCGCGCCTCGGAAGTAGGGGGCGTAGCTGCCGGCGGTGTTCGAGCCGAGCGAAGTCGGCGCAAACACGACGAGGTCGCTGCCAGTGAAGCTCCCCACGCCGGTCAGCGTCCCGCCGGTGTTGGTGCCGATCACGAGTCGCCCGTCAGGAAGCGTCGCGAGGGCGCGGATCGCCGTTCCGCTCGAGCTGAGTCCGACGTCGCTCCCGTCGAAGTAGAACGACCAACTCCCCGAGGTCGCTGCGCCAAGATTCACGGGGCGGAACCTCACGACGTCGTTCCGCGTGATGCTGGTGCCGGAAGGTCCTCCGGTCAGCCCTGCGATGGTGGTCGAGTCGATGGTCGACAGGAGGACGTCGCCATCAGGAAGCATCGCCGCCGCCGCGATGGTCGCGGTCAAGCCGACGTTGGACCCCTTGAAGTAGAGGCTCCACTGCCCGGTCTCGACGTCGTGCTGCGCGAGGTCGGAGGGAGTGACGCTCACGCCGCCTGGCAGCGTCGTCGAGGCGGCAAAGGACACGATGATCTTGGGACCGGGGACGCACGGCTCGCAGTTCACCTGCGCCGACAGCACGCAATACTCGTCCCACCGGACATCGCAGCAGTAGGCATCGAGACCGCAGATCAGGTCGCAGCAATCGACGTCGGCGCACCCTGGTCCAGCCTGTTCCGCGCAGCAGTCCCCCGAGACGCCACAGGCCGCCGGCGGACCGCCGGCTCCCCGCGGACCGTCGAGCCGAGGCTCGCTCGACAGGAATGGAGTCCGGATGTTGCCGCTCGGGCTGAGCCCCATCTCGTAGGCTCGAAGGAAGTAGCGAAGAACTCCGCTGGTGCTGGTACCCAGATTCGTCGGCTCGAAGGACACGATGTCGGTGCGTGCCTGATACCCGAGGAACGTGGTGGTTCCCGTCGTCGAGAGGAGGATCGAGCCATCCTGTCGGACGAAGCAACCGTCCAGCCTGTGACTGGTGCCGGTCAACCCAAGGTTGGCGCCCTTCATGTAGAGAGACCATGCCCCGCTGGTGACCGAGCCGAGGGAGCTTGGAACGAAGCGAATCAAGTCGTGACCAAGCGACACCACGCCTCCAGGAAGGGTCCCTCCGTTCACGGTGGCGAGCACTAGGCTTCCGTCGTTGAGCCTCGAGACTCCGTTGATGGCGAGGTCGGCGGTACTGAGTCCGACGTCGCTCCCGTCGAAGTAGAAGCTCCACGATCCGGACGTCTGCTCGCCGAGCGTGACCGGCACGAACCGCAGCAGGTCGTTCCGATTGAACGAGTTCCCGGAAGGACCGCCGGAGAGTCCCGCCACGGTGCTGCTGCTGCTGGTCGTCGCGATGAGCAGGTCGCCGTTGGGAAGCTTGGTCGCCGCACCGATGGTCCCGCTCAGGCCGACGTCGGATCCGTCGAAGTACAGGCTCCACGTTCCGGTCACGGGGTCGAACGCCGCGAGGTCGTTCGCCGCGATCGCCACTCCGCCGGGAAGCGTGCCGCTCGTGCCGAGTGCCATCACGACCAACGGCGAGCCGCCGCAGCGGTCGCACCCATCCTGAGCCAGTTGAGCGCAGAGCCCGTCCCACTGGACGTCGCAGCAGAAGGAGTCGACCTTGCAGACCTCGACGCAGCACTCCGCGTCGCTGCAGCCACCGCCGGCGTGCGCGGTGCAGCAGTCCAAGGTGCCCGTCCCGCCGCACTGGGCGAGCATCGACTCGGTGAGGGCGAGCGGTGCCACGAGAGGGACGAGCAACGCAGCGTGGAGAGCGAGTCGAGAAGCAGACATGAAGGATCCTTCCTGGCAGCGCGACCAGAGTTTGGGAGATGACATCGCGGGCAAGCGCGAGCGACTGGCGTTCCGACGTGCGGACCTTGCCGTCGCCTTCCTCCCGAACAATCCACTCTTTTCCGATTTCGAGCGCGAAGGCGTCTTCGCCACATTCCGCCCGAAGAGGGCATCGCTCTCGGGGTGATCGAGGCGACTACCCTTCGTTCTTGCTCACGGCACGGGGTGTTGCTGGAAGGGTGTTCGGACAACCACGAGGAGTACGCGGATGCGATGGTGCATGCAGTGGATGGTCGCGGGACTGAGCGGTCTTGGAGTCGTCGTCGCGGTCGCCGAGTCGACGCCACCGACGACCGAACCGATCCCATCGATCCGACTTGAACGCGTGTTGCCGAACCTCAAGCTGACCCGACCAACCCAGTTGATCGCGCGACCTGACCGAACTGATCGTCTCTACGTGCTCGAGCAGTCCGGGCGGATCCTCGAGATCGATCCGACGGCGACGGACGTCGAGACCGCGGAGGTGTTCATGGACCTCCGCGACCGGGTGAACTTCGGCGGCAACGAGGAAGGTCTGCTCTCGATGGTCTTCCATCCCAAGCTCGCCGAGGACCGACGGTTCCTTCTCTACTACACCGCAGAGGAACCGCGTCGGGCGGTGCTGTCGGAGTTCCGGCTCGACGAGTCTGGCGCCAAGGGCGATCCCACGAGCGAGCGGGTGCTGCTCGAGGTCCCGCAGCCATGGTCGAACCACAACGGCGGCACCGTGCTGTTCGGACCGGATGGCATGGTCTACCTGAGCATCGGCGACGGCGGCGCCGCGAACGATCCGCAGGGTCACGGGCAGGATCTCGGCACGCTGCTTGGCTCGATCATCCGGATCGACGTGTCAGGGAGGGAGGGCGATCGCGCCTACTCGATTCCCCCGGACAACCCCTTCGTCTCCCGCGAGGGCGCGAGACCGGAGATCTGGGCCTACGGGCTGCGGAACGTGTGGCGGATGAGCTTCGACCGTGAGACCGGAGACCTCTGGGCGGGCGACGTGGGTCAGAACAAGTTCGAGGAGATCGACCTGATCGTGAAGGGCGGGAACTACGGATGGAACCGCCGCGAGGGATTCCATCCGTTCGGGCGCCAGGACGCGGCGGCACCGGTCGATCCGTTCCTTGATCCGGTCGTGGAGTACCCGCGCGACGAGGGCGTGTCGGTCACCGGCGGACACGTCTACCGCGGTCCGGAGGAGGAACTTCGCGGCGTCTACCTCTACGCCGACTACGCGATGGGCACGATCTGGGGGATCCGACGCCGTCCGGATGGCTCCGTCGTAGGCCCGGAGGTCCTGACCCGGCGACCGCGATCGCTGATCTCGAGCTTCGGCGAGGCGAGCGATGGGACGCTCTACATCACGACGTTCGAGGGAGGAGAGCGACCGGGACGGGGGGCGATATGGAGGGTCGAGAGCAGCGAGACCACCGCTCATCCGAGTGTGGCAAGTCCTTCGAGCGACTGATCACTGGAGCGCATCACACTGGAACCGCGTGGGTCGAAACCGCAATCGCGGAGGGTGCGGTCACTGGAGTCCCCGCCGCGGCGTCGCGAGTGTCCGACGCCGGTTGACGGACCGCATGCCGCATCCTTCGATCGCGAGGGCGGCCGCTCGATGCGGCACCTGTCCGCCCGGTTCCCGGACCGGCGCCCCCGGGGAATCTTTCCGCACCTTCAGCTATCCGTCTTGGCGAGCATTGAGTAGATCATCGGAAGCGACATACTGACGGCAGTCCCACCGCGAGTTCGCTGGGCGGCAGTGACAGTCGTGTGATGGTCAGCATGAAGAACTCCCAAGTCGTTCATAGCTCGCCGGGGGCAGTGCGAGCCCCGGGGTCTCGGGCGGACCCGAAGGATCGTGACGCCCCGAGCACCTGCGGTGCAACGTGCATCAGCCTCGTGATCCTCGCCTACAACGAGGAGTCGGCGATCGCCGGAACGATCGCCTCGATTGCGGCACAATCCCTCGTGCAGGAGCTTCCGGAGGGCTGGACACTCGAGCTGGTCTGCGTCCCGAACGGGTGCCGCGATCGAACCGCGGAGATCGCCGCGACTGCTCTGGACGATCTGCTCCGGAGGTTTGGATGTGCAGGACTGTCGGCGCGAGTGGAGATCGTGGAGCGGGCCTCGAAGGAGAATTCATGGAATGAATTCGTGCATCGGATCTCACGACGAGATGCCGAGTTCTTGATCTTCATGGATGGCGATGTGCGGCTGGTTCATCGAGACAGCCTGCGAGACATGATCAAGGCGCTCCAGGATCATGAGCAGGCCTACGTCTGCGGCGCGCGAACCATCAAGCATCTTGAGGGAAAGACCCGTAGGACGCTTCTGGAGCGGGTCTCAATGACCGCCACCGGTCTGCGCAGCAGCTGGCTCTCCGCATCGGGGGTAGTCGGCTTTGCCGGATGCCTGTATGCCGCGCGGTCAGCGGCATGCCGGAAGCTGCGGCTGCCTTCCATTCTGCGTGGCGAGGACTCGTTCCTGCATGCGATGTGGTCGACAAACTTCTTCACCGTTCCCGTGAACCAAAGGGACTCGACGAGAATCACCGTCGCTGCAGACGCCACCGTGCTCTTCGAGGCCTACGTCGCGCCAGGGCAGGTGCTCAAAAACCTGCGGCGGCGAGCGGTCGGCATCACCATCAACTCGATGCTCTACGATCGGCTGTGGGCGGAGTCCACGCCGGCGGAGGACGCGGGTGCGTTGCTGCTGCGATGGCACCGCGAGGACCCCACCTGGGATCAGCATTTCCTGAGGGCTAAGATCAAGGAGAGAGGTCGGTGGGTTCCGCCGGGAGGACCCTTCCTGCGCTGGATCTCGCCGCGGGGAAACCTATGGACGTGGTTCCGGCGGATGAAGGGACTGCCCCTCCATCGAAGGTTGATTTACACACCAGTGGCAGTGTTGGGCACCTTGTTGACGCTCTACTCGTACGCGTCGGCCAATCGGTTGATTCGATCCGGTCAGCTCGAGAACTTGTGGTTCACGACGCGCACGAGTCTTGCGTCTGAGTCGATACAGGCGGTCGGGCCCGATTCCGGATCGGGGCACTCGCCGCGTGCTTCAACCAGATCGACAGGGCCGCTTCAGAGGGA
>VGXO01000089.1 GCA_016873275.1 Phycisphaerae bacterium
CTCCTCGCGCCGCTCGCGCTCCTGCCTTGGTGGCGCGTCCTCGATCCCCGCATGCGGGCTTCCCTCCGCTTCTCCTCGGTGGGTCTGGTGGAGGCGTGCGTGGGGGGTGCATGGTCGCGCCTCCGCTGGCTGCCGACCCTGCTTCGGAGCCTCGCGATCCTCCTCCTCGTCGTCTGCCTCGCTCGTCCCGGCAAGGCGGACGAGCAGACCCGCGTCTTCGTCGAGGGCGTCGCGATCCAGATGGTGGTGGACCGCTCGAGCAGCATGCAGGCGCTCGACTTCTCCCTCGGCGGACGTCCGGTCGATCGACTCTCCGCGGTCAAGGCGGTCGCCGACGACTTCGTGAAGGGCGGCGATGGGCTCCCCGGACGCCCGGACGACCTCATCGGGCTCATCGCCTTCGCGGGCTTCGCCGACAGCCTCTGCCCGCTCACCCTCGACCACGACCACCTCATGAAGGCGGTCGAGTCGGTGCGGATGGCGGAGCGGCAGGACGAGGACGGCACCGCGATCGGCGACGCCCTCGCGCTCGCGATCGAGCGGCTCCGCGACCTCGAGGACCGCAAGGAGATCAAGAGCCGCGTCGTGATCCTCCTCACCGACGGCGAGAACACCGCGGGCGACCTCGAACCGCTCGTCGCCGCGGAGATCGCCCGCTCCTACGGCATCAAGGTCTACACGATCGGCGTGGGCACCCGCGGTCTCGCCCCCTATCCGGTCCAGTTCATGGGGCAGACCGTGCTGCGGCAGCAACCGGTCTCGATCGACGAGGAGACGCTTCAGGCGATCGCGAAGGCGACCGGCGGCGCGTACTTCCGCGCGACCGACACCGACGGTCTCGTCCGCGTCTACGAGACGATCGACGCCCTCGAGAAGACCCGCACCGAGGAGCGCCGCTACCGCCAGTTCGACGACTTCGCGACGAGCGGCGTCCGCCTCGCGGGGATCACGCTGCCTCCCTTGATGGTGCTGCCCGTCGTGCTCGTTGCGCTCGACCTCGTCCTCTCCGCCACCCGGCTCCGGAGGCTGCCGTGATCCCCTCCGAGCTCGAGTTCAACCATCCCGACGCGCTCCGCTGGCTCTGGCTCGTCGCGGTCGTGGCGGTCGTCGCCTTCTGGCGGCTGCGCGGGCGCGCCCGCTCCCTCCGCCGCTTCGCCGACGAGCCGACCCTGCGCCGCATCGGCGCGGAGTCCACGGTGCTCCGACCGGCGGCGCGGATCCTGCTTGCCCTCGCCGCGATGGGCTCGATGGTGCTTGCGCTCCTCGACCCGCGGTGGGGCTTCCAGTACGAGGAGGTCCAGCGACGGGGACTTGACTGCTTCTTCGTGGTGGACGTCTCGCGCTCGATGCTCGCGGAGGACGCCTCGCCCAACCGCCTCGACCGCGCGAAGGGCTTCATCGAGGACGCCCTCTCGGCGCTCGGCGGCGACCGAGTCGGTCTCATCGCCTACGCCGGCACCGCGAACCTCCGCTGCCCGCTCACGCTCAACCAGGACCTCTTCCGCATGTCGCTCGCGGAGCTGGCGCCGGAGTCGTCGCTCCGAGGCGGCTCGCTCCTTGGCGATGCGATCCGCGTCGCCTCGGAGAGCTTCACCGACTCGCAGAAGGGCGCGAAGGTGATCGTGGTCCTCACCGACGGCGAGGATCAAGGGAGCTTCCCGATCGAGGCGGCATCGAAGTCGTACGCCGAGCTGGGGGTGCGGGTCTTCACGGTCGGTCTCGGCGACCCTGCGGTCGGTGCCCGCATCCCGATCGAGGAGCGCGGTCGCCGCGCCTTCCTCCAGCACGACGGGCAGGACGTCATCACCCGCATGGACGAGACGACCCTCCGCGAGGTCGCGCTCGCGGGCGGCGGCGCGTTCTTCCCGGCGGGCACCAAGCTCCTCGACATGGCGGCGGCGCTCGACGCCTCGCTCGAGAACCTCGAGCGCGCCGAGCAGGAGTCGACCACCATCCGCCGATCGACGCCGCGCTTCCAGTGGTTCGCCGGGCTCGCCCTGATCCTTCTTGCCCTCGAGTCGCTCCTGAGCGAGCGGCGCGGCGGGCTCCTCGGGGCGCTGTGGTCGCGATCCGGACGTGGTCGCCCCGCCTCGTTCGTCTCGGCGGATCGGTCGATGGATCCCGCGGCATCTGCCGGTGACGCAGATCCGCGCAGGAGGGTCGCATGACGTTCCGAACGCTCCTCCGCGGCGTGATCCTCGCCTCGCTCGTCGCGTGGCGCGGTCTCGCGCAGTCGCCGCCCGCGCAAGCACCGCCGACCCCCGCGCCGGCGGCGTCTCCGTCGATGCCGACCGCGAGACCGATCGCCGCCGATCCGGTCGACCAGCAGGCTCGCGTCGCGGGGCTCAGCCGTGACGCGGACGCCGCGATGAAGTCGGGCGACCTGGCCCGCGGCCGCACGCTGCTCGAGGAGCTCCGCGTCGCCTCGCCTGCCGACGCCGCCGATCCCCGCGTCGCCTACAACCTCGGACTCTGCGACTTCGCCGAGGGTCGCTTCGCGGACGCCGCGGAGCGGTTCGCCGAGGCATCGCTCGCGCAGGATCCGAGGCTCGCCCAGGAGGCGATGTTCAACCAGGGAAACGCCCGCTACCGCCGCGCGATGAAGGAGCTCGAGCCGCCGGCGCCACCTGATCCCACCAATCCCGCCGATCCCGGCAACGCCGCCGCCCCTGATGCCGCAGCGGCGACGCCCACGACGAGCGACCTCGACGCGGAGATCGAGGGGACCCGCCGCGCGATCGAGTGGATGTCGCAGGCATCGACCAACTTCCGCGATGCCCTCCGCGGCGATCCGAAGGACCGCGATGCCCGCGCGAACGCAGAGCTTGCCCATCGGACCCTCAAGGACCTGCAGGCGGCGCTCGCCGACCTCGAGCAGCAGAAGAAGGAAGAGGAGGAGCGAGAGCAACAGCAACAGCAACAGGAACAGGGTCAGCAGGACGAGCAGCCCCAGCAGGACCAGACCCAGCCTCGTGACGAGCGTGGAGAGGAGCAGCCGCGGCAAGATGGCTCGCAGGACCAGAGCCAGCAGTCCCAGGAGCAGTCGAGCGAGCAGTCACGGGAGCAGCAGTCGCAGGAGCAGCAGTCGCAGCAGCAGGACGAGCAGCAGTCTCAGCAAGCGCAGCCGCAGCAAGGCGAGCAGCGAGGCGAGCAGCAAGGCGAGCAGCAAGCTCAGCCGCGGCAGGGAGGTCGGCCGCAAGACCAACAGGGGCAGGGGCAGGGGCAGGGTCAGGGTCAGCAGCAACAGCGGCAGCAAGGAGATCGCCCGTCGTCGCAAGGTCAGCAGCCAAGTCCCTCGTCGTCGCAGCCTCGGGAAGATCAGGGCGATCAGGCTCCGCAGCCGCCGGATCAGCCGGAGTCCGATTCGAAGCAGTCGTCTCCTCAGGACCAGTCCGGACAGGGCTCCCCGCCAGGGCAGCAGTCCTCGTCGCCAGCACCCGCGGCGGGCGTCGATCGCTCGGCCGGAGGCAACTCGACCCCGCCACCCGCGGTCGATCCGACCGAGGCGATCACCGCCGCCGACGCCGCGAAGAAGGAGCAGCCGACGCCCGATGGCGCGCTGACCGCGAACTCATCAAGCACCGCCGCGACGCCGGGTGACCGCCGCGCCGCCGCGGGCAACGTGCTGAGCCGCGAGCAGGCGGAGAAGCTCCTCCAGCTGATCCGCGACAAGGAACAGCAGCGCCGCGCCGCGCTCGCCGCGGAGCGTCGCGCGCAGCGATCGCGAACGCCGGTGCGTCAGGACTGGTAGCAGTGCATCGACCGAGGTCTCTTCGATGAGCCGGATCCTCCCTGTCCTCTCAGCCACGTCCCTGCACGCACGAATCCCCGCGATGCTCGCGGGACTCCTGCTGCTCGCGCTCCTCGGCGCTTCGCCCGCGGAGGCGGCGGAGGTCGACTTTCGCTTCGCCTCCCGCGACGCGTGGGTCGGCGCGCCCCTCGTCGTCGAGGTCGAGGTGTCGAACGCCTCGACCATCACGCCGCCGGTGCTGCCGGAGGTCGAGGGCGCCTCGATCCGGCTGCTTCCCGGCGAGCGGAGCTCGAGCTTCACGCAGGTCGTGAACGGCCGCGCCACGACCCGGCAGAGCCGCCTGTACACCATCGAGATCCGCCCGTCGCGGGAGGGCACCATCGAGGTCCCGCCGATCGAGGTCTCCGCGGATGGTCGGACCTTCCGCAGCGAGGCGACCACCATCACCGCGCGGAAGTCGGTGACCGGCGACCTCCTGCTCGCGCAGGTGCTCGGCGAGCCGCCCCAGGTCACCCTCGGCGAGCCGATGGAGGTCACGCTTCGCCTCGTCGTGCGTCCCTACGAGAGCGAGCAGCACGGCGCCGTGCTCTCGGAGGCGGACATGTGGTCGCTGCTCGACCTCGAAGGCAGCGAGCTCGGCGTCTTCCGCAAGGCGCTCGAGGAACTCGCCCAGCAGCGCCGGCGTCCCCTCGGTCGCGCGGTGGAGGTGGACGGTCGAACCTACTACGTCTACGACCTGACCACCCGGATCCAGCCGCTCCGCGCGGGACCTCCCGACCTCGGACCGCTCTCGATCACGCTCAACTATCCGACCGGTCTGCGGGCGGACCGGGACTTCTTCGGCCGCCGGCAGCTCTCCCTCGCCGGCGCGCGACCGCTCGTCGCGGTGCCGGAGGTGCTTGGGCTCGACGTGAGGCCGCTGCCGGAGCAGGGACGACCGGACTCCTTCGCGGGCGCCGTCGGGAGCTTCGCGATCCGCGCGACCGCCTCGCCGACCGACGCGGCGGTGGGCGATCCGATCACCCTGACCCTCGAGATCGAGGACCTCTCCGAGGAGGGCACCAACCTCGCCTTGCTGCAGGCGCCGCCGCTCGACCGCGTCGCGGCGCTCGTCGAGGGATTCCGCCTTCCGCCGGGCTCTCCCGCGGGCGTGGTGGACGGCCGCGTCAAGACCTTCACGCAGACGCTGCGTCCGATCTCGGACGAGGTCAAGGCGATCCCGCCGATCGAGTTCTCGTGGTTCGATCCGCAGGCACGCGAGTACCGCGCCGCCCGCACCGCCGCGATCCCGATCACGGTGCGCCCCACCGAGACGATGAGCCTCTCGCAGGTGGTGCAGGCAGACTCGGGCTCGCCGCGGCCGATCTCCCCGCCCGGCGAGACGGCGCCGACCGCGGGACTCCTCGCGAACCGACCCGCCGACGCATCGCTCCTTGCCGACGAGGACATCGACCTCGGACCATCGATCCTCGCGTGGATCATGGTGCCGCCGATCGCCGCGGTGATCCTCGCGGTCTTCCTTCGACGGCGTCGGATGCTCGCGCTCGATCCAGCCCTCGCCCGAGCGAGCCGTGCCCGCCGCACCGCGGTGCGGCGACTCGGGATCGGCGGCGCCGATGCGGTCGCGACCTCGATCTCGGGCTACGTCGCCGACCGCGCGAGGCTGCCGAGCCCGACGATCACCCGCCAGGAGGTGCGCGAGGTGCTCGAGTCGCACGGCGCGGACGAGCCGCTGCGCGAGGAGGTCGACCGGATCCTCCGGGCGTGCGAGCGGGCGAGGTTCACCGGTGCCTCGATCGACGACCCTGCCATCGCCCGCGAGGCGAGGGCGGCGCTCGAGCGGCTCGACCGCCTGCGATGGACGCGGACCGCCCCGTCGGACTCGATGGAAGGAGTCGGCGCATGAAGTCGTCGAACCACGTGACCACCCGCGCTCCACGGCTCGGCGATCAGGTCGATCGCCCGCGTTCCGGTAGTCGTCGCGTCCTTGCCTCGATCGCGTCGCTTGCCTTGCTGATCATCGCCGCCCTCCCGGCGACGCGGGCGCATGCGGCGCTTCATCGCCCGGACGAGGCGCTGCAGTCGCTCCGCCGCGCCGAGTCCGAATACGACCGCGGCATGGAGCTCCTCGCGGGTCGACCGGAGGAGGCAAAGGCGTCGTTCCTCGCGTCCGCCGCGGAGCTCGAGGCGGTGGTCGCCTCGGGCGTGCGCAACGCGGGACTTCAGTACAACCTCGGCAACGCCCTCGTCCGCGCGGGGGACCTCGGAGGCGGGATCCTCGCCTACCTCCGGGCGCGCGACCTCGCGCCCGCGGACCCGAGCATCGCCGCGAACCTCGCCCACGCCCGCACGCTCGTCGTCGGTCGTCCCTCGACGGCGAGCGACTCCTCGCTCGTCGATCGCCTTGCCTCGTGGTGGCACGTCGTGCCGATCCGCACGCGGGCGGCGATCGCGGTCGGCGCATGGATCGCCCTCTGCCTCCTCGCGGCATGGCGTGCGTCGCTCGTCGCGCCCGCCGCCGATCCGGGCTCGCGATCCCGCCAGGCGTGGATCGCGGCGATCGTCGCGTCGCTCGTCGTCGCGGTCGGTCTCGGCGGCACCGTCCTCGCGGACCTCGTCGCGCGGGATGGATCGCGGCGCGGCGTCGTCCTCGAGGGGGGCGTCGTCGCCCGCAAGGGCAACGGCGATGGCTTCGAGCCGCAGCTCGCCTCGCCCCTCTCCGCGGGCGTCGAGTTCACCGCGATCGAGCGTCGCCCCGGGTGGGTCGCGATCCGTCTCGCCGACGGCTCCGGCGGCTGGGTGCCCGAGCGGAGCGTCGGCTTCGTCTCGACGGATCCCGCGTCGAGCGGCTGACCACGTCGCGCCGCTGGTTCCGGGAACGACGGCGTCGATCGCATCGCAGGGCGATTGCCATGGGCGTGCTTGACCCTGCGCGGCGCGGTGCCGATACTCCCCGTCCCTTCGCCGGAGAGGTGCCTGAGCGGTTGAAAGGGCTAGTCTCGAAAACTAGTGTGGGGCATGTCCTCACCGTGGGTTCGAATCCCACCCTCTCCGCTTCGCTTGCGAGCCGCGACCCACGTCGCGGCTCGCTGCGTCTCGCGGACGCTCCTCCCCACGGCGAAGCCGCGGGGAGGAGTTCCCAAGGTCGCGAACGTGAGATCACGCGATCCGCAACTCCGGAGCTTCGGAACTTTGGAACTCCGGAACTCCGGAACTCCTCCCTGACGGAGCGAAGCGACGTCGGGGAGGTGGCTCGCTGGCGAAGCCAGCGAGACGGAGGGGAGGTCCGATCAACGGATTGCTCGCCTCGCGCAGCGATTGCGCAGCGCTGCACTCGCAACCCGTCGGAGTTGGTCCCCTCCGTCCTGCTCGCTGCGCTCGCAGTCCACCTCTCCCCACGGCTCCGCCGTGGGGAGGAGTTCAGGATCGCTCCACGTCGAGATCGCGCGTTCCGGAACTCTTGAACTCCTCCTCGACCGAGCGCCGCGAGGTCGGGGCGAGGCGTGCTCCGGAACTCCTCCCTGACGGAGCGAAGCGACGTCGGGGCGAG
>VGXO01000090.1 GCA_016873275.1 Phycisphaerae bacterium
GCCCCTGGAGGAGATCCTCCGCGACCAGGTCCGACCGCTCATCGCCGAGGGCGCGAGCGGCGTGGGGTTCTGGACCGGCTTCAGCTACTACACCCGCGCGGCGTGCAGCGCCCAGGACCTCGGCGCGAGCCAGCAGGAGGCACGCTACGCCTTCACCCGTGACTTCCTCGGCGGCGTGACGCCCCTCAGCTGGACGGATCCTGCGGTCTACGCCGAGCTCGTCCTCGACACCTCGCTCCTCACTCGGCAGCGGCTCGACGAGATCCGCGCCGACCTGCAGAGCCAGCCCTCGGGCGGCGACTGACGGAACGGTCGAGCGGCGCGGACCGCCGCCGCGACTCGACCTCCCCGCGGCATCTTCGTGGTCCCTCGCGAAGGGACGGGCGCCTCGCGCTCGTCCCTTCGTCGCGCGCCGGAAGCGCCGTCGCGACGACCGCGATCAGGTCGCGCCCGCCCCGACCGCGTCACCCGCCCCAAGCACCACCGCCCGCCGCGCCTCGCGCCGAGGGACGATGGAGGTCACGATGCCGAGGCGGTGGAGCAGACAGATCTCGAGGTAGGTGACGTCGAGCTCCCACCAGCGGTGCGAGACGCTGCAGCAGGCGGGGTCGTGGTGGTGGTTGTTGTGCCAGCCCTCGCCCGCCGCGACGATCGCGACGAGCCAGTTGTTGCGGCTGTTCTCCTCGGTCGCATGGTTTCGGTAGCCGAAGAGGTGCGTGAGGCTGTTCACGCTCCAGGTGATGTGCCAGACGAGCAGCGTGCGCACGACCACGCCCCAGACCACGAGGCTCGCCCCGAACCAGAGTCCCTCGCTCCATCCCCAGATCGCCCCGCCCGCGAGGAGACCCGCGAGGAAGAACGCGATCGCATGCAGGAGGTAGATCACGCCGGGGCGCCAAGGTCGCCGCTCGAGCCAGCGGTAGAAGGGATCGCGCATCACGTCGCGGGCATAGCGGTCGTAGCTCGCCGAGGTGTGGATCGAGCCGTTCCGCACGAACAGCCAGCCCATGTGCCCCCAGAAGGCATCGACGAGCGGGCTATGGGGATCCTCGTGCTCGTCGCTGTGGGCGTGATGCAGGCGGTGGGTCGCGACCCATCGTGCCGGAGAGTCCTCGAGCGAGCAGAGCGCCATCACCACGAGGAGCCGCTCGAACCAGCGCGGGCACTCGAAGCTCCGGTGGGCGAGCAGCCGGTGGTAGCCCATCGTGATCGCCTGCCCGAAGAGGTGCACGCCGACGAGGCACGCGACGACGCCGGTCCAGGTGAAGAGCGCCGGAAGCACCGCGAGCAGCCCCAACAGGTGGAGCGCGACGATCGGCACCGCGTAGCGACCGAGGAGCACCGTCGGGCGGGTCGTCCGCGGACGCTCGAGCCGGAGGGCGGCGTGGGGGATGGGTTGGATGAGCGGTCCTTCCGTGGATCGACCGGTCGCGGATCGACCGGGGCGAACTCGGTTGCCCACGGTCCTGCGGGCACCGGGTGCGTGGTTGGGTCTGGGGGGAGGGGAGCGTGGAGGGTGCGTCGCGCGGGTCGTGGCAGCCGGTGGGCGGGGCATCGGGTCACGCCGGCCGGGGTGATCCGGACGCCGGTCATGCCGTGGACGAACTCGTCGCCCGTGCGAGCCGGTGGACGATAGCCGCAGAAACGGGGTCTGTCCCCCCTTGGACCTTCGAAGTCGCGGTGGTTGGGACCTCAGCGTTCATTCGGCGTGTGATCCTGCCTCGACGCGGAGCCGCCGAGGTGCCAGCTCCGACTCCTCGTGGTCGCGGCTGGTCGAGACCGGCAGGACCGCCGCGTCGACGGGGCGACGCTCTCGGCGACCGTGAGGCTCATGCCGGCCGGAAACTGCGAGCCGAGCGGCGGCGATCCCGGCGGCGATCCCGCGGCGTGGTCGATGCCACGTCGTCCTCAACGCCCATGACCTCCGAAGACCTCGACCTCTCGCGATCGTGACTCGTCGACGTGGCGCGATCCGGAGAGGCTCGCCATCTGGGAGTGCCGCCGCCGGCGTCGACGACCGACCGACGCAGTGGAGCTCGCGCGGCGGCTCGGCATCTCGGTGCTGACCGTCGGCACGCGCTGCAAGCGCCTCCCCGGACGCTCGGGATCCGCCTCGCCGCGGAGCGGAGTCGCTTCTCGCTCCATGGAGCCGTGCCCCGGAGAGGGGGACGTCGGGCGATTTCGCCGCGAAATCTGGGGTCCGCCGTGGCGTCCGCCCGGGCAGTCGTGCATGCTCTGCCTGCCATGCCCATGCCACACCTGCTTTCCGCGTCGGTCGGGCTCCTCGCCTCCTCGCTCGTCGCGGGCGCAGCGTCCGCGGACTGGACCGTCCTCGGGGGCACGATGGGACGGAACGGACTCGTCTCCTCGGTCGGTCCGGTCACGCCGAAGATCGCCTGGCAGGGCGCACCCGAGAGCCTGATCGCCTGGACGCCGCTCGTCGAGGGGAACCGCGTGTTCCTCGTTCGCCAGACGTATGCGCAGGCGCCGTTCAACCCGCCGCCGGGCGATTCGATCGTCTACTGCTTCGACCTCGACACCGGCGCGATCCTCTGGAGCTTCGACTGCCCGTACGTCACTGGCGACTGGACGACGGTCCTCTACGGCATCAATCAAGGAAGGGTCTTCGTCGGACGGGGCGGCAACGGCTCGAGCGCGTCGGCGCCGGTCTACTGCCTCGACGCCTCGACCGGGCAGGTGATCTGGACCTCCGCCATCGAGGTCGCGACCGGTGCCTACGACGGCGTCGTCTTCGCCGAGGACGGCGATCCGATCTTCGCGACGCATCTCGTGGTGCGGCGCCTCGACTGGAACACCGGCGCGGGCGTCTGGGCGAAGTCCCGCTCCTGCAGCGTGAGCGGCGACTGCGGTCCCGCCCGCTCGGGCAACTCCCTCTATCTCGACGAGACCGCGGGCGGCGGACAGCGGCTCTCCCGCTTCGACCTCGCCACCGGCAACCGCCTCTACCAGTCGCAGACCATGCCCGGCTTCCTCTCGCAGAACACGCCCTTCTGCGGCGCGAACGGGATGGTCTTCTATCCGCGCACGCAGGGGAATCCCTCGACCGACCTCCTCTACGCCTTCCGCGACACCGGCACGGCGTTCCAGTTGCTCTGGACCGCGCCCTGCCTCGCGGGCGCCGGTAGCCAGCACGGCATCACCCCCGACGGCGGCGTGGTGATGGTGAACCTCGATGGCAGGCTCGAGATCCGCGACCAGGAGACCGGCGAGCTCCGCCACCAGAGCGCGACGAGCGTGAACGCCCCGATCAACCAGTCGCACGTCGCGGTCGACGCGAACGGCACGATCTACTACGGGAACGGCGGATTCCCCGGCACCATCTCCTGCTTCGAGCCGGACCTCTCTCTCCGCTGGTCGATCGAGGTCCCGAACCTCAATCAAGGCGGTCCGGTGCTCGCGGGCGATGGGTCGCTCCTCGTCGCGGGCGTCGGCACGAGCCTCACCTGCTACCGCGATCCGGGCTGCATCGCCGCGGACCTCAACTGCGACGGCGTGGTGAACGGGGCGGACCTCACGATCCTCCTGAGCGCGTGGGGCAAGTGCCCGGGCTGCGCCGCGGACCTCAACCAGGACGGCGTGGTGAACGGGGCGGACCTCACGATCCTCCTCGCGAACTGGGGCTGAGGCTCGGTCGAGGGAAGACCCGGTCCCGGGGGGATCTGGCGCTGGACGCGGCGGCGGAGCCTCCCCGACGCTGCGACGTCCGTCGATTCCGAACGCCCTGTCTTGACGTGGCGTCGGGGTGACTTGGGCAACTCATGCCCATCCGCGATTGCCGCAGGTCGGAGCCGGAGTAGGTTTCGGAGTTGAACGAGACCTGGGAGAAGGCACGGAGGAGACGAGCATGGTGGTCGGAGTCGCATCGCGGCTGGCAGGGGTCTGCGTGATCCTCGCGGCGTCCTCGGTCCATGCCCAGTCGCTCACCTCGCGGCTGAGCACGCAACAGTTCACCACCGTCTACGGCGGCGGCGGGGACGTCATCAGTGCGGACTTGACGGAGTCCCGGACGATGCATCTCCCAGCATTTCGGTGGACCCCAGAGGAGTAGTCCATGCTTCGATCGATCGACGTCGGTTTCGCGCTCCCCCTCGGTATCGCAACACCCTCGCCTCGCACTCGGTGGAGTGTCAAGATGGGAGCATCCATGCCCGACCGCACCGTTCGTCACGGGGTCCCCTCGAGCGGAGCCACGCCTGGCGTCCTTGCGGAGGGTCTCCGCCATCCTTTGCGTCGGATCGATACTCGCAGGATGGGCGTTGCCCTCGGCGACCTGCTCGTTCGATGCTGCTCGCCGGTCCTTCGCGATCGCGCCACCCTCGCTCGCCCGCTCGCCGGACTTGCCCTCGCCGCAGCGACCATGGTCATCGCTCGGACGAGCGTCGCGCAGACCTATGCGACGATTCTCGACTCCTCGGAGAATCAGTCGATCGAGGGCGTCCGTCGTCTGAGCGCCGACGAGGTGCTGCTTGCGTGCAGCTACACCGAGAACGATGACCCGACCCAAGGCATGTGGTGGACCGGCTCGCTCGCGACCGGCGTCGGGACCGCGTACAAGATCGTCCCGCAGCTTGCCGGGCAGACCGTGACTTCCTCGGTCTTTTACGGACCGAACACCGCGTTCGTGAACCCCGCCCTCGGAACCAACATTCAGATCGTCGGCTCCTACAAGTACGCCGAGTCACCGACCCCGGACCTGAACGTCGGACTCCTCTAAGTCGGGCCGCTCGATGGCAAGGGCGGCACGTGGAAGAGCCTCAATCCCCAGCCCGCCGTCGTCGACGCGACCGTGGCAAACGTCATCCCTCACAGCGTGATGGGCGATCTCGTGGTGGGTAACTACGACCTCGTCGGCGTGCCCGCCTCCGGCAACGCCTTCATCTACAACATCCAGACAGACACCTACGTCATCCTCAACTTCGGCGGCACCCAGAACCTGACCTCCCTCTACGGCGTGTGGCAGAACGGACCCGGCAGCTCGATCTACACCCTCGTGGGCGGCTCGCGCCCGTCCCCGACCATCAACCTCGCGATGATCGTGGACTTCGATGCGTCCTCCAGCACCTTCGGAACCCCGACCTACTACGCGCCCCGCGGCGAGGGACCGACGATTCTCTCCCACTTCGAGGGGATCTCGGGGCTTGGAGATGGTCGCTACAGCCTCATCGCCATGACCCTGAACGCCTCCGAGGTCCCGATCGGAGTCGACCTGATCTGCGTGGTCCGCCTCCCCAACGGCTCCTTCAGCGCTGGTCAGTGGACGCCGCTCGCCTACCCCGGAGCAAGCTTCGCGACCGGCAACACCGTGATCGATGGAGTCGGCATGGGCATCTACTTCACCTCGTCCAATCCGAGCGTCTTCTCCTACGTCGCCTTCACCGAGATCCCCTGCCCAGCGGACCTCAACGACGATGGCGTGGTGAACGGGTCCGATCTCTCCTCCCTGCTCGCCTCGTGGGGCACCTGCCCGCCGAAGGGAGGCTGCCCCGGCGACTTCGATGATGATGGCGTGGTGAACGGGTCCGATCTCTCCTACCTGCTCGCCTCGTGGGGCACCTGCCCGTAGGTTCACCGGGTGACCGCGGCCGACCTGAATGGCGACGGCACCGTGATCGCCCAAGATCTTTCCGTCGACCTCACGGACAGGCGGAAGAGGCGTCGGTGGTTCGCCTCCCACTCGGCAAGCAGGCGGTGGTAGGCCTCGAGGGTCTCGGGCTCGCCTTGGGGACCGAGCCAGAACTCCCTTCGCTCCTCGGAGATGGGATCGGTGAGCGTGACGACGCCGCGACCCTTCTTGCAGTGCAGCGACGGAAGCCTCGATGAGAACTGGGATGTCCTGGTGGCGGTCGGCACGCGAGGTCCTCGGCGGTCCTCTGCGGTGGACCTTGAGGTCTTGGACCGCAGAAGAGAGGGCGTTTCGCGCGCCGCCGGAGCCCGGCGGGTGACCTCGAAGTCGGGGTCTCGCTTCGGGTTGTGAACAGTGGGCGATAAAGGACTCGAACCTTCGACCTCACGGGTGTGATCCGTGCGCTCTAGCCAACTGAGCTAATCGCCCGTCTCTGTGACGAGAGCGGGATGGTACCGAGTGGTGCCGGCGAAGTCATCCCCCTTTCCTTCTGGAGGAGTCGCCCTCGCGAGGTCTCCTCACGGCGGATCGATTCGTCGCCGCGAGCCGGACCGTGATCGCCTCGTGTTGGACCGGGGGGTCTTGCAGACCGCGGGCGGCGAGCCCGCATTCTCCAACCGGGGCGTCAATGCGGGGCAGGACTCGACCGCGCCGACCCGGGGGCGTCGAGCCTGCCACTGCGTCGTTCGCCGCGGAGGCGCCACCGACGACGTCATGCGGGTGCGATCACGCGGCGGTCGGCTGAACGTCGGTGTTCGATCCGTTCGCCCTAGCCCTTCTGCTCGAGCGTTCGGGCGACGCGGTCGAGTTCCTGAAGCAGGTCGGCATCGTGCATCGACTCGGCATAGCGGCGAAGACCGTCGAGACGATCGCGCATCGCCGCCTTGCTGCGCTTCGCGCCCTTCAGCAGCCACTCGCCGATCTGCTCGAGCTCGAGCTGATGGGACGACTCGGTCGTCTCGCCGAACAGCCCGGTCGTCCGGCGAAGGAGATACGTCAGGTCGGGAAGCCGCACCACCGACTCGATCACGCGCTCGCGACGTCGACCGGCGACCGACGGCTCGCGGCTGAAGATCGTGAACTCGCCCGGCACGATGCGTCCGCCCGGCAACAGCAGATGCGGCTCGCCATTGAGATTGAACGGGACCGGCACGGTGTTGAGGTTCTCGCTCGGCGCGTTCGCCCGCTCGAGCAGCGGCCGCAACGCGTCGGGCTCGAGTTCGCTACAGATCGAATGCTCGAACGCACCGGATCCGATGAGCGCCACGCCCGACTTCAGCACCGCCTCCTCGAAGGTGCTGAAGATCACCGGGCCTTCCTCCATGACGAAGGCGACGTACCAGCCCTTCCAGAGGAAGACCACGTCGTAGCCGCCGCCGATACCATCGCAGTCGTAGCTGTGCGAGATGCAGTCGGGGCAGCCGGGACGGTCGAGGAACTCGCGGAGCTTCTCCTCAAGCGCCTCGGTGACGCGAGGCGGCCGCCTTCGGACGGGTTTCGAAGCCATGCGTGGGGTCTCCCGGGCGATGCCCGCCGGCGTCGCCGGCGAGGGATCGCGGGGAGAATATCGCGAC
>VGXO01000091.1 GCA_016873275.1 Phycisphaerae bacterium
CCCCCGCTACACTCCCGCCGCGCGCGGGGCGCACGGGACGAGCAGTTCGTCGCCGGGCTGAGATGCACCCGTCGAACCTGATCCGGCTCGCACCGGCGTAGGGAACGCGTCCGTTTCGATCTCGCCAGCCTCGCACGAGGCGGTGCGAACGCGTCGGACCGCCCGAAGGCCCGATGGCGATCTCGATCACGCTGGTTCGGCGACGGCTTCGACCTCGCGTGCGTGGTCGGTGTTCGCCGTGTGCTCCTCCCGTGTTCTCATCGAGGGTCTTGATCGAGATCGAGACCGCCTCGCAGCCCTGTCGGCCATCGCCGCCGAGACCGCCGTCGCAGCCGTCGCAGCCGTCGCGACCAATCGGAGATCTGCCGTGATCCATTCAAACCCCGCCGCCGATCGCCTCCCGAACCGCGACGCGCTCTCGTCGCATCCGACGCTCGAGGCCGAGACCCTCTCGCGCTTCGCGCCGCCCTTGCGAGGTGCCGCGAACCCAGGCACCGCGAACGCGGCGACCACGCCGGGCTCCTTCGCGAACGCGCCGGACCTTGGCGGACCGCGCGCCTTCAGCTCGCCCGACGCGCCGGGCATGCCCGCCCCGAGCGACAAGACCGCGTGGGACTTCCTGCCCGAGGGCTGGTCGAGCGTCCTCCTCGCGGAGGCGCCGAGCGGCGCGCCGTGCGGGTCGTGCTGCGGCGAGTCGAGGTCGGTCGTCGAGTTCCGCTCGGCGCGAGGCGGGTGGCGGCGGGTGATCTTCCCGAAGGGCTTCGCGCCGATCACCCAGCTCGAGTCCGCGAGGCTCGGGATCGTCACCCCGCAGATGAGGCGGGTCGCCGAGCGCGAGCCGCACCTCGCCGCGGAGCTCGTCCGCGACGAGGTCGCCGCCGGTCGCATGGTGATCCCCGCGAACGTGAACCACCTCGCGCATCGGCTCGACCCGATGGCGATCGGTCGGGCGACCAAGACCAAGATCAACGCGAACATGGGCGCCTCGCCGGTCTCCTCCGGCACCGACGAGGAGCTCGAGAAGCTCGACTGGGCGATCCGCTGGGGCGCGGACACCGTGATGGACCTCTCGACCGGCGGCGACCTCGACGCGTGCCGCGCGGCGTTCTGCCGGCACTCGACCGTCCCGATCGGCACCGTCCCGATCTACTCGATGATCATCGGGCGCCGGATCGAGGACCTCGACGAGCGCATCGTGCTCGACACGCTCGAGCATCAGGCGAGGCAGGGCGTCGACTACTTCACGATCCACGCCGGCGTGCGGAAGGCGCACCTGCCGCTCATCAAGCGGCGGCTGATCGGCATCGTCAGCCGCGGCGGCAGCCTGCTCGCGAAGTGGATGATCGTCCACCATCGCGAGAACCTGATGCACGAGATGTGGGAGGAGATCTGCGGCGTGATGCGCCGGCACGACGTCACCTTCTCGATCGGCGACGGCCTTCGCCCGGGCGGGCTCGCCGACGCGACCGACGCGGCGCAGCTCGCCGAGCTCGAGACCCTCGGCGAGCTCACCGAGCGGGCGTGGCGGCACGGCGTGCAGGTGATGATCGAGGGTCCGGGGCACGTGCCCTTCGACCAGATCGAGTTCAACATGAAGCTCGAGCGGCGGCTCTGCCACGGCGCGCCCTTCTACGTGCTCGGTCCGCTCGTCACCGACATCTTCCCCGGCTACGACCACATCACGAGCGCGATCGGCGCGACCGCCGCCGCCTACCACGGGGCGAGCATGCTCTGCTACGTGACGCCGAAGGAGCACCTCGGGCTCCCCAAGCGCGACGACGTGAAGCAGGGCTGCATCGCCTACAAGATCGCCGCGCACGCCGCGGACGTGGCGCTTGGCATCCCCGGCGCCCGCGACCGCGACGACGAGCTCACCAAGGCGCGTGCCGCCCTCAACTGGGAGAAGCACTTCGAGCTCTCCTTCGACCCCGACACGGCGCGGGCGTACCACGACGAGGACCTCGACGTCGACACCGACTTCTGCGCGATGTGCGGGCACGACTGGTGCAGCGTGCGGATCTCGAAGGAGATCGTGGAGTTCGCCTCCGGCAAGGCGGAGGAGTACCGCCGCGAGCGCCCCGTGAAGTCCGCGGCGCTCACCCCCGAGCAGCGGGAGATCCTCGAGAAGCGGGGCGTGCTGAGCCCGGAGGAGATCCACCGCCTCGCGTCGAAGACCCGCCAGGCGGTCGGCGCCGACGCGGGGAAGGCGGGCTGCCACAGCGACCACGTCGACGCCGACGAGGCGCGGCGCCGTCAGCGCGAGGTGCTCGTCGAGCTCAACACCGCGCCCGCCCACAACCTCCCGAGCGGCGACCGGATGGTGTGAGCGCCCGGACGCGGGCGGAGGGTCATGCCGCTCCCTCGAGCCCGCGTCGTCGCGCGATCACCGGAACTTCAGCTTCATCGCCCCGATGCGGAGCATCCTGAACAGCAGCCATCCGTGCGCGAAGCGGCGGATGTTGGTCTCGCCGTAGGTTCGCTCGCGGTAGCGGATCGGGACGTCCGCGATGCGGAGCCCGAGCCTTGCGGCGCCGAAGAGGAGGTCGAAGTCGCCGAAGGGATCGAACTCGCCGAAGTACCTGCGACCCGCGACGATCTGCTCGTAGTCGCGCCGGGAGAGCACCTTGGTCCCGCAGAGCGTGTCCTTCACCCGCTGCCCGAGCACCGCGCTGAACGCCCACGCGAAGAAGCGGTTCGCGAGCAGGTTCAGGAACTGCATCGCCTCGTCGTCCATGCGGTAGACGAGGCGGCTCCCGTTGGCGAACTCGCAGTGACCGCTCGCGAGGACCTCGTAGAACCTCGGCAGCATCTCCGCGGGCATGGTGAGGTCGGCGTCGAGGATCATCAGGAGGTCGCCCCGCGCCTCGGCGAACCCCGCCCGCACCGCGTCGCCCTTGCCGCGACCCGGCTGCTTGATGAGCCTGACCAGTGGATCGTCCGCCTCCGCGACCAGCCCGCGAAGCCGCTCGTAGGTGTCGTCGGTCGAGTTCCCCTCGACGAAGATCACCTCGGTGAACGCCCCCATCCGCGGGATCTCCCGCAGGATGCGCCCGACGTTCCCCGCCTCGTTCCGCGCCGGGACGACGACGGTCACGCTCGGCGGCGGCTCGACCGGTCGCCCCGCGACGCGGGCGACGACCACGAGGTGCAGGCAGAGGAGCTTGAGGAGCGGCAGCCGCGCGAGCAGGCGGTTCGCGATCGTCGAGAGGACCGGGATCGCGAGCGGCACCAGCGTCTCGGGGCTCTCCCGGATCACCTCGATCCCCCGGCGGGCGCAGGCGGCGCGGAAGTCCTCCGGCGTGAACCAGGTGTCGCCAAAGCGGGACCGACCCAGCCCGAGCCCGCGGACGAGCCGCAGGATCGGTCGCCACGCCTGGCTGTAGTTCACGAAGACGAGCCGCGTCGAGCGACCCGCGCGGGTCTTCAGCGACTCGAGCAGGTCGTCCACGTCGTAGCAGTCCGGGAGGAGGTCCGCCGCGACGATGAAGTCGAACTCCTCCCGCGGCGCCGCGTCGACGCCGCCCTGCTCGAAGCGGACTCCCGGATGCCGTCGCCGCGCCTCCTCGACGAGCGCCGCCGAGGTCTCGACGCCGACGCCGAGCGAGGGTCGGAGCGCCGCGAGGACGTCGCCCGCCGCCGACTGGACCTGCAGCACGCGGCGACCCTCGGGGACCGCCCCTTGCAGCGCCCGCACGACGTTCCGGACGTACCGCGCCGAGGGCGCCCCGGCGCTCGATCGCGCGTCGGCGACCGAGTCGCGCCAGCGCTCGCGGCGGGCGTCGTGGTCGGCGGAGGCACCGGCGGCCGCGGGCGAGGGGGTCATCGCGTGCGCTCCAGGACGATCCGCGCGAAGAGCCCCAGTCGGTCGAAGGGCGCCTCGAGCGAGCGGATCAGGTCGAACGACCAGCCGGGCAGGCGCCACGCGCGCCCGATCCCGCCGCAGGCAAGGTAGCTCACCGGCATCGTCGGCTCGATCGCCACGATGCGGAGGCGCGGGAAGCGCCGCAGGAACTCCGCGCGGTCGCGGACGAGGACGATCCACGGGAGCGCTCCGTTCGCCGCGGTCAGCGGGCCGCCGGGCGGAAGCGTCCAGTCGCGCGCCTCGTCGAAGGGCTCGTGATGGAGCCTGCGGTAGACGATCCTCGACCACGCGGTGGGCCAGGGCTCGATGGCGACGAGCCGACCGCCGACCGCGAGGCAGCGGCTGCACTCCTCGAGGAACGCCGCGACGTCGGGCAGGTGATGGATCGCGTTGGTCGCGACGACGGCGCGAAGCCCGCCGTCCGCGAAGGGAATCCGCCGCGCATCGACGACGCGGTCGATGCCCGGCAGCGGCGAGACGTCCGAGGTGATCGTGCCCGGGATCGCCTCGGCGATGAAGCCTCCTCCGCTTCCGATCTCGAGGACCTCGCCCTCGACCGGCGGAAGGCGCGCGGCGATCCACCGGTACCACCGCGCGTAGAGCCGCCGCAGGTACGCCCGTCGCCGCAGGAGCGCCGCCCGCGCGATCGTCGTCTCCGGCGAGTCGAGGTCCTGGTTGCGCCGCGCGCCGGTCGGCTCGGCGGGCTCGTCGCGGGCGTCGGCGATCGTGGATCTCATGGTGCTCGGGGCGCCTCCGCGCCGCTACTCCGCGCCGCTACTCCGCGCTCCGCCCGTCCCAGCGCACGAACGCCTCGACCGCCTCGTACTCCGGAAGCCCCAGGGCATCGAGCTGCCGGGCGGTCGCGCGGTTGCGGTCCTCGGCGCGCTGCCAGAACTCGCGGTCGTCGGCGCCGGGGAAGAGCGGACGGTCCTTCTGGCTCTGATGCCGGAAGATCGCGGCCCGCTTTCGCGCGACGTCCTCGGGCGCAAGCGGCACCGCCATGTCGAGCCGGTCCACCTCCCACTCCTGCCACGCGCCCCGATACAGCCAGACCTCGCACTCCCTCGCCCACGCCTCGGGCGCACCTCGGGTCATCGCGCGAAGGACCGCCGCGAGGCAGGCGCGATGGGTCCCATGCGGGTCGGAGAGGTCGCCCGCGGCGTAGACCTGATGGGGCGTGACCGCGCGGAGGAGCTCGATCGTGCGGGCGACGTCCGCCTCGCCGATCGGGCGCTTCCGCACCGTGCCGGTCTCGTAGAAGGGAAGGTCGAGGAAGTGCAGGCGGTCCTCGGGGATGCCGCACGCCCGTGCGGCGCTCTTCGCCTCGCCGCGGCGGATGAGGCCCTTCAGCCGTCGCACCGAGGCGGAGTCGGGCACGCCCGGCGTCTTCGCCCGGAGCTCCTTCTCGACCTCGCTCTCGAGCCGCGCGAGCCCGCCCGGATCGACGCCGAAGATCCCCGCGTACTCCGCGGCGAAGTCCGCGAAGCGGAGGGCGTCCGCGTCGAAGACCGCGATCGAGCCGGAGGTCTGGTACGCGACGTGGACCTCGTGCCCCTGATCGACGAGGCGGATCAGCGTGCCGCCCATCGAGATCACGTCGTCGTCTGGATGCGGGCTGAAGACGAGGATGCGCTTGGGGAAGACGCGGTCGCGCGGGCGGTCGATGTCGCCGGCTCGCTTGCGATCGCGCGGCTTGCCGCCGGGCCATCCGGTGATCGCCTCCTGCAGCCCGCGGAACACCTCGAGGTTGATCTCGTGCGCGCCGCCGCGGCTCGCGAGCAGGTCCTGCAGTCCCGCCTCGTTGTAGTCCTCCTCGACGAGCTTGAGCACCGCCCGCTTCCGCTCGCCCGCGAGCCAGACCACCGCCTTCCGGACGAGCGCCTCATCCCAGCGGCAGGGTCCGACCCGCCAGGGCGTCTTCACCCGGGTGAGCTCCGCCGACGCCGCCTGGTCGAGGAGCACCGTCGCGTCCGGATGGCGCTGCAGGAAGCTCGCGGCGACCGCCTCGGTCACCGGTCCCTCGACCGCCCGCGCGACGATCGGTGCCTTGCCCTCGCCGAAGGCGAGCATCACGATGCGCCGCGCGTCGAGGATCGTGCCGACGCCCATGGTGATCCCGCGCTGCGGCACGTGCTCCTCGCCGAAGAAGTCGCTCGCGGCGTCCTTGCGGGTCACGCGGTCGAGGACGATCAGGCGGGTGCGGCTGTCGCGGGCGGAGCCGGGCTCGTTGAAGCCGATGTGACCGGTTCGGCCGATCCCGAGGACCTGGAGGTCGATGCCGCCCGCCTCGGCGATCGCCCGCTCGTATGCGGCGCAGGCGGCGGCGACCTTCCCGCGGGGGGTTCGCCCATCGGGGATGTGCACCTGCGACGGCGGGCAGTCGACGTGGGCGAAGAGGTGCTCGTGCATGAAGCGGCGGTAGCTCTGGTGGCTCGCCGGATCGATCGGGAAGTACTCGTCGAGGTTGAACGCGACCACGTTCGCGAAGGAGAGCCCCTCCTCGTGGTGCATGCGGACGAGCTCCTCGTAGAGCGTGGTCGGCGTCGAGCCGGTCGCGAGCCCGAGCACGCAGCGGCGACCCTCGCGGGCGCGCGACCGCACGAGCGCCGCGATCTCCTCGGCGAGCGCCCGCGACGCGCTGCGGGCGTCTTGGTGGATGCGGACGGGCACCCGCTCGAAGACCCGCTCGGAGGACGCGCCGAGGACCTCCGCCGCCTCGACCTCGACGGTGCGGGGCTCCTCCACGCGGGACGCGGTCGGTCGTTCCATGGGAGCGAATGCTAGTGGAGGAACACCTCTCGACGGCGCCGCCGTGGCGAGGTGGTGACGAGCGCCGCGAGGCGACGGCGCGGAACTCCTCCCCAAGGCGCAGCCGTGGGGAGGTGGCCTGCGAGCGCAGCGAGGCGACGGCGCGGAACTCCTCCCCACGGCGCAGCCGTGGGGAGGTGGTGACGAGCGCCGCGAGGCGACGGCGCGGAACTCCTCCCCAAGGCGCAGCCGTGGGGAGGTGGCCTGCGAGCGCAGCGAGGCGACGGCGCGGAACTCCTCCCCACGGCGCAGCCGTGGGGTTGGTGGCCTGCGAGCGCAGCGAGCAGGACGGAGGGGACCGACTCCGACGGGTTGCGATCGCAGCGCTGCGCAATCGCTTCGCGAGGCGAGCAATCCGTTCATCGGACCTCCCCTCCGTCTCGCTGGCTTCGCCAGCGAGCCACCTCCCCGACGTCGCTTCGCTCCGTC
>VGXO01000092.1 GCA_016873275.1 Phycisphaerae bacterium
GGCGAACCGCAAGGGGGCGTGGGATCCGCGGTACACCGCCGATGCCCTGAACGACTACATCCGACAGGGGTTCGGAAAGCCTTCGGTCCGACCCGGCCTGACCAACTAAGGCGACTTCGCCGAAGGAGGGGTTGTGGATGGTCAGCGCGCTGCCGAGCCGTCGGGAGGCGACGACCGCGGTCGCCTCGCGATGGTCGCTGACACCTTGCGGTGGCGTCCAGCACCGTTCCCGATCAACTCCGCGAAGGCTTGACCATCGCGGGACCCGACCAGCGGCCGACGAGGCCTCGGGGTGTTGCATCCGACCCTGCAAGTCGCTCCGCGATCTGCACGGCGTTGAGCGCGGCGCCCTTCCGGATCTGATCGGCGACCACGAAGAGCCAGAGACCTCGACCGGGGGGCTGACTCAGGTCGGCGCGGACCCTTCCGACGAGCACCTCGTCGCGTCCCTCGGCATCGCGCGGCTCGGGACCGCGGCTGCCGGACTCGAGGTCGAAGAGGCGAACGCCCGGCGCCGTCGCGACGAGCGATCGCGCCTCCGCAACGGAGAGCGACCGCTCGAGCGTGAGGTTGATCGCCTCCGCGTGCGCCCGCCTCGTCGGCACCCGCACGCAGGTCGCCGCGACCGCGAGCATCGGATCGCTCCAGATCTTGCGGGACTCCGCGCGGATCTTCGCCTCCTCCTGGTTCTCTCCGTCGGGATCGATCGGCGACTCATGCGGGAACAGGTTGAAGAGGCAGGGACTTGGGAAGTGCCGCGGCTCGATCGGGCGACCCGCGGAGAAGTCCCGCGCCTGCTGCTCGAGCTCCGCGACCGCGGCGGCGCCGGCGCCCGAGACCGCCTGGTAGGTGCAGACCGTCATCCGGCGGATCCCCGCGGCGCGGCGGATGTAATCGACCGCCATCAGCGCGATCGAGGTCGAGCAGTTGGGACTCGATACGAGCCGCGGCGACTCGTCGAGGAGCTCGCCGTTGATCTCCGGGATCACCAGCGGGACGTCGGGCTCATGGCGGAACGCGCTCGAGGAGTCGATCACCGTCGCGCCCGCCTCGAGGAGCCGCGGCGCGAGGTCGAGGCTCATCGAGCTCGAGGTGGCGAGGAAGGCGAGGTCGATCCCGCGGAGGTCGGCGGAGGCGACGTCCTCGACCGGCAGGGAACGACCAGAGAACTCGAGGCTCGTCCCCTGCGAGCGGCTCGACGCGAGCACGCGCAGACCAGCGAGGGGAAGACGACGCGACTCGAGGATCGCGAGGATCTCCCGCCCGACCAAGCCCGTCGCGCCGAACACCGCGATCCGCGGCGAATCCTTCCGCATCGATCAGCCTCCTGCCGAGGGCGGAGGGTACCGCGGAATCGATCGAGTCAGGACCGCGCGGGCGAGAGATCTCAGCCCGCCGCCGGAGGAGTCAGCCCGTCGGACCGACGAGGTAGAAGCGACCGACCTGCGCCTCGAAGGGCTCGCCCTCCTGCGGGATCACGCGGTAGCCGCCCTCCATGGTGCCCCAGGGCGTCGCGATCGGCGCGTAGCTCGAGTACTCGAAGCTCTCGCCCGGCTGGATCTCCGGCTGCCGACCGATCACGCCGAGTCCTTCCACCTCGTGCGCGGTGCCGTCGGCGTCGATGATGCGCCAGCGGCGGGCGTCGATCCGGATGGGCACGCTGCCCTCGTTCGCGATGGTGATGCGGTACCCGAACAGGAACTTGTCGCTCGCCGGCTCGGAGCGGTCGGCGAGGTAGCGGGGCTCGGCCCGAACCCGCACGCCGCGGGTCACGGTCTCGGAGGCGTGATGGTTGGGGGCGGTGGTCAGGGCGGGAGCGGCCATGGGGCGGGACGATAGCCGCCTTGGCGAGGCGGGTCCTGAGGCGGGTCCTTGCCAGTCGTGGATCGACCCGAGCGACCGACTCACGAGGACTGGAGAAGCCGGCGGAGGGTTGCCTCGACCTCGCCGGCGTCGGCGCCGCGACCTACCAAGGCGAGATGAAAGCCGTGATGCCGAAGCCGGGCGACGTCCCGCGGCGTGCGGATCCCTCCCTCGCTCACCAGGACCCGTCGGCCCTCCACCAGCTCGGCGAGGCGGGTGCTCACCGCGAGGTCGGCGCCGCCGGTCTCGGAGTCCCGGTTGTCGATCGCGACGAGGCATCCGCTCGCGTGCGGGAACCCGACATGCGCGATGACCCGGAGGAGGTTCCACTCGTCGGAGACCTCGATGACCGAGGTCATGCCCAGCTCGCTCGCGAGGATCTGGAAGTCGATGACCGAGCCCTCGGTCAGCGCCTCGGCGACGAGCACCACGGCGTCCGCGCCGAGCAGGCGGCTCTCCCAGAGGTCGTAGGCGTCCACCACCATTTGGCGGCGGAGGACCGGCAGCGGCACGGACTCGCGGATCCGCGCGATCCAGGTCGCGTCGATGCCCCCCTCCGAAGGATCGGTCATGCAGCAGAGGGCGGAGGCTCCCGCTCGGTGATACCGTCGGGCGATCTCGACGGGATCGGGACCGCCGCCCTCGAACGCCCGCGCCGCCGGAAGCTCCGCGATGATCCGAAAGGGCGACTCGCCCTCTAGCTCGACCAGCGCCCGGAAGAAGTTCCGCGGTCTCGGCGTCGAGGCGACCTGCCGCTGGATCTCCTCGATCGGCAGGCGGCTTCGGGCGTCCTCGACCCGTCGCCGCGCTCTGGAGATGGCATCGTTGAGTGGCGAGGTCATCGATGGCGAGGTGAAGGGCGGCGCGGTGAAGAAAGGCGAGGTCATGGACGCTCACGGCAGGACGCCGCGTCACACGTCCCGCCGGTTCATCGTCGCGTTCGCGGTGCTCTCCGCATGCTGGCTCGCGAATCCGTCGATCGCCGACGAGGCATCGACGGCGTCCTCCTCTGCGGCGGGAACTCCGGCGGTCGCGAGCGAACCGGCGGTCGGCGTGCCGTGGTGGCTCGCCGGGACGGGGGCGCTCGTGCTCGCCTGGTGGATCGTCGGTCGCCGCTGGCGGCTCCCCGCGGAGGTCGGTCCGCCGGCGGTCATCCGCCCCGACGCGGCGATGGGTCTGCTTGCGATGATGCTCGTCGGGGGCGCCGTTGGCGTCTCCCTCGCGTCGCCGGCGAGCGGCGCCACCGACATCGAGAAGACTGCTCGCGCGATCCTCGGCGTCGTCCTCGGGCAGGCTCCGGTGGTGGTGCTGGTGCTCGTCGGGTGGAGATCGCGGGTTGCAGCAAGTGCCCCCGCGGGTCCGAGGTTCGTCGGCTCGACCGGTCGCCGCGCCCTGCCCTTCGCGGGAGCGATCGTCCTCGGCACGGTCGCGATGCTCCTCGCGTATCCGGTGATCGCCACCGCGGCAGGCGCCGCGTCGTGGATCGAGTCGGCGATGCGCGGCGGCGCGCCCGAACCCATCGCCCACGACTCGCTGCGGACGCTCGTCGAGTCGGGCGGCGTGTCGGGCTCCGGATGGGCGGTCGTCATGGCGCTACTCGTCCTGACCGGGATTCCACTCTGCGAGGAGGTCGCGTATCGCGGTCTGCTCCAGTCGGGCTTGGTGGCGCTCTTGGGGAGCCTCCGCTCGGGTGAACGACCTGGGTCGTGGGCGAGCGGGTCGTCCTCGGCGATCCGATGGATCGCGATCAGCCTCGCGTCCTTGCTCTTCGCGCTGATGCACCTCTCGGCGCTCCCGGAGGCGTCGCGCTGGAGCGCGACGATCACCCTCGCCCTCGTCGGCGTGCTCTTCGGTTGGGTCTACGAGCGGACCGGATCGATCGCCGCGCCGTTCGCGGCGCACGCGGTCTTCAACGGCATCAACCTCGTCCTTGCGACGCGCACGATCGAGGGCTGAGCATCACCGGACGCCCCGTCGGCATCAGGCGCCGCCGAACTCCACGACCTCGCCGTTCGCCGGGGTTCGCACGTCGCGATGCCCCTCGCCGCGGAGCCGCTCGGCGAGCGCGCCTCGCGAGTCCTGCGTGCCGTGGTTCAGGACGATCGTCCGCGGTCGGTCGGGTCCCGAGCGGGTCCACGCGGCGAGCTCCTCCGCGGAGGCGTGTCCCGAGTAGCCCTCGAGCCGACGGCGACCGGCGCGGACCGGCACGACCTTGCGGTTGATCCGCGCATGCGTGCAGTCGCGAAGGAGTCCCCAGCCGAGGCTTCGGTCGGGATACCAGCCGCTGAGCCCGACCCGCACGTCCTCGCGGGGAAGCCCCTCCGCGAGGTGGTGCAGGATCGGTCCCGCGTCGCAGAACCCGGCGCCTGCGAGGATCACGCTCCGCGGTCTCGCCGCGATCTTGAGCGAGTCGCTGCGGGTGAAGAGGGCGCGGACGTTCGGCACCGCGAAGGGATCGTCGCCCGACGCCATGCGGCGCCGCAGCGGCTCGGCGAGGTCCTCGGTCGCGTGCCGCACGAGCCGCAGCGCGAACTCCGCCATCGGCGCATCGAGGTAGACCGAAAGACCCTCGAGGTGACCGTTCGTGGCGGCGGTGGAGAGCCGCCAGACGAGCTGCTGGGCGCGTCCGAGCGCGAAGGTCGGCAGCAGGAGCGTGCCGCCGCAGGCCCGCACCTCGTCGAGCACCGAGGCAAGCTCGCGGTCAGGCTCCGGCGCGTCGGCGACGAGGCGATCGCCGCGGGTCGACTCGAGGACGAGGAGGTCGCACGCGGGAAGCGGATCGACCGACCGAAGCATGCCGGTGTGCGGGCTGCCCACGTCGCCGGAGAAGACGGCGATCACGCGACCGTGCTGCTCGACGATCACGTGCGCAGCACCGTGGACATGTCCCGCGAATCCGAAGCGGATCGAGAGTCCCCGCTCAAGCGCGACGCGCTCGCCGAAGTCGACCGCGTGGATCCGACGGAGGAGATGCTCGACCTCGCCCGACTCGTAGAGGAGCGGCGGCTCGTCCGGCGCCGGGGTCGCGGGGATCGAGGCAGGATCCTGACCAGGCTCGAGCCAGAGCGGCAGCGCCTCCGGCCAGGTGCCCTGATGGAACTCCTCGAGCCGGGTTCGCTGCAGTCGCGCCGATCCGCGCAGCACCCGCGGAAGAAGCTCCGCGGTCCCTCGGGTGCAGAAGAGCGGACCTCGATATCCCAGCCGGCCGAGCATGGGCAGCCGACCGCAGTGATCGACGTGGGCGTGGGTGAGCACGACCGCGGCGAGCGAGTGGAAGTCGATCGGCGGGGGCTCGATGTTCCGCCACTCGTCGCGGCGGGAGCCTTGCAGCAGCCCGAAGTCGATGAGGATCGATCCCGCGGAGGTCTCGAGCAGCGAGCACGATCCGGTGACCTCTCCCGCGGCGCCATGAAGGGTCAGCCGGGTCGAGGCGGGCGGTCTGGGCGAGGGCACGCAGCGATCGTACCGGGCGCGAGGTGCCCATGCGGACGGCGATCAACCCGGCAACGACAACGCCTCGGGCCGATGAGTGCCCGAGGCGCTGGTCTTTCTCCGAGCTCCGAGATGTCCGTGACTTGAACCGAGGATCAGTCGCGGCGGCGACCCCGCAGCCCGCACAGTCCGACCGCGAGGAGCGCGAGCGAGGCGGGACCGGGCACGTAGGCGACCTGGAACTCGCCGCTGATGCCGAGCGTGTCGCCGGCTCCGAGGGCGACCTGCAGCAGGATGCCGAGGGTCGAGTTGACGTTGGTCGGCCCGGGGTTGGTCGGTCCCGGGAGCCCGTTCACCTCGCTGAAGGGTGTCGAGCCGCTCGGCGGCGCGGTGATCGCGAAGGGGCTGTTGAAGACCGTCACGACCGACGCGCCATCGATGCGTCCGGTGAGCATGGCGTTGCCCCCGAAGTCGGTCAGGCTTCCGCCGCTCCCGTCGTTGTCGAAGAGGACGCCGAAGGCGGAGGCGCCCACGAGCGTGCCCATCGTCCACGGCGTGGTGACGCCCGCGGTGATCGCGAGCGTGTACCAGCGGGTCACCGACGAGTTGTTCTGGATGGTGATGCCGAAGGAGATCGTGTCGGTCGTTCCCATCGACCCGCCGACGCCCGAACTGCCCGGGGGCGGTGCCGTGGCCAATCCCAGCATGTAGTCGAAGCTGCTGGCGCTGCCGAAGGGCGTGCCGCCCACGAAGGTCATCGCGCCGGTCGCCGGGTTGAAGAAGCCGTTGTCGTTGTAGATCGACGCGGAGCCGTCGGACGAGGTCATCTGCAGAGCGACGTAGGAGTCGCTCGTGAAGCCCGCCGACGCAATCGTGTTGAGGAGGACCGTGAGACCGGTCGCCGCGATCAGGGTACGGGGATTCGACACGGGAGCATCTCTTTCTCCCTTCGTCTCCCTTCCTCGATCCTCCAAGGTGGCTCAGGTCCGGAGCTCGTCCAGCGACTGCCAAGAAAATCCGCCGACATCGGCGATCGTTGACCATCTCCACATGATCCAGGAGGCTCGATCGGGCGCTCGCTAGGCTTGGCGCCTCGACCAACGACAACGCCTCGGGCAGGCGAGTGCCCGAGGCGCTGGTCTTTCTCCGAACTCCGAGATGTCCGTGACTCGAACCGAGGATCAGTCGCGGCGGCG
>VGXO01000093.1 GCA_016873275.1 Phycisphaerae bacterium
CGAGATCCACGCCGTGTCGATTCCGGGCCAACCGCCCCGATACGAGCTCGCCGAGGTCGCCGCGCACCATCACCACCACTTCCACTGCCGTGGCTGCGACCGCGTCTACGACCTAGAAGGCTGTCCCGGGGGCCTTCGAGGGCTGCTGCCGCGGGGCTTCATACTCGAGGAGCACACAATCGTGCTCTCGGGGAAGTGCAGCACCTGCGCGGCGTGAGCGTCCTGCCCCAACGTGCAGCACATCGCCCACATCCCCGACGAGGCGAAGGAACGGGCGATCGTCGAACTGCTCGCGACGCCCGACCACCGCCTCGACGCCGTGGTCCAGTGCGGCACCAACATGAGCATGGCCGCCGTGAGCGAACGGCTCGAGTCGAAGCTCGGCATCCCGATCCTCGGCATCAACGCCACGCTCCTCTGATACGCGCTTCGCGAGACCGGCATCCGGACGCCCGTGCATCACGCGGGTCGACTGCTTCGAGAGTTCTGAGCGTGCACGCGGCATCCCCCGCCTGGATCGACTCGCCCACCGTCACTCAGGTGCCGAGCTTCAGCCACGAAGCGACTCGCTCCGCGAAGCGCCGGAACCGCTCGTTGTGGAGCGAGTTCATCTCGCGGGTGGCCTGGGAGCTCTCGGTCGACAAGCGTGCCTTCATCGTCAGCACCTACTGGATCGCCACGATGCTCGGCGCGCCGGCGGAGGCGTTCATTGCCCGGCGGGGTAGTCCGTTCCTGCTCCTCCGTGTGATGACGGCGCTGGCTTGCCTCGGCGTCTCGGCTTGGGTGCTTGGACCGCGCGTGATGGGAGCAGCCTCGGCGACGCCGATCGTGATCTTTCTGGGACTCGTCATCTCCGCGCTTCCCCTGGCGATGGCGTGCGCGGTGCGCAGCGGCCCGAAGCCGCGAGCCGGCACCTGCGTCGGCTTGGTGCAGTCGAGCAGCCTGATCGGATCGTTCGCGTCGATGTTGCTGCCCTCCCTGCTCGTCCTGATCCCCGGCACCACGGCGACCGGGCGTGCCTTCATCGGCGGCGGGTCGTTGGCGCTCCTCCTCGCGATCGCCCACCTCCTCACCTGGCGCCTGCCGAGGAAGTGACCCACGGCAGGTCCGATGGAACCGCGGTGATCCTCCTCGCTCGCCAGTCGAGCCCAAGGTCGAGCTGGCTCGCCAGCCGCGCCGCCGCCTCCCTCGCGAGACCGGCGACCTTGCGTCGCGATCCGCCCGCCTCGGCGAACGCGCGATCGACCCGCAGCACGCCGGCGGGCCGGTCGCTCGCGAGGTCGAGCCGTCCCACGATCCGCTCCCCGACGACGACCGGCATCGCGTAGTAGCCGAAGAGGCGACGAGGCGCCGGGACGTACGCCTCGAATCGATGATCGAAGCCGAAGAGCTCGCGCGTCCGAAGTCGATCGCGGATCAGCGGATCGAAGGGGGCAAGCAGCCGCGGCGTGTCGTCGAGCGTCTCCGATCGGTCGACCTCGCCCCAGCCGCGCCGCGCGAAGCCGGGACGAGGCGGGCGTCCGAGCCTCTCGAGCAGGACCGGCTCGACCAGACCCTCTCCCGCGGCAGCGTTGCACCACTCCAGCGCCTCGGCGGGCGAGACCGCACCGAGGAACCCCGCGATCTCCCGCGCCGTCGCGGCGCCGAGCCGCTCGAGCGCCTGCGTGCACGCCCATCCGCGGCATGCCTCGGCGGCGGGCGGCGACGGGCGGGCACCATGCACTCGCGACGCGAGGTCGTAGAGCTTCTCGAACCCGCGGCGCGAGTGGATGGCGACCTCGCCGGTCCGCCACAGCAGCTCAAGCGCCCTCTTCCGCGGCGACCACTCCCACCACCCCGTCGATCGCGGACGCGACCCGTCGAGCCGCTCGTGGACCTCCCGCACTCCGAGCGGACCCGACTCCTCGAGCAGCGCCAGCACCTCGCGGGTCGAGCGAGCCCAGTTGCTCCCGAGGCGTTGCCGCATCCAGCCGCTCGCGAGGATCCGCCGTCGGTCCCGCTCGAGCCGGTGCGACCACCACGGGAGCCAGTCCGACCTGATGAGGCTCGCGTCGTGGGTCCAGTGCTCGAAGAGCTCGCGGGTCTTCTCGGCGTGATGGGCAAGATGGCGCGGCGCATAGCCGTCGAGCCGCGCGTGCATGATCAGATGGTGCGCTCGCTCGACCGAGGAGATGCTGTCGATCTGCACGAAGCCGAGCCGGCGCACGAGCGAGATCACCGACCGGCTCGTCGCCTTCAGCGGCGGCGACCCAAGCGCGCAGCCCTCGAGGAGGAGCCGCCTCGCGGTCCTCACCGGAACGGATGGCAATCGCTCGTCGCCGCGTCTCACGCCCGGACGGTACCGCGATCGCCTCGGCTGGTGGCGTGGCAGCGCCGGGTCTGCCGCTCGCCAGGACCTGCTCGATCGCGTCGCACGGCATTGCCGAGAGATCGGCGTCGCCCCTTGGGCGTGCTCTTCCGGGCGAGCTCCTCAGGACGTGCTGGCTCGACCCGCTTCTCTGGACGTCGTTCTTCGGACAAGGCGTGTGGAGGATCGACGATCGTGGATCGAAGCCAGAGGATCGATCGCGCCGGCGCGCTGCGCAGCGCGCGTGCCGGCGTCGCCCGAGAGAACTCCCGCCTCGCGAGCCACGGGGTACCACCTGTGATCGCGTCTCCCGCTCGTGCGCCAAGGCGGTCGCTCCACACACGGTGCGAGGGCGCAATCTCGCGCCGACCACGATTGCTCGCGACGAAGGTGGCGAGCCCGACCGGATCCGAGTCCCGCGTGCGGTCGGGGTCGTGGCGCGGAGCGCGGATCGGACCAATCACTCCCCGGATCGACTCCAGCACGCCCTTGATCATCTCGACCACGCGACCTCCACGGCGACCGATGCCGACCACGGATCAGTTCGAGGATTGATCGCTTGTTCGTGCACTATCGCCGCTCCTGCCACCGCTCGCTTGGTCCCTGCTTCTCCATCCAGCGGTCCGCCGGCACCGGGCGATAGCCATGCTTCGCATAGAGCCCGTGCGCATCCCGTGTCGCGAGGCACCAGCGCCGAAGCGTCTGAAGCGATGGGTGCTGCTCCAGCACTTCGAGCAGCCGACGGGCGATCCCCTGCCCACGGCGCGACTCCTCGACGACGACGTCGCAGAGCCACGCGAAGGTCGCCCGGTCGGTCACGACCCGCGCGATTCCCACCGTCGCACCGGTCGCGTCGTCGATCGCGACCGCGGTGATGCTGTGGCGAAGCGCCTCGGCGACCACGTCGCGGCGGATTCCCGGCGACCAGTAGGTGCCGGCGAGCAGGCGGTGGATCGCGTCGAGATCCTGATGAGTCGGGTCACAGGTGATGCGGATCGGCATGGCGTTCCCTCGTGCGGGCGTCACTTCCAGCGTCACTTTCTGGCCTGCAGCGCCTCGTCGACCGCGGCGAGCGCTTCGACCGCACTCGGCGACGCCTGCGCCCGGCAGGGCGCCGCGAGCGCCTCCCCGGACTCGTCGATCGGCACCTCTCCCACCCGCACCACGCGAGCGAGCTGCTCGGACGCCTCGAGTCCCCATCGCTCGCGCAGCGCCGCGAGCCGCGACCATGCCTCGAGGTCGATCAGATCCTCCGCGCCCCACAGCGGCTGATCGGCGCTCGCGGGCAGGTCCTCGGGTCCATCGGAGGCGATCGCGACGGCAAGGAGCGCCGCGTCGCTCGTGACGGAACGCTCCCCCGACGCGACTCGACTCGCGACCGCCTCGAGGCGCCGACGTGCCGCCTCGGATCCCAGCGGACCAACCGCGTCGCCCCGCGGCAACGAGGCGATCGCCGATCGGAGCGGATCGAGCGCCTCGTCCCCCACGAGACCCTCCATCCGCAGCGCCGCGACGCTCGCGGAGAGCTCGCGGAGGACCGAGGCGGAGACGAGCGTTCCGCCGAGGGTCGCGTCGCCCGCGAGGTGCCGCGCCAGGTCGGCGACCGCCACGAGATCGCCGAGTGCCCCGGCTCGAAGCGTCGCCGCCTCGAGACGAGCCTCCTCGTCCGTCTCCGGAATCGCCGCGGCCTGCTCGCAGCGTCGTCGCGCCTCGACGAGGAGCAGCCGTGCCCCGCCGCGAAGCGAGGCGAATGCACCGCGGAGCAGCACGTCGCCCGGCGTGATCTCGCCGCCGCGCCCGAAGTCGAAGTCGCAGCGTCCGGCACGCCCCGCGCGACGGAGCCGCGCCAGGACCGCCTCGTCGACGCGATCGAGCCAGGCGAAGACCTCGCGGCGCATCGACTCGTCGGCGGCGGGGGGCGCTTGGCGGAGCAGCTCGATCGCCACCTGCAGCCGCGGGGGCGTCTGCTCGATGAACGCGATGGTCCGCAGATAGTCGATCGCGCCGTTGACGAACCTCGCCGGATCCTCGCCTGCCGCGATCGCGTGGAGCGTGGTCCGCGTCGCGAGGACTCGATCCTCGATCCGGGTGATCGCCCGCCCGAGCGATGCGTGCGACGGCATGAACGCCAGCAGGGCGCCGGCGACCTCCGGATCGGATGCCCGTAGAGCCTCGACGTCGGCATCGATCGCCGCAAGCGCCGCCGACCGCGCGGCTCGATCCGGATCCGCCATCGCGGCGATCGCCCGCTCGCCGAAGCCGCGGACCTTCGCCATCGCCGCGTCGAGGACCTCCGCATCCGCCTGCTGGAGCGTCGCGGAGGCGCCGGGGATCTCCTGATCGACGAAGTCGTCGGCGAGCGTCTCGTCGCCCGCGCGGATCCGGGCGATCTCCTCGGCGAAGACCTCGCCTTCGGTGTGCAGCGCCGCGTCGACGCCGATCGCATCGACGACGTCCTTCGGCAGCGCCTGCTCGAGCCGTGCCGCCGACGCCGCATCGATTGCCCCGAGTTCGATCGCCGACTCGATCGCGGAGCTCGACAGCCCCAAGATCGCGCCGCCCACGAGCGAGTCGACGAGCACGGGATCCGCGGAGAGGTGCCGCGTGCTCCGGGAGACCGCCTCCAACGACGCGATCGCCGCGTCGGACCGCCCTCCGGCAAGGTCGCGGACCGCCGAGAGCGCCGCCGCGCGGGAGAGTTCACGCATCGGCGCGAGATGGGGAAGCAGGAGCGCGAAGCCCTTGCTTCGGTCGAGACCCCAGTCGCACCCTTCGACCTGGCTTGCCTGCAGGAAGAGGTCGATCGCCCGCCCGGCACGGTCGAGCGCCACGGTCGTCTCGGGAGCGGCGGCGACGATCGTCCGCGGATCGCCGAGGGCATTCGAGATCGTCTCGCGGTCCTCCGCGGCGAGCGCCTCCCACGCCGCGAACGCCTGCCGGTAGATCTCGGCGGCATTGGTCGGCGGCGCGTCCTGCGGGAGCAGTGCCGTGATCGAGAGGATCGTCGCGGCCGCAGCGGTCGTCATCGGCGACCTCTCCAAGGGGTTTGGGGGAGGTGGGCGCGATCCCCTGCGGTCGGTGACGCTCCGACGCGTTGGGAGGGATCGACGGATTCGCCTCACGGTATCCGTCACGGTGGCGCTCCGCGTCGATGTCGCGTCAATCCCGGCTGATCCCGTGGGTCCCGCGGTGGGTCCCGGACAGGCAGCGATCGGGTGGGTCCCGCGGTGGGTCCCGGACAGGCAGCGATCGGGTCCTTGGATCCTGGACCTGGATCCTGGACAGATCCTGCAGATCCTGGACATGCAGATCCTGTGCAGATCCTGGACATGTGCAGATCCTGGACAGGCAGCGACTGCTGGATCCTGGACAGCCAGAACTGGTGCAGATCCTGGACAGGCAGCGATCTCCCGGCAGCGATCTCCCGGCAGCGATCTCCCGGGTGGGTCCCGCGGGTGGGTCCCGGACAGGCAGCGATCGGGTCCTTGGATCCTGGACCTGGATCCTGGACAGATCCTGCAGATCCTGGACATGCAGATCCTGGACAGGCAGCGACTGCTGGATCCTGGACAGCCAGAACTGATGGATCCTGGACAGGCAGGACCGGGGATCGGCAGGACTGTGCGTGCTGGATCCTGGACAGGCGCGGACAGGCTGGATCCCGGACAGGCAGCGACGGATTGGATCCTGGACAGGCGCGGACAGGCTGGATCCCGGACAGGCAGCGATCTCCCGGCAGCGATCTCCCGCCGACCACGCTTGGTCGCGATGAAGGTGGCAAGCCCGACCGGATCCACGCCGGACACGTGTCTGTCTTCGATACGTGCCTGTCCTCGACACGCCTCTTCGATACGTGCCTGTCCTCGACACGCCATACGTGCCTGTCCTCGATACGCCTGATGGTCGTGGACACCCATCAATGTGGTCCGGCGGTGTTGTTCGGGGCGGCATTGGTCGACCGCGCGAGCTGCGGGAGCAGTCCGTGAAGGTCAGATGCGGCTCCATCACGGTGGATCGGGAACCGAACCCTGCGGGGATTCGTCGCATCCGGTCGATCGACGGCGCATGCAGCAGCCCGCGAACGCCACCGCCGATCCCGACCGGCTGGATCTCGCGGGCAGCCCGCTCTGGAG
>VGXO01000094.1 GCA_016873275.1 Phycisphaerae bacterium
GTGCGGTCGCTCGAGTCGGGCTGGAACCTCTGCGTGGGGCTCGGGAAGGGTCCGCCGGATCACCTGCACGCGATCCGCGCGGCGATCGAGCGGGGCGACCATTGATGGCGGCGCCGTGGTTCCATCTCGATCCGCTGACCGAATCGGGCGTCGTATGGCTTCCCAAGGACGAGGCGAAGCACGCGACCGGGGCGAGGCGGCTCGGCGAGGGCGACGCGGTCGTCCTCTTCGACGGTCGCGGCACGGTCGCCCGCGCGACGCTCCTCGGCGTCCGCGATCGCCGAGGCGATGTCGAGGCGAGGATCGACTCGCTCGAGACGCACGAGCCGCTCTCGCCGCGGATCGAGCTGGCGACGGCGCTTCCCAAGGGCGACCGCCTCTCGACGCTCTTCGACATGACGACGCAGGCGGGCGTCGATCACCTGATCCCGCTGCGGTGCGAGTGGGGGGTGGTCAAGCCCTCGGACGAGGCGCCGGATCGCTGGCGGCGGATCGTGATCGAGGCTTCGAAGCAGAGCCGCCGCGCGTGGGTCCCGACCTTCGGGACGCCGATCTCCGTCGAGCAGGCATGCCGGGAGGGCGGGGCACGGTGCGTCCTGATCGCGCAACCCGAAGGCTTGCCGATCGCCTCGGCGATCGAGTCGTGGCGCCCGAGAGACGGCGAGCGGCGACCGCCGTCGATCGTCCGCGTCCTGATCGGCGCCGAGGGCGGCTTCAGCCCGGGCGAACTCGCCGCGGCGGAGGCGGCAGGGGCGAGCCGCGTCTCGCTCTCGCCGCATGTCCTGCGAGTCGAGACCGCGGCGGTCGTCGCGGTCGCTGCGGTGCGAGGCGCCTGAAGCGAACGCTCAGCGGCGTCGACGGCGTGCGGCGGCCGCGAGCCCGATCCCGGCAAGGCCCGCAAGGCCGGATCCGGGGACCGCGGCGGCGACGATCTGGCTGTAGAGGTTCATCTCCGCGGTGGTCGTGCCTGGACCCGCGTCCCAGGAGACGATCCACGGCGTGACCGTCCTCGTCGCCGACGACGCGATGCCGTAGTTCGCGGTGTAGCCGACCGACCACCCGGCGTTGTTCAGGTTGTAGCTGACGACGAAGGTCCGGGCGGACTCGCTCCAGACCATGCGGAACGCGAGGTCGGTGATCGTCATCGAGATCGGCACGCTCATCACCCGCTGGTTGGGGCCGGTGCCGTTGTTGAAGTCGATGACGATGTTCGGCCCCCACCCTCCGTTGCGGGGCGCCTCGGCCATGATCACGATCAGCTGCCCGGGACCATCGCTGACGTCGAGCCGCGCGTTGCCGCCGGCGAGACCCGTGATGTTTCCGTACTGCATGATGACCTCCGAGTCGCCGGAGCCGAGGGTGCGGGTCAGTCCCGCGCCTTCGCCGTACACCGTGCTGACCGTGTAGGACCCGGGGTTGGTGGCGAACGACCCGGCATTGCCGACCACGGTCCACGCCGGGTCGAGGGTCGGTCCGTTGAAGTGATCGATGATCACGCTCGCCCGTGCGATGGGGGTCGAGGCGGCGACGGCGATGGCGATCACCGCGAGGGGGGCGATCGAGCGCACGGGGTGCGGGGCGATCTTCGTTCTGGCGTTGTCCACGACTACTGCTCCGATGGGGTGGCGTCGACGAGGGCGATCGCGATCTCGCCGAACCCTGCACCGGCGTCCGGTCGCGAGATACCCCACACAGTGCCACTCGACGCGACCGGTGGGAAGGGGCGATGCCGGTCTGGAAGGAAGTGCCCATGGATTCCGGCGCCGTGTCACCCGGATGAACAAGTCGCGGGCCGCGGGGGCGGCGGCGGTGTCCGCGGCCGGACTCCCGTGCACGCCGCGCCGGAGCGTGGCCGCGGTCGGTACGCTGCCTCGGTGGTTCCCGAGGGGGGGAGGCGATCGGATCATGTCGGACCCCTCTGCACCGCTCGACATCCGCGACCCCGGCCTGACCGACGTCCTCGGCGATGCGGTCGCCCTTTCGCTGTGGGAACTGCTGCGGCGGGCCCGCGCCTCGACTTCGGCGGCCGCGCTCGCGGAGGCATCGGACCTGCCGCTTGCGCGGGTCCACGACTGCCTCGACCGCCTCCTCGAGGCAGGTCTCGTCGAGCAGGTGAAGGCGACGTCGCGGCGGCCGACGACGGGATGGCGGGCGACCCGGGAGACGATCATCGTCGGCTACCGGGTGAACGATCCGCTCGACGAGGTGCTGACCGGCTGCCTCGACGAACTCTTCAGCCCGGAGTGGCGGCGCTGGATCGAGAAGCACCTCCGACCGCCCGCTCCGGACGCGGCGCCCGGCGATCGCGTCCGAGAGCGCTTCGCGGGCGCGTGGGCCGGCCGGTGGGGCCGCGAGGAGCGGCGGCCGTTCTGGGATCTCATGCTCGAGCTTCCGCGGCTGCTGCACGCGAGCACGGCGAGGTTCCTCGGCGCGCCGCCGTCGAAGGCGCAGATGTGCACGCACCTGCTCGAGATCCATCTCTCGCCGCTCGAGCCCGGCGTGCCGCGGTGGCCGCAGATCGGCATGGTTCCGATCGATCGCGGTGTCGACGTCGCCGACGGGGCGCCTTCGTCGGAGCGGTGGATCCTCGGCGAGCCTCGTCCGCGGTCGGCGGCACCCGAGACCGCCGCGGCGATGACGAGCCGAGAGCGATCGATCGCTCGCCTGGTCGCATCGGGGCGAACTCGGGACGAGATCGCGGCGCAGTTGGGCCTGGCGGCGAGCACCGTGGCGAGCCGCGTGCGGGCGGTCCATCGCAAGCTGGGCGTGGATCACGCGGCAGGCTTGCGTCCGATCGTCGAGCGATGGGCACGCGACGCGGAGGCCTCGGCGTCGGTGAACCCGGCGGCAGGCTCGCAGCAACCCCGCGGCGACGGCGGCGAGCCGGCGGCGATCCTCGACCTTCGTCTGCCGGGCCTTGCCGAGGTGCTCGGGGACGGCGATGCCTTGGCGGTCTGGGAGCAGCTGCGTCGACGCGGTTCACCCGCGAGCGCTGCGGAGCTTGCGGAAGCGTTCGGGTGGGATCAGGCGCGGATCGACGCGGCGCTTCGCTCGCTCGCCGCCGCTGGCCCGCTTGCGGTCGAGGAGGGCGCCGCTGCGAAGGGTCGAGGCGGGCGGCGCGGCGAGGCGCGTTGGCGGGTCGCCCGCGAGGCGATCGTGGTGGGGCATCGCGTGGGAGACTCCGTCGACGAGGCGATCGTCGCGGAGCTTGAGCGGGTGCATGGCGAGGCTCGCGCACGCTCCGCGCAGTCGCACGCGAAGACCTTCAAGACCCGCCGTGCCGACGAGGAGATGTATCGCGGCACTGTCGCCGCCTCGCTCGTTCCGGCGGAGGTGGAGCGGATCGAGGAGATCCTCGGATCGCTCGAGCGGCACTTTCGGGCGACCGCGGCCAGCCGCGGCGATGGCACGCCATCGCCACCGTGGTGCACCTATCGCCTGACCGTTGCGCTCGAACCGCTCCGGCCGGGGATCCTGCCGCAGCCGACGGTGCAGGTGGTCGGCACGCAGCGGGTCGAGGAGGTCGTGCGCAGCATCGAGGCGCGGATCGCGTCGCTCTCGAACCGCGAACGGACGGTGGCGCTCGCCCTTCGCGACGGCCTCGATCGGCGTCGGATCGCCGAATCGCTCGGCGTCTCGATGAACACCGTCGCCACCCTCGTCAAGCGTCTCTACGCGAAGCTCGGCGTGCGATCGCGGACGGAGTTGGCGAAGCGGCTGGGGATGTGAGTCGGAGCGGCGACTCTCTCGCGCGTCCGTCCGGTGCGCGATGCAGCGTCAGCCGGCGCATCGCCCGCGGAGGCGAAGAGATGCAGAGGACCGCCGCGGACCCGCCGCGTGGCGATCGCGGCGTTCCCAACCGCTCCCCCAAGGCTCGCCTTGGGGGAGCCGCCGGCGAGCGGCTCGTGTTCATCGCACCGCGGCTCGAACCGCCGCGATCCGTGACCGCTCGCCGCTCGCCCGGCCGAGGGGGCGCGGGGGCTTCGCGGTGGCGCGTTCGCGCACCGCAGCGAACTCCGACGCGAACCACCGCGCCTGCGCGATCGACGGTTCAGCGCCGGCGGCGACGGCTCGCCACGCCGATCATGCCGATCGCGGCAAGACCGGTGCCCGGCACGACGCCGACGGTAATCTGGGCGCCGAGGTTGACGGAAGTGCCTTGGTTCGTCCACGCCCCCAGTCCCCCGTTTGAGTTTTGATTGAACGACGCGGTCTGACCGCCGCTTCCGGTGACGGTCCAGCGCTTCGCCGACGGCCCGTCCGCCGCCTGACTGATCACCAGCCAGTAGACCGTTCCCGAGGTCAGCGTGTAGCTGCTCGCGAACGACGAGACTTCGACGAAGGCGCTGGTGTTGGTCGCCCCGGAGTTCAACGGAACATCCGCCCAGTTGAGCGTCGTCAGGGTCACGAGGCTCGCGGTGGGCGTCGTGCCGCTGCCGCTCCAGAGCTGGACATCGAAGGTCCCGGTCTGGGTGTCTCGCCGGTAGAGGTTGAGCTTGATGTTGGTCACCGAACCGCCACTGCTGGCGGTGAACTGCTGTCCCCAGCGGCTGATGTTGCCGAAGTTCTTGTCGAGCGACTCGTCGCCGCCGCCCGGGGCGAGGTTGTTGTACGCGACGCTCGCCTGCGCGTCGGTCGCCACGGCGACGAGCGCGAGCGTCCACGGCGCGAGGTCTCGGACGCGGGGGCGTCGGGTCATGGCGGGCAGGGTCATCTGATCTTGCTCCGCTCGCTTGCTGGTGGTGATCCGTTCCACGAAGCGGAAGTCGGAGGCATCGCGTCGCGCGGCGGGCGGGGCAACGACACGAGCGCCGGATCAGTGAAGATTTCGAGATGCTCGGCAGGATGGGATGCCGGCTCGCCCCCGAAGCTCCGGATCTCCTCCCGCGCTCCGTCAGCCGATGCGCTCGACGCCGCCGAGGTAGGGGCGAAGCGTCTCGGGCACGTGCACCGAGCCATCCCGCTGCTGATGCATCTCGAGGATGGGGATCAGGATCCGCGGGCTTGCGAGCACGGTGTTGTTGAGCGCATAGGGGAACCGGGGAGGGTTCTTCCCCTCGCGGCAGCGCAGGTTCAGCCGCCGCGTCTGGAAGTCGCCGAGCCGGCTCGCCGAGTGCGTCTCGCCCCACGCGCCGCGCGGGCGACCGTCCGGACCGTCCTCGCCGCGTCCGGGCATCCAGCACTCGACGTCGATCATGTCCTCGTTCTTGGTGCCGAGGTCGCCGCGGCAGCACTGGAGCAGGCGGTAGGGAAGCGCGAGCCGCTGGAGCAGCGTCTCGACGAAGCCGAGCATCTTCTGGTGCCACGCGCGGCTGATCGCATCGTCGGGCGGACAGATCACGACCTGCTCGACCTTGTCGAACTGGTGGATCCGGTAGAGCCCGGCGGTGTCCTTGCCGGCGGCGCCCGCCTCGCGGCGAAAGCACGTCGAGACGGTGGTGTAGGTGCGCGGCAGCGTCGACTCGTCGAGGATCTCGTCGGCGTGGAAGCCCATGAGCCCGACCTCGCCGGTGCCGGTCAGGAACATGTCGTGACCCGACCCGCGGCGGCTCTCCTCGATGTGGTACGCCTGCTCGCGTCCCGAGGGGAAGAAGCCGGTGCCGGTCATGCACTCCTCGCGCACGATGACCGGCACCGAGAGCGGCGTGAAGCCCTGCTCGATCGTCATGAAGTCGAACGCCCAGCGCAGCACCGCCTGATGGAGCCGCATGCCGAGCCCGGTGAGCACGTAGTGCCGGCTGCCGGCGATCTTCACGCCGCGCTCGAAGTCGACGAGCCCGAGGTCGCGCACCAGTTCGAGATGGGTCTTCGGCGCGAAGCCGCGGTTCTCCGCGAAGCTCCGCGCCGGGTCGAAGCCCGCGGGCGACCAGCGGCGGATCTCGACGTTGTCCTCGCTGCCCTTCCCCGGCGGGACGTCGGGCGCCGGCGGCTGGGGCACCTGCATCCAAAGGTCGCGCCACGCCGGCTCGATCGCCGCGAGCTCGGTCTCCATCGCCTGGATCGACGCCTTGAGCTCCGCGGGGCGTCGTTCGAGTTCGGCGAGCTCCGCTTCGATCGCGGCCTTCGCGGCGCCCTCCGCGGACTTGAGCTGGCTCTTGAGGCGACCCATCAGCGGGCCGGTCTCCTTGCCGAGCTTGTTCTGCGCTGCGCGAGCCTCCTCGAGCCGCGTCAGGATGCCGCGGCGCTCGTGGTCGAGGGCGAGCAGGCGGTCGAGCTCGACGGCGACGCCCTTGTCGGCGCAGCCGCGTCGGTAGCGGTCGGGATCGTCGCGGAGTTGCTTGAGGTCGATCATG
>VGXO01000095.1 GCA_016873275.1 Phycisphaerae bacterium
TCCCGTCGGAGCAGGTCCCCTCCGTCGCCTCGCTGCGCTCGGCGACACCTCCCCACGGCTCCGCCGTGGGGAGGAGTTCCAGAGCGCACCTCCTCGAGATCGCGCGTTCCGGTCCGGACGCCGATCACTCCGCCGTGAACTTGTGCACCATGCGGTGGCGGTAGATCTGCTTGGGCTCGAGGATCACGTTCGGCCATCCCTCGACGCCCTGGCGGTTGACGCTGTCGGGGAACGCCTGCGTCTCGAGGCAGAGACCGTCGAACTTCTCGTAGGTCGCGCCATCCTTCCCCTTGATGCCGTCGAGGAAGTTGCCGCTGTAGAACTGGATGCCGGGCTGGTTCGAGAAGACCTCCATGACGCGGCCGGACTTCGGGTCCTTCAGCCGCGCGCAGCGCCAGAGCCGTCCCTCGGTCGACTGGGGATCGAGCACGAAGTTCACGTCGTAGCCGCCGGGGTCGGTCGCGGTCGCCGGAAGCGCGCCGATGTCCTTCCCGATCGGCTTCGCCTCGCGGAAGTCGAAGGGCGTGCCGGCGACGCTCGCGAGCTCGCCGGTCGGGATCAGCGTCGCGTCGACCGGGGTGTAGCGCGACGCGGGGATCATCAGCAGGTGCTCGAGGATCGTCCCGGAGTCGTGCCCCGCGAGGTTCCAGTAGCTGTGGTGGGCGAGGTTGACCGGGGTCTTCGCGTCGGCGTTCGCCGACATGTCCACCTTCAGCTCGTCGTCCGCGGTCAGCGTGTAGGTGACCGTCGCGTTCAGCGTCCCGGGGTAGCCCTCCTCGCCCGACGGCGAGGTGTACTTGAAGGTCACCGACGGCCCGACCGGCGACATCTTCGCCTCGCCCTTCCAGACGACCTTGTCGAATCCCTTCGCGCCTCCATGGAGGTGGTTGGGCCCGTTGTTGGTGGTCACCTGGTAGGTCTGACCATCGATCGAGAACTTCCCCCCCGCGATCCGGTTCGCGACGCGACCCGCGGTGCATCCGAAGTAGGGGTTCGAGTCGAGGTACTCCGCGAGGCTGCCGCGACCGAGCGCGACGTCGGCGAGCGTCCCGTCGCGGTCGGGCACGAGCACCTCCGTGATGATCGTGCCGTACTCGCACGCCTTCACGGTCATGCCGTTCTTGTTCCGCAGCGTGAAGAGGTAGACCTGCCGACCGTTCACCTCGCCCCAGATCTCGCGGGAGATGCCGGGCTCGGTCGAGGGTGCGGCGGGTCGCGGGGACCGCGAGGCACCCAGCGATGGATCGGTCACGGGAGCTTCCTTGGGAGGCGTGGCGGGCCGGGTGCCCCGCGCAGGACTCGAGGGCTGGGTGGAGGGCGCGGGGGTGGGCGAGGTCGGATCCTGCCCGAGCGCCGGCAGCGCGACGGCGGCGGCGAGCATCACGGCGAGGAGTCGGGTGGCGCGGGGCATGGGGAGGTCTCCTTCGGGTCGGCTGAGTTTCATCGGCAGGATCACGCCGCGCCGCGGAGGGTTCCCCCGCGTCGGCGGGCGAGGCGGCGCACCAGCTCGTCGGCGAGGACCCCCACGAGGATCACCGCCCCGATCACCGCGTACTCGACGTTGTCGGGGATCCGCTCGACGAGGACGATCGCGTTGCGGAGGACCTGCATGAGCGCCGCCCCGACCACGATCCCCGCGACGCTGCCCTCGCCCCCGCGGAGGCTGCAGCCCCCGAGCACCGCGGCGGCGATCGCGTAGAGCTCGTAGAAGTTGCCGAAGTCGGCGGGCTGGGCGCTTCCCACGTCGAGGACGAAGAGCATCCCGCCGTACGCCGAGAGCACCGCGCCCGCGGCGAACGCCGAGAGCGTCACCCACGCGACCGGGATCCCGCTGTACGCCGCCGCCTGCGGGTTGCGACCGACCGCGAGCAGCCAGCGCCCCCACACCGTGAAGCGGAGGATGATCGCCGCGAGGACCGCGATCGCCGCGAGGCTCGCGACCGGCGCCGGGATCGCGAACGCGGAGGCTCCCTCGAACGCGTCGAGGTCGGTGAGCCCCGGCACCGGGATCCGCCCGGTCGCGAGGCTCCGGAGCCCGTCGAACCCGCCGCGGAAGCCCTGGGTCTGGTCGTCGGTGATGCCGCGGGCGAGGCCTCTGTAGAAGAGGAGTCCGCAGAGCGTCACGAGGAACGGCTGCAGCCTTCCCCACGCGACGAGCGCGCCCTGGAAGAGCCCGACGATGACGCCGAGCCCGAGCACCGCCGCGACCGCCGCGGTCGGCGACCATCCCTCGCTCACGAGGAGCCACGGCAGCAGGCAGCCCGCGAGGCAGACGACCGAGCCGGTCGAGAGGTCGATCCCCCCCGCCATGATCACGATCCCGGCGCCGACGGCGAGGATCCCGAAGAGCGCCGTGCGGCGGCAGAGGTTCTCGAGGTTGTAGGCGGTGAGGAAGCCCTCGCTCGCGAGCGCCGTCACGCCCGCGACGACGAGGAGGAGGACGAGGATGCCAAGCGCCTTCCTCATGCCGCCCGCTCCGCGGTCATCAGGCGCATCAGCGCCTCCTCGCCGGCGTCGGAGGCGTCGAGGATCCCGGTGACCTCGCCCTCGCGGAGGCAGGCGATGCGGTCGGCGAGCGACCGCACCTCGTCGAGCTCGCTGCTCGCGAAGAGGACCGCGGCGCCCTGCGCGGCGAGGCGACGCACGATCGCGTGGATCTCGGCGCGGGCGCCGACGTCGACGCCGCGGGTCGGCTCGTCGAGGAGGAGCACCTTCGGCTCCGCCGCGATCCAGCGACCAAGCACCACCTTCTGCTGGTTGCCCCCCGAGAGCGTCGCCGCGGCGCGGGCGTGATCGGCGGGCCGCACCGAGAGCGCGGCGGCGAGGCGGTCCGCGAGCGCGACCTCGCGGCGCGCCGGAAGCACGCCGAAGCTCGCGAGCCGACCAAGCACCGCCATCGAGTAGTTGCGGCGGACGGGATCCGGCAGGAAGAGCCCGTGCCGCGCACGATCCTCGGGGACGAGCGCCATCCCCCGCCGCGCGGAGGCGCGGGGATCGCCCGCGGGAAGCGTCGCGCCGTCGAGGAGGACGTCGCCGCCGCGCGAACGACGCACGCCGAAGGCGGTCTCGAGGAGCTCCGTCCGCCCGCTGCCGACGAGCCCGGCGATGCCGAGCACCTCGCCTGCCCGCACCTCGAGGTCGACCGCGACCGCGGGATGCGCCTCGGTGCGGAGCCCGCGGAGGGAGAGCCGCGCGGCGCCGGGCGAGGTCGCCCGCCGCGCGACCGCCGCGACCTCGCGACCGACCATCAGCGTGACGATCTTGTCGCGGCTCGCCTCCACGCGGGAGAGCTCGCCGCGCACGCGGCCGTCCCGCAGGACCATGATCCGATCCGCCGCGCGGAGCACCTCGTCGAGGCGGTGGCTGATGAGGACGACCGCGGTGCCCCGCCCGCGGAGCTCCGCGACGAGGGCGAGCAGCCGGTCGACCTCGGCGCGGGAGAGGCTCGCGGTCGGCTCATCGAGGATGATCGTCCGCGCCTCCGCGGAGAGCGCCCGGGCGATCTCGACGAGCTGCCGCGCCCCCACGCCGAGCGAGGCGACCGGCGTGCGGGGCGGGACCGCCAGCCCGACCCGCGCGAGCGCCGATGCGGCGAGCCGGTCGGCGGCGCGGCGGTCGAGGATCCCGAGGCGGCGCGGCTCGCGCCCGAGCACGATGTTCGCCGCGGCGTCGAGGTTCTCCGCGAGGCTCAGCTCCTGATGGACGAGGGCGATGCCGCGGCGCTGCGCCTCCCGCACCGAGCGGAGCCGCGCGACCTCGCCGTCGACGAGGAGCACGCCGTCGTCCGGCTCGAGCACCCCCGCGAGGATCCGCATGAGCGTGCTCTTGCCGGCGCCGTTCTCGCCGACCACCGCGAGCGCCTCGCCGCCGCGCACCACGCAGTCGACCCGGTCGAGGGCGACGACCCCTCCGAAGCGCTTGCTCGCGCCGCGGACCTCGAGCACCGCCGGGGCGTGGTCGCGTCCGCTCACGGCGCCTTCGCGTCCGCGGCGTCGCCGGCGGCGGCGGCGCGGGCCTTCATCTGCGCCTCGAACTCCGCGAGGTTCTTCTGGGTGATCGCCTGCGCCGGCACGCTCACGAAGCCGTCGGCGGGCAGCCCCGACGCGTCGCCGCGGCAGAGCGCGTCGAGGATCTCGACCGAGCGGTATCCATACAGGTAGGGGTCCTGCACCACCGTCGCGTGCACCGTGCCGCTCCGCACGCCCGCGAGCGTCTCCGGCGCCTCGTCGAACGCGACGATCTTGACCGCCCCGGTCTTTCCCGCCCGCGCGAGCGCCTCGAGGATGAGCGGCGGGTTGTACTCGAAGAGACCCACCATGCAGTCGATGCCGGGATGCCGCGCGATGACGTCCTCGACGTTCGCCTTCGCCTTGGCGCGATCGAACTGGTCGGTGAGCGTGCCGAGGACCGAGAAGCCGTTCCCGGAGACGACCGTGCCGGGCGGATCGAAGCGCGACGGATCGGGGTCGCGACCCATCAGCTCGTCGATGAGGCCCTGCCTTCGGCGCCGCGCGTTGTCCTGCTCGAGGCGACCGACGAAGACGAAGACCTCGCCTCCGCCGGGAAGCGCCTCCTTCACGAGCCGTCCGCAGAGCCGACCTGCCTCGTAGTTGTCGACGCCGACGTAGCACAGCCGCGCGCTCTCCGGCGCGTCGCTGTCGTGGGTGATGAGGAGCGCCCGCCGCGCGACCGCGTTCAGCACGTCGGACTGGTTGGCGGGATCGATCGGGCTGACCGCGACGCCGTCCACGCCGCGGGTGACGAGGTCCTCGAGGATCCGCTTCTGGTCGCCGATCCCGTTGGGGGGCATGTGCACGGTGACGGTCGCGCCGGTCTCCTTGGCGGCGGCCTCCGCGCCCGCCTTCGCGAGCACCCAGAAGAACGCGACGCCGTTCGAGACGAAGGCGATCCGCGGCGGGTCCTTGGGCGCCGCCTTCATCGCCTCGATCGCCTTCCGCTGGCGGGCGACGAGGGCGTCGCGGTCCTGCGCCGCGGCGGGGCTCGCGAGCAGCGAGGCAAGGACGAGTCCGGCGAGGGCGACGATCGATCCGCGCATGGTGGTCTCTCCTGTCGACCGCGGCGTCGCCGCGGGGTGGTCCGTCAGCCGACGGTCATGCCGCCGTTCACGTGGATGTCCTGACCGGTCACGAACGCGGCGGCGTCGCTCGCGAGGAAGACGACCGCGCCGCCGACGTCCTCGGGCACGCCCCAGCGGTCCATCGGGATGAGCCGCCGGTAGGCGTCCTTCTCGTGCTGCGGGTCGTCCGCGTGCCGCTCCACCGGGATCCATCCCGGCGCGATCATGTTGACGGTGATGTTCCAGGGCGCGAGCTCGTTCGCCATCGAGCGCGACCAGCCGATCTGCCCGCCCTTCGCGGCGACGTACGCGGAGAAGGGCGCGACGCCGCGGTTGAAGACCTCGCTCGTGATGTTGATGATCCGCCCCCACCGCTGCCGCTTCATGTGCGGCAGCGCCGCGCGGGTCAGGAGGTAGGGGCTCTTCACGAAGAAGTCGAGCATCGACTGGTAGAAGCTCCAGTCGTACTCCTCGATCGGTCGGAGGGGCTGCGCGGGCGTCGCGCTGAGGACGAGGACGTCGACGGGTCCGAGGTCGCGGGCGATCGCGTCGACCATCGCGTTCACCTCGCCCTCGTCGATCACGCTCGCCCGGTAGAGCCCGCCCGCGAGCCCGGCGCGGCGGTACTCCTCGAAGGTCCGCTCCGCCCACGCCTGGTCGTTCGCGTAGTTGAACGCGACCTTCGCCCCCGCGGCGCCGAGGGCGAACGCCATCGACTTGCCGAGTCCCCGGCTCGAGCCGGTGACGAGCGCGACCCTGCCGTCGAGTCGGAAGTTCGGTGCCTTCATCGAACGCGGAGACTAGCGGATGGGGCGAGGGAACCAAGCACCCCGGCAGGTCGGGGCAGGACCTTCGAGGGTCGACCGCATCGGACGCGCGAGCGACGCGAGGAGGCAATCGCAGGTCCGAGAGGGTTGATCCACTCGCTGACGCTTGCCCAGCGATCACGGAGACCGCGAAGGGCGCGAGTCCTCGACCGCGGCACTGATCCGTGGATCGCGGGCGTCCCGCCCGCTCCGAGGCCCATCGAGGCGGATCCGATGCGGGCAAGATGCCCGCGGTCCACCTTAAGGGGGGGCGCGGTCCACGCATGGCGCGATGCGTTCCGTCACTCTCCCGCGAGCGCCGCGAGCGGGGGAGTCGGGCTTGTCGCGACGCGACAAGCCCGGTGGGGGTGGTCCGAAGCATGACGAGCGAGT
>VGXO01000096.1 GCA_016873275.1 Phycisphaerae bacterium
TGGCGAGATCGAAACGGACGCGTTCCCTACGCCGGTGCGAGCCGGATCAGGTTCGACGGGTGCATCTCAGCCCGGCGACGAACTGCTCGTCCCGTGCGCCCCGCGCGCGGCGGGAGTGTAGCGGGGGGAGCAGACGGCGCCGATCGCGATCGGGAGGCGATCAGTAGCCGATCAGCAGGACGCCCTTGAGCGGCAGGCGGATGCGACCGTTGATGTAGAGGGTCTCGAGGAACCGGTAGACCTTCTCGAAGTCGCGGGAGTCGTGGTACTCGATGCGCACGGCGATCGCGAGGTACTCGACCCCATGCATCATCGATGCCTGGAACAGGTCCTTCAGGAACTGCTGATTCGCCACGGCGCGTCCCGCCTCGATCTCCAGCACGATCCGGCCGTCGGCGCTGACCGCGTCCGCGTTGAAGGACTGGTCGATCTCGCCATTGAGGCGAAAGAGCACGGGAACCGGGATCTTCTGGCTGGAGGTCTTGCCGGTCTCGACTCGGAAGTCCGCCGCTTGAAGATCGGCACGCAGCGCCGCCAGCACCCCGTCGCTGTCAAGGGTGTGCCGGTCCGACCGAATCGATCCGTGGTGCTTGCGGAAGACCGAGATGATCGGCGCGAGCGCGGGATCGATGGCGAGCGACCGCGGGAACAGCTGGAAGGTGAGGATGAACTCCTCTGCGGCACGCGAGCCGACGCGTCTTCGAGTGGTCATGTCCGTCCTCCTGCGGGCAGCCTCGACGCCCTCCCTACGCGACGTCGGGCGATGCGACCGGCGGCGGGCCGAACGCCTCGGCGAGCCGCTGGTGGAACATCTCCATCAGGTCGTCTCCGTGGACCGACCAGTCGCCAAGGGGAATGCAGTCCATCGCCCGAGCGATCACCGTGGGATCCTCGACATCGAGGTCCGTCGGCGGCGCGTCCTCGTCCTCCCGAGACTCCATCCACTGCCCAAGCCAGACGCGGACGTCCTCCGGCGTCCAGATCTCGGCGAAGACGGGCGCGTCGTCGGGAAGCGTGGCGAGCATCTCCCGGATCTCCTTGGCGGTGCGTCTCATCGAAGTTCCCTCATGCCGGTCGCGGCGAAGTACTCGTACGTCGCGTCGAGCTTCGGATCGGGAGGCACCCAGATCACCAGTCCGTCGCGACCGCGGGTCATGAGCACGCGATAGGCGTTGCGGCGGAGGTCGAGCGGGGACTCCGGCGACGCCCGGCGGACATATGCCTTGGCATGGTCGTTCGACCACTCCCACGACCCGTCATCGCGGCGACGAAGGATGAAGTCCTCGCCCCACGTGAGGATCGCCGCATCGAGCTCGAGTCCTTGGACGTCGAACTCCGATGGCGCGATCGTGAGGTTCCGACAGGAGAAGCTGGACTCGTCGCCATCGGCGAACCAGCGGGCGAGGGGAAAGAACTTGGCCTTGGGCTGGATCCCGTACGTCTCGGGCGAGCGGACGCGAGCCGACACCAGCAGCCCGAACCTGGCTTCCGACTGCTCGCCGTATCGCTCGCGCAGGTACCGCTTGGCGGCGCCGAGATCGCGGGTCAGCCTCAGCGAGAAGCGAGCCTTCTCGAGCTCGCCGATCATCGGGGCGACGTCCTCTGGTCGCTCCGGACCGTCGACGATCGCCCGGACCGCCCGGTCGAGGACGTCGGCGCGATGCGCGCGAAGCACGGCGGTCAGGTGAAGCGAGGGGTCCGCGTGGTAGGGAAGCGAGTCAAACGGGTCGGCGAGGCGAGGAGGACCGGCGACCGACCACTCGGCGCGGCGGGGAGAGCGTCGGATCGCCTTCGCCCACTGACTGATCCCGGCTTCCTCGCCGACGTGGATCTCCTGACCTCCGCCGATCAGGGCGAGCACCACGCACCATTCGGGCACGCGCTCGGCGAACTCGATGAAGAGCTCGGGCTCGCTCGCGATCCGCGACAGGTCGCCCTCCTTGTGCTTCCTTCGGACCTGCGCCTCGTCCCAGGCCCGCTGCGCCTCGTCGTAGATGAGGACATGCTCGGGCGGAATCGGACGGCGGGTCGAGCTGTAGGTGCGAACGTACTCCTTGACGCCCCGCACGAAGGTCTTTCCGCTGACTGATTCCGAGGACAGCTCGTGCTGCAGGACCTGCACGAGCGGACCATTGCCGGAGAGATACACCGCGGGCGCCGCGGGCTTGCCGGACGATCGCTCGATGGCGAGATCGTCGAGGACCGCCGAGTGCGCGACCCGAAGTCCGACGAGGGTCTTTCCGGACCCGGGAACGCCCGACAGGAGGATCAGCCTTCGGGTCCTCGTCTCGGCCGCCTCGCGGCAGATCCGGATGATCGAGTCGACCGCCGGATCGGTGCAGGCGCTCGCCCGCTTGATCCGAGGAAGCGCTCGATGCCGCAGCAGATGCCTCGCCGCGGCGACGATCGTCGGCAGCGGGCGGTAGGACTCCGGCGCGAGGAACTCGTCCACCGTGATGGGCTTGAGCGGGGGATCGAGGTGCGGGCGATCGAGCGTCGCGATCAGGGCGTCGAGCCCGTCGGGACCAGTGACGTGGACCCCGCACTCCTGCCTCAGGTAGCCGCGGGCACGAGTCGGCACCAGGACGGCGTGGACCGGCTTGTCCTCGCAGGCGCCGTGATAGTTGGCGAGATCGCGGGCGTACGCGGAGACCTGATCGAGGTGCGCCTGCGAGGCGTCGCGGTGTCCCTTCAGCTCGATGACGACGACCGCGCCCGTGACGAGCAGGATCACGTCGGGACGACGCGACTCGTAGGGAAGCCGGTACTCGAGAAGCGCCGAGTAGCGACGCGCCTTCGGCTCGCGACTCACCGTCTTCGAGACCTCCGACTGGATCGGGGGCAGCCCCTCGTCCCACGCCTTGACCTGCTCGGGTTCCGCGTCGGGAAGGAAGTCGACGAGCATCTCGCGGATGCGTCGCGGACGCTCGGAACCGAAGGTGGGAAAGTCGCCGCTCCAGCCACACCCCTCGCGGGAGTGATCGCCCCCTGGTTCGCGACGATCCTGCTCGGCAGACGGTTGCTCGCTCATGGACCCGGCTCCAGTCGGTGGCGAGCGATCTCGCCGACGAGCGGACTCTACCGACCACCCGTGACGACACCATGTCACTCGCCGCCGCGAAGGACCGACCAACGCGCGAGATTCCTCCCCCGACCTGGCGGTGCTCGGTCGAGGGGGGAGCTCGCGATGGATGCAACCCGTGGTTCGGACCTCCCCTCCGCCTCGCGAACTTCGTTCGCTCGGCACCTCCCCGACGTCGCTTCGCTCCGTCAGGGAGGAGTTCCGGAACTCCGGAACCCCGGAACTCCGGAACTCCGAGACTCCGCAACTCCGAGACTCCGCAACTCCGAGACTCCGCAACTCCGCAACTCCGAGACTCCGCAACTCCGCAACTCTGAGACTCCGCAACTCCGGAACTCCTCCCCACGGCACTGCCGTGGGGAGGTGGACTGCGAGCGCAGCGAGCAGGACGGAGGGGACCGACTCCAACGGGTTGCCTCCGTCGCGCGCTCCTGAGCCCGAACCAGTCATCGGCGTGGGGCAACCCGTGGTTCGGACCTCCCCTCCGCCTCGCGAACTTCGTTCGCTCGGCACCTCCCAGACGTCGCGGTGCTCGGTCCAAGAAGGAGTCCGCGCGGCGCGCGAGACGGCGTTCGGAGGCTCGTTCCGTCTCGTAGACTCCCGCCCATGGCAGGCGGCGGAACGTTGGTGATGCTCTCCGGACCCTCCGGGGTCGGGAAGACCACGATCCTGCATCGGATCCTCGGCGCGCTCGGCGCGGAGTTCAGCGTCTCCGCGACGACCCGCCCCCGCGCGGCGGGCGAGGTCGAGGGCGTCGACTACCGCTTCGTGGACGAGCCGACCTTCCAGTCGATGATCGACCGCCACGAGTTCCTCGAGTTCGCGCAGGTCTTCGGGCGGAACTGGTACGGCACGCCCGCGCGACCGGTCGACGAGGCGATCGCGGCGGGCCGGACGATCGTCCTCGACATCGACGTGCACGGGGCGCGGCAGGTGCGGGCGCGGCGTCCGCAGGTCCTCGGGATCTTCGTGCTGCCGCCGAGCGAGGCGGAGCTCCACCGCCGGCTCGCCGAGCGCGGGCGGGAGGACGCCGCGGCGATCGAGCGGCGCTTCGCCGAGGCGAAGCGGGAGATCGAGGCGGCGCGGGAGCCGGGGCTCTACGACGCCCTCGTCGTCAACGACGACCTCGATCGCGCCGCGGGCGAGATCCTCTCGATCATCCGCGCCCGCCGACCGGCGACCGCGGCGCGCTGAGGCGGTCGGAGGCGGCTGGCGCCCGCGGGCGCGAGCGGTACACTCGCGCCATGTCGGCGAGCCGATTCCCGAACCTCTTCCTGCTCGAGCACCCGCTCATCCGGCACAAGCTGACCCTCGTCCGCGACGCCCGCACGCCCTCGCACGAGTTCCGGCGGCTCCTCGGCGACATCTCCGCGCTCATGACCTTCGAGACCTGCCGGCACCTGCCGACCGAGGAGGTCGTGGTGCGCACGCCGATGGGCGACGCCCGCGGCAGCCGCATCAGCGCGCCGGTGACGCTGGTGCCGATCCTCCGCGCGGGGATCGGGATGACCGACGGGCTCCTCGCGCTCATCCCCGAGGCGCGGGTCGGTCACCTCGGGATCTACCGCGACGAGGAGACGGCGCGACCGGTCTCCTACTACTCGAAGCTTCCCTCGGACATCGCGGCGGGACCGGTCTTCCTGATCGACCCGATGCTCGCGACCGGCGGCTCCGCGGCGTTCGCGGCGACGGAGCTCAAGAAGGTCGGCTGCCGGGTGCGGATGATCTGCCTCGTGGCGGCGCCCCCGGGCGTCGAGCGGATGCTCCGCGAGCATCCCGACGTCCCCATCCACGCCGCGGCGCTCGACGATCGTCTCGACGAGCGGAGCTACATCGTGCCCGGTCTCGGCGACGCGGGCGACCGGATCTTCGGGACGCGCTAGCCGCGCCCCGCGCCACGGAGGGTGGCGAGGAGCATTCGATGGCGGAGAAGAAGAACGTCGAGTTCGACCGCGCCGGCGGCTACGCGGCGCCGAAGGGCGGCATCGCGGTGATGCGCGAGGCGACCGCGCGGCTGCCGGGGCTCGGCGTGGTGCTGCCGGGGGACGAGGTGCCGCCGCACCGACCCGCGGGCGTGACGATGGAGCCCCGCTTCCGCGCCGCCGATCCCGACGCGCGGCTCTACGTCGGCGACTGCCGCGACGTGCTCGCGGCGCTTCCCGACCGCGGCGCGGTCGACCTCGTCTTCGCCGACCCGCCCTTCAACTGGGAGGTCCCCTACGAGGGCTGGAAGGACGGGATGCCGCGCGACGCCTACGAGCGGTTCACCTACGACTGGCTCGACGCGTGCGTCGAGTGCCTCGCGCCGCACGGGGCGATCTGGGTCAACATCCCCGACGACACCGCCGCGGAGGTCGTGATGCACCTCAAGCGCCGCGGGCTCGCGATGATCAACTGGTGCGTCTGGCACTTCCGCTTCGGGCAGTGCCGCGACAGCTCGTTCATCTCCTCGAAGGTCCACGCGCTCTACTTCGTGAAGGACCCGCGCCGCCGCACCTGGAACCCGGACGCGGTGCTCGAGCCCTCCGACCGCGCGACCGTCTACGGCGACGCCCGCACGCTCGCGAAGGAGTCGAACAAGGGGCTGCGGGTGCCGATGGACGTCTGGTACGGGCCGAACTGGGGCCGCATCCAGGGCAACAACTTCGAGCGCCGCCACCAGCACCACAACCAGATCCCCGAGGTCTACCTCGAGCGGGTGATCCTCGCCTGCTCGAACGAGGGCGACCTCGTCGTCGATCCCTTCTGCGGCAGCGGCACCACCGCGACGGTCGCCCGCGCGTGGGGTCGCCGAAGCGCGACGGTCGAGTTCTCCGAGGGAAACGCCGCGAGCGCCTGGGAGCGCATCGCGACGGTCGGCATGGTGCGGAAGAACGCGTCGCGCGGCGTCTCGACGGCGATCGCGCCCAAGCGGCGGAGCCTCGAGGTGCCGGGACTCGGGAAGCCGCGTGCCGGGAAGCCGGTCTCAGGGAAGCCGGTCTCAGGGAAGCCGGGCGCCGCAGGGAAGGACAAAGGAGCGGCGAGCCTCGAGCCGTCGACCACCGAGACGAAGCCGACGCGGTCCCGCCGCGCCGCGGCGGAGTCGTGACGAGACTGACGGGCGCCTGAAGAGCCCGACGAGCCTGCCGAAGAGAGTCCGCGGCGCC
>VGXO01000097.1 GCA_016873275.1 Phycisphaerae bacterium
AATGGCGTTGATCCTGGTCTGTCCGACGGCGGAAGGCTCCGCGACTCGGGCGCTGCTCGTCGTGCGACCGAAGGTGGTCCGCACCCCGAACGACGCGCCGGTGCAGCGCGCGGGTCGTGCAGGCTGATCCGGCCGAGATCCCGCCGCGATCTCCCGCGATCCCCGAGGTCGTTCACGGCCTTCCTCACGCGAGGTCGCTGCTGCGGCAGTAGCGGCGCAGCTCAACGAGCCACAGCCAGCGCGCGCCGCCCGATCGACTTGGAGGCTGCGACGAGCCGCCGGGGGAACATGCCGACCATCCCGTCGCGCTCCCGGTCGCTGGACCGCACGCTACCGACCGGGCCTATGCCGGGCCCGGTGGGCAGAGCACATCATCGTGCGGTCGTCTCTGAGAGCTCTACGAACGCCATGTAGCCGTACTCGAGTTCCCGACGGGCGCCGGCGGCGTCAAGGTCCGCGAGGATCGCTGCGAGACGCGGGGAGTCGGTCAAGTCCGCGAAGATCGGCTTCGTCGCGATCGCGTAGGCGCCCGTCCACTCGCCGCCCCAGTTGTTGGTCGGATTCAACGCCAGTGCAGGGGTCTCGAGGTACAGCGCCAGGTTCCTTCGGAGCGCCGCGGCGTCGACGATGTTGGGGTCACGGAGCATCGCCTGTCGCCACAGGTACCGCCGGAGCACCGACTCCTCGACACGGCGAACGACCCGCCGCCGACCGGTCGGCCGGTAGGCGCGGCTCATCTGGATCTCCGTGTGCCCCACCCCGGCCAGTGCATGTCGCAGCGAGTAGCAGTCTCCTTCGCCGACAGGGAAGTTGTCCTCGAAGATCGCGCTGCGGAACCCCCACCATCGCAGCTCCATCAACCGGGAGTACTCGTTCTGATGGTCGTCGAAGAAGCACACGGCATCGGAGGTCGGGTATTGACTCCAGTCGATCCCTGCGAAGTCCTCGGTCCGGTACTCGGCAGACTTCGACGAGTACTCACGGAGGTCCGGTCGCGGGTCGATGCAGACGATCGACGCGGCCGGGACGGCCTGCTCGATGATCCAGGTCGACTGTCCCTTCCAGACGCCGCTCTCCACCACCAGTTGCGGCGATCGGCTCCTCAGGACGGCGAACAGTCCGAAGCAGTGGTTGATGCCCATACCGCCCGCGTTCGCTCGCACGGGTCGACCGGGGTAGAGGTCGAGGAACTCATCGACGAGCGGAAGGAAGTCTTCTCGGATCATCTCAGGAATAGGAAATCCAAACCCCCTGCCGAGGGCAGATCGAAGGTAGGATACGATCTCTAGCGGCGCAAGGAACCGGCGAGGGGGTGCGGAGACCGGTTGGGCCCGTCTCGGAGGCGGGGCGAGGCCAGCGAAGGGGAGCTGAGGGAGCTGGGCCGAGCAATTCCGAGGCAATCGGGTCCCGAACATGTCAGGATGGGCGGTGGAAGGTGGCCCGGTGGCAGGGTCTAGTGGCAGGGCCCGCGGGGGGACACGGGGTGAGGAGGGCTCTGCCCCTCAGGCCTCCCAGTCGTGAGGCGATGATTGATCGAACTTGAACTCTGGGACCGCTTCAGGAGCGGTGTGATCGAAGGCCGGGGTCTGGTCGAAGTGGAACTCGGCCTGGGGAGGGTCACGAGCGGGGGACACGCGGGGCGGCCGATGGGGCAGGTCGAGGTGGAGGAGAATGCGCTCCACGGTGGAGGGGAGGGTGATGAAGGAGATGATCCGCATCTCACCACCGCAGGCAGGGCACAGGAGGGGCAGCACTTCGTAGATGCGGGCCAGGAGCCGGGCCCACAGCATGCGGCTGGATCGTGAGCGGGGCGTGAGACCGGTCCGACCCCGCTCATCAGAGTGGTCCGGCGGAGCCACAGGGTGGGACGCGTGATCGGGTGACGAGGGAAACTCCACGCCGACCGGAGGTTCGGCGGGCCCGGGCCGACCCATCGAGACCACGGTGGACCTCAGGCGCGCGTTGGGAGCCAGGACCCCGTGGTAGCGGTGCCGATGGATGCGGGGCGGTGGAACGAGCCGGGCCAGGCGCTCGAGGAGCTCGAGGGGAGTGAGGCGAAGCACTTCGCGACCGTGCACATCGGGCTCGGGGAGCCGATACACCAAGCGAGCCTCCGGCGAGGTGAGCGCCCCGATACCGGCGGGGGCGTGGAGCCGCTCCAGGGCGAGAGGCCCGCGCGCACAGTGTGGATGGCGGAGTTGGCGGTGGCACGCGGGCACCATGTGACGCTGTTCAATCGCGGGCGGCGGGAGAAGTTCCTCGGGTCGGCGGATGGCACGGAGTCGCTGTACGGTAATCGCGACCCGAAGCTGCATGCGCAGACGAAGGTGGTTGACGGAAAGGAAGTGGATGACGGGGGACAATCGTGGACACCCACCGAGTTCCCGGGACAATCGTGAACAGCCACTGAGTTCCCGCGGCGATCCGACTTCCATCCGATCCGACTTCCATCCGCGGGCAATGACCCCAAGGAGATCACCCCGCGCGGAACCCCACTGACGCCTCTGAGTCGAGGATTGGCGACCACCCACCCGTCCGAAAAGCGGTCCGCTCGGGCTCGATCCGAGGGGCGAGGAGGCGGCGGGACATTGGAACGGCTTGAGTTCCGCGGTCCACGATCGCCCGCCCGGTCACGTGCTGACCTGAGGGACAATCGTGGACACCCACCGAGTTCCCGGGACAGTCGTGAACACCCACCGAGTTCCCGCGGCGATCCGACTTCCATCCGATCCGACTTCCATCCGCGGGCAATGACCCCAAGGAGATCACCCCGCGCGGAACCCCACTGACGCCTCGGAGTCGAGGATTGGCGACCACCCACCCGTCCGAAAGGCGTTCCGCTCGGGCTCGATCCGAGGGGCGAGGAGGCGGCGGGACATTGGAACGGCTTGAGTTCCGCGGTCCACGATCGCCCGCCCGGTCACGTGCTGACCTGCGCTCGCCGTGGGGCACGCGACGAGGCGACCGGTTGCCGCGTCGCGGGACTGGTCTGCAAGGCATGGCTTGGCACGCGTCGCCACCGGTAGATCCGAAGCGGCGGAATGCTGAGCCATGCCATCCGCTGGTGGACGAGCTCGAGCCGCGATCCTTCGACTTGCGTCCCGACGAGCCGCTCGAGCGTGCCGCGGGCGTGGTAGGCAATGAACTCGCCGCCCGGCGCGAGGGCTCGGTCGATCGCCTCGAGCACGCGGAGAGCGCGAGTACGCGGGATCGTCGAGAACGGCAGTCCGCTGACGATCACGGATGCCGACGAGCATCCTTGGTCGCGGAGGATCTGCGGCAGATCCTCCGCGCTGCCGCAGCGGACGACGAGCCTCGGATCGGGAATCCGTGCGACCCGCGCGGCGAGCACCGGATTCAGCTCGACGGCGATGAACCGAGCCTCGGGCGAGACGCTTGCGAGGAGCGCCCGCGTGACGCCACCGGTGCCCGGTCCAAGCTCGACCACGACGCCCGTGGCGCCGGCGACGGTTGCCGCCAGCTGACGCTCGACGGAGCGCGAGCTCGGCACGATCGAGGCGACCTGCCGGGGTCGGCGCAGGAACTGAACGAGGAACGCGAGGCGGTCAGACCAGCTCGTCCGGTGCATCGATCGATCATCCATCCCGGGGTCGCGGGGGGGGAGCATGATACGGAGGCACGACAGTGGCGGTGGCGGGACCGACAGCGTACAGCTGGGTTGGGTGGTCGTGGACACCCATGGGTTGGGTGGTCGTGGACACCCATGGGTGATCGTGGACACCCGTCGATCTTGTAGTCGTGGACACCCATCGATTTGGTCGTTGGTAGTCGTGCGTGGGGGTGGTCGTGGGGTGGTCGTGGACACCCATCGATCTGGTCGTCGACGTGGCGGTCGTGGACACCCATCGATCTAGTCGTCGTCGCGGCATCGAGGGGTGGTCGTGGACACCCATCGATCTAGTTGTCGACGCGGCATCGACGACCGACTTCGTCCCTCGATCGACTTCATCCCTCGTTGCCTGGCACCGCACGCGTCCGATGCAGGCTCCTCGGTCCTCACGACCCCTGCGCGTCGCGCTTCTCGAGTCGCCGCGGCTGCTGCCGAGGACCAGCGAGGTCGAGCGAGCACCATGAGCCTCACCCGATTTGGTGGACAGTCTTTCGGCGAGGATGCTCGCCCTGGAGGATCTGCCCATGGAGTCGAGTTCTGATTCGTTCGTCCGGCGTCGACGCCGGACCTTCACCGACGAGTTCAAGGCGGAGGCCGTGCGTCTCTGCAGGCTCGGCGACCGCTCCATCGCCAAGGTCGCGAAGGACCTCGGCATCTCCGAGAACGGCCTGCGACGCTGGGTCGACCAGTCTCGCATCGATGCCGGTCAGGGGCCGCCCGGCGCTCTCACCACGGACGAGCGACGCGAGCTCGCCGAGCTTCGGCGGCAGAACCGCGTCCTGCTCATGGAGCGAGAGATCCTAAAAAAAGCAGCGGCCTTCTTCGCGAAGGAGAACCAGTGAGGTTCGCGTTCATCCACGCGGAGAAAGCCTGCTACCCCATCACGGTCCTCTGTCGCGTCATGGGCGTCTCCCGGAGCGGATACCACGCCTGGAGCCGAAGAGCCCCCTCGGCGCGGCTTCTCGAGGATCGACGCCTCGCCTACGAGGTCGAAGCCGTGTTCGTCCGAAGTCGATGCACCTACAGATCGCCACGCATCGCCGAGGAGCTTCGCGCATCCGGCCGCCCCATCGGCGCCAAGCGTGTCGCAAGAATCATGCGGAGCAGGCGAATCGCCTCAAGGCCGCGAAGACGCTTCAAGACCACCACCGACTCGCGACATCGGCAGCCCGTCGCCCCCAACCTCGTCGAGAGGAACTTCGAGGCAGCCGCCCCGAACCGGGTCTGGGTCGGCGACGTCAAGGCCGTCTCGACCGACCGGGGATGCCTTCACCTCGCCGTCCTGATGGATCTCTTCTCCCGACGAATCGTCGGCTTCGCGACCAGCGTCTCCAACGACGCCAACCTCGCCCTGTCCGCCCTTCGCAACTCGCTCGCGACCCGCGTGTCGTGCCCCGGACTGGTGCACCACACCGATCGAGGGTCGCCGTACGCGAGCGCCGAGTACCGGCAGCTCCTCGAGCAGCACGGCGCCGTGGCGAGCATGAGTCGCCCGCGAGACTGCTGGGACAACGCCGTGGCGGAGAGCTTCTTCAGCACGCTGACCGCGGAGCTGCTCAAGGGGCGTCGATTCGGCTCCCCCGACCAGGCTGCAGCGGAGATCGCCGACTACATCGAGCGCTTCTACAACCTCGCAAGACGCCACTCCACGATCGGATATCTCAGCCCCATCGAGTTTGAACTACGTCACCTCGCGACCGCGTCGGCCGCATAAAACACCTGTCTACGAAATCGGGTGAAGGCCACCAGCCAGGACGAGGACCTCGCGCGGCGGCACGCGGCGACGCCGTCTCGAGCCGACGCATCACCCGTCACGGCACGGCGGCACCCCCGTCGCCCAGCGCGCGTGGTCCGCGACCTGGCGTGCCTTCCGACGACCTGGGACCTCCGACCTTCAGATCCCTCCCATGACCGGCGACCTCGAAGCGGTCGCCGATCGACGCTCCGGGAGGATCCGGGCGTGCCTCAGCCACCCTCGCCGGCGGGCGGGTCGCTCGACCCGCCCGACCACAGCCGACCGAGCACGTTCCGCGACCAGCGCCTCCCCACGCGCCTCGCGGCGTCGACGATCGACGCCGCCGCGCCGGCGCACCAGCCCGACGCCAGCCCGGCATCATCCCGGAGGAAGCTCCGCCACGCCGAAGCCCGCACCCCGATCCGCTCGAGGATCGGCGGCAGCGACGGGTCCGCGGACCGCTTCCCCTTCCTCGGCTCCCGAGACGACGCGTCGAGCAGCTCGAGGTACGAATCGTCGTCGAGACCGCCGACGGCGCCGAGCCGACGCCATGCCGACGCGGTCGCGGACCTCGATCCCCTCCCGCCGAGCCGCGCCGCCCGGATCCTCGCCGAGCTGAACAGCGACTCCTCCGGCGTCGATGCCAGCCCCGCCCTCACCTCGTTCAGGTCGACGTAGGCGCACACCGCGAG
>VGXO01000098.1 GCA_016873275.1 Phycisphaerae bacterium
TACAGCCCAGCCAGTTCCGGCGAGCCCGCCGCGTCCATCGGCTCGGGTTCGGAGAGGGTGCGACGAAGGCTGCGGGGAAGGATCGCGAGCAGGAACCCAAACACCGAACCGAAGACGACGAGCGAGAGCATCCACCGCGAACGCTCGGTTTCCGCGTAGGCGACCCGCGCGGCCTCGGGGTCGACCGCCGAGTCGCCCGGGTACGAACCGACGCCGAAGGGCAGGAGCCCGCGCGCCGCGATGGCCGCCAGGATCACGACGAACAGCGTGATCGGGACCGCCCACATGGCACGGGTCACGGGGCTCGTGCGCTCACGGTTCACGAGCGATGCGGTGCGCACGCCGCCTGAAGCGGATCCGCCGCCGACCGTCCATCCCCAGTGCGGGTTCTTCGCCACGATCGCGGGCATCGCGAGGAAGAACCACAGCGGGAAGAACCACGGCCACCAGAAGCCCGCGATGACCATCGCGAAGTTGAACCGCAGTCCGGTCAGGACCAGCCCGACCCAGATCGCAAGCAGCACGGCGTGAGTGGATTGCAAAGGATCCGCTGGCGTTCGCTCGCGGAACGCACGTGCCGCCGCACCGGCACCCCATCCCCCTCGCTGCGCTCGGGACCTCCCCCACTCGCTTCGCTCGCGGGGGAGGGGTGCGCTACCGCTTCGGGCAGGGCCCCCACTCGGCGAGCAGCTGCGCGAGGTCCTTCGCGCCGACGAAGCCGTCGCCGTCGAGGTCGGCCCGCACGATCGCCCCCGCCGGCACCGGACCCCACGCCGAGAGGAGCTGCCCGAGGTCCTGCCCATCGACCGCGCCGGATCCGGAGAGGTCGGCGGGGCAGCCGGGGCCGGGCTCGAACCACACCTCGAAGAGGCGGTTGCTCGCGCTGGTCCCGTAGTAGGTCTCGCTCATCAGCGACTGCCCCTCGGAGACGATGCCGCCGTAGAGCACCGCCAGCCGCACCGGCGACTTCGACGCGAGGAGCGCATCGAGGTCGAGCATGCCGTGCGCGTCGGTGTCGACGAGCGGGAACGCGTCGGTCTCGGTGCCGAAGTAGAACGGCACGCCATGCGCGGGCGAGAGGATCGTGGGATAGGACGCCCCGAGCAGGTGCTGCGACCACGCGGCTCCGCCGGGTCCGGCGCCGGGGGCGTAGCGCACCGCGAAGAGCTCGTTGGAGTAGGGCACCGACCGGTCCTCGATGAATGCGCCGCCGCTCACGACCTGGTAACCGAGCCCGCCGAGCACGACGAGCCAGTTCTCGCCCCGCGCCGCCGACCACATCGACAGCCGCGCCGCGTCGTAGATATTGAGCCCCTGCCGAAGCGTCGCCGGGTCGGCGGGGTCGGGCATCGACATCTCGCCATCGGGCCCGACGACGATCGGCACCGTCCAGATCCCCGGGTGGTCGCCGGGCGTGAAGACCCCCGAGAGGGCCACGGCGCCTTCGCCGCCGGGGACCCGCGCCGGGAACACGTTGAGGTCCCGGCGCCGCGCCCACTCCGGCTGCGCGCTGGCGCCGGTGAACAGCGGCTGCGGGTCCTTCGCCGCGAGGTCGATCGCGAAGCGGCGGATCTGCTGCGAGTAGACCTGCACCCACTTCTGCGCGCAGCCGTCGGTGTAGGCGCCCTGGAAGTTCTGGCCGAGGCACATCCAGTACTCCTCGCCGACCTTCACCATCACGCCGCCGGTCAGCGTGAAGAAGGTCTCGCGGAGCGCCTCCGGCGCGTTGGCGGGCGGGTCGAGGAAGCGCAGATGGTCGGAGAGCGGCGTCGCGTCGCCCATCGCCCAGGCGATCGTGCCCGCGACATCGAAGAGCCGCAGGCTTCGGAAGGTCGTGTAGTCGCCCCCGTCGGCGATCCCGTAGCCGCCCACCGCGAGGAGCGTCCCGCCATCCTGCAGCGAGAGCTGGTTCGTCGAGGCGAGCGCGGCCCGCTGCGACGGCGAGAGGCCCGAGGCGGGCTCGTCGATCGACCGCTGGAAGACCGCGCCGCTGGCGAGATCGATCACGGTGATCGAGCGGTGGAAGTCGGTGAATGGGAAGTTGTTGTTGGGCGAGGAGCAGCTGAAGCCGTGCAGGCCGGTGGTCTTGCCGCCGGTGAAGAGCAGGCGGTCGCCGTGCCGCGCCGACGCCGCGGACTGCAGCGCGGGAAGCGGATCGCCGGACCAGGCGAGCTCCTCGACGCGAAGGCGGAACGGCGCCCCGACGGGCACGACCGGCGAGAGGGTCTGGGTCTGATTGGCGTTGTCCGCGGCGGCGGGCGTCGCCGCGGCGAGCGAGAGGCCCACGGCCACGGCGGCAAGGGCGGCGGCGAAGCTGCGGCTGCAGCAGGGTCGCGGGGGTCGAGGGGCGTGCGTGCGCTGCGTGGCGTGCGTGAGTAGCGCGGCTCGCGTGAGCTGAGCGGCGTGCGTGAGTAGCGCGGCTTGCGTGAGTGCCGCGATCGGCGTGATCGGCGTGACTGACTGGGTCATCGACGCATCCTCCTCCAGGCTTCGGCGACAGCCGCTGCCCCGCACGGCGGACGTTCCCAAGAGTACTGCAAGCCTTGGTGCCAAGATGCACCAATACGGCCGCATGTCAGGGGCTCCGTCCGAGTTTCGCGAGTTACTTGCGCCACCCGACCTACCCCGCAGCCGGTGCATCCGATGCATCCGCGGCATCGAGCCGTGCGCGGACTTCCGAGATCTTCGCTCGATCAACCGTCATCCAGGTCCCGTAGATGGCGCCGCAGATGCCGAGGATCGATCCGCCGATGCCGCCGATGAGTCCCCATGTGCTCCCATCATGCGGGAACCACGTCTGGAGGACGCTGAACACACCGATGCAGAGAGGCAGCACGACGCCACTGCCCCAGAAGAGGCCGAGCACGCGCTTGCGGCGCTGCGCGGCGTACAGCCCAGCCAGTTCCGGCGAGCCCGCCGCGTCCATCGGCTCGGGTTCGGAGAGGGTGCGACGAAGGCTGCGGGGAAGGATCGCGAGCAGGAACCCAAACACCGAACCGAAGACGACGAGCGAGAAAATCCACCGCGAACGCTCGGCTTCCGCGTAGGCGACCCGCGCGGCCTCGGGGTCGACCGCCGAGTCGCCCGGGTACGGGCCGACGCCGAAGGGCAGGAGTCCGCGCGCCGCGATGGCCGCCAGGATCAGGACGAGCAGCGTGATCGGCACCGCCCACATGGCACGGGTCACGGGGCTCGTGCGCTCACGGTTCACGAGCGATGCGGTGCGCACGCCGCCCGAAGCGGAACCGCCGCCGACCGTCCATCCCCAGTGCGGGTTCTTCGCCACGATCGCGGGCATCGCGAGGAAGAACCAAAGCGGGAAGAACCACGGCCACCAGAAGCCCGCGATGATCATCGCGAAGTTGAACCGCAGTCCGGTCAGGACCAGCCCGACCCAGATCGCAAGCAGCGCGACGGTGCTCATCGCGAGGGTGAGCATCATCCCGCGCGCCTTGATGCGCGCCGAGTCGTCGGCTGCGCGGTTCGGCACGAGTGCCGCGAACACCAGCGGGAAGAGCAGCGTCACCGGGACGAAGATGAGCATGAACAAGCGGCCGAGCGGGATGAAGGAATCCGACATGATTGGTCTCCGTGATCTGGGGTCCGAAACGGCGTGTCGTGCGGTCCAACTACCTAGGCGTGCTTCCAAAGGCGCTCGATCTGGCGTGCCGCCATGGACTCCGCGGCCTCACGGGCGAGCCCCGCGAGCTTGGCATCGCCGAGCGCGGCGGCGATGCCTGCCTCGATGCGCTTGCGTTCCTCGGCCTTGGGGCCCGAGGCGCGCTCGACCGTGGCGATGACGACGGTGCCGCGGCCGCGCGTCGAGGCGAGCAGCCCGGCGTCCGTCAGTTCGCGGTAAGCGCGGGCGACGGTGTTCAGGTTGATGCCGAGGTCGGCCGCGAGCTGCCGGACCGGAGGAAGTTCATCTCCCTCGGCGAGCTGCCCCGCCGCGATGAGCCCGCGCAAACCGGCCACGAGCTGGTCGTGGATCGGGACGGGACTGGCGAGCGAGATGGTGAGCATGGCGGCATAGTATCATGGTCTGATACTTTGTCAAGCCGGGCCGGCCGGCGGCGGGGCGTCGGCGACCGGTCGGGCGCGGTCGGAGGCAACCCGGGTCGCGTCGGGGGGCGGTCCTGGCCCGCCGCCGTCGCTTGACTCGGGGCGTTCCTCTGCCATGCTCGAACCGATGATCGCGAACCGCATCGTCCCGCTGGTGGTTGGCTGCAGCCTCGCCGCTGCAACAGACGCCGTGGCCCAGACCGACATCCCGTCCACGATGCTGCACGATGGGCAGATGCGGTCCTTCATCGTGCGTCTTCCTCCAGGCTTCTCGGCCGATGCCTCGCACCCGCTGGTGCTCGCCCTGCATCCGGCGCTCTCGAGCGGCGCGAGCTTCCAGTCGAGCTCGGGCTGGGATGCGGTGAGCGACCTGCACGGCGTGGTGGTCGTCTACCCGACGGGCGGTGTTCCGGTCGGCGCGCAAGGTGGGTTCGCCTGGAACAGCTGGGCGTTCGGCGGCGAGGCGCCCGACGACCTGGGCTTCCTCGCGGCGCTGATCGCCGCGATGCACGCCTCGTACGGCACCGACCCGTGCCGCACCTCCATGACGGGCTTCTCGAACGGCGCGATGATGACGAACAGCTTCGTGGCCGTGCACGCCGACAAGGTCGCTGCGATCGCGCCGGTCTCGGGCGGGTGGATCACCGCGTACGGCGGCAGCGAGGCGGAACTCACGCCCGCGCATCCCGTTCCGGTCTGGACCTGGCGCGGAAGCAACGAGACTTTCGTCACGGGTGTCGGCAAGAACGCGCGACCGCGGAACCAGCAGGACCAGGAGCAGCTGGCGTTCTGGGTGAGCCACAACGCCGCGAGCCTGGTGACGACGGTGTCCGAGCAGCTGACCTATGGCTTCCCCCGAACCTATCTCACCAGCATCCACGCCGGCGACGCGCCGGTGTGGTTCACCGAGGTGCAGGGGACCGGACACCACTACCAGCCGGGTGCCGCGGACCTCATCTGGAACCGCTTCTTCTCGCAGATCAAGCAGGGCGCGGGCGACTGTCTTCGCTGTCCGACCGACTTCAATGGCGATGGCGCGACCGACGGCGCGGACCTGGGGATGCTGCTCGGCGCATGGGGCGCATCGCACGAGTCCATCGATCTCGATGGCGACGGCGTCGTCGCGGGGGCCGATCTCGGGCTGCTGCTTGCGGCGTGGGGACCGTGCTGACCGGGCTGCTCCGTCGAGGCGTGTACCGCGGATGGCACGCTTTCGCTCCGCGAACTGAAGACGCCGGGGTCCGCAGGACGCGATGGGCGTCGGTCCCTCCTTCGGCGGGCATGAAATCGCCCTTGGAGGTCTCGGCCGGGATCCACGCGACACTCTTCGCCATGCTTCGTCCGGTTCCAGTCACCCTCGACTCCTTCGACGACGCGGTCGGTCCATCGCTGCGGCGGCGTCCGATCGAGCACCAGGTGCAGATCCACCTCATGCAACGCGCCCGCGAGGATCCCGATGGACCGCTCGCCGGCATCCGGGTCGTGGCCGTCGAGGATGTGTCGACCGGAGATGTCGGCGTCGCGATGCAGACGCCGCCCCGCAAGGTCATCGTGTCGATGACGACGCCCGCGGTCGCGCAGGAACTCGGCCGGGTCTTCACGGCGCGTCATCCCGAGACCTCCATGGTGCACGGGCCGGACGAGACGGCGTGGGCGTTCGCGACCGGAGCGGGCGCGAGCACTCCGCGACTCGTGATGCATGAAGGGCTTTACGCGCTCGAGCGGCCGGTTGCGCAGGTTCAAGTGTCAGGTGCCCCGCGCCTGGCGACGGTCGAGGATGCGCCGACTCTCCAGCGGTGGCTCGATGGATTCTCTTCGGAGGCACTGCAGACTT
>VGXO01000099.1 GCA_016873275.1 Phycisphaerae bacterium
GACAGAAGCTCGCGAACAGGCTCGGCCTGCACGACATGCACGGGAACGTGTACGAGTGGGTGGAGGACTGGTACGGGAGCAACTACTACGCGCAGAGTCCGTCGACGAACCCGCCCGGGCCGGCGACTGGGACGTCCCGGGTGTTGCGTGGCGGGAGCTGGAACGGCAACTCCGACGGCTGTCGTGCGTCGCTCCGCGCCGGCAGCGGCCCCGGCGTCGACCACTTCTACGCCTACGGGTTTCGTGTCGCGAGGACTCCTTGAGTTCCCTCTTCCCATCGTTCCCTCTTTCCTCTTCCTCCGAGCGAGCGGGCTCTGCCGGATCTCCGCGCAGTCTCGTCTGCTGCGACCGTGGTCCTCTCGACGACCCGCGCGAGCGTCGCGACCCGGGTCACCTGCGCCGTTGTGGCTTCACCTCGTCTCGCGACCCAGATCGTCCGTGCGTCGGAGGGGACGCGCGGCGGTCGGTCGCGGGGCGGCAGCATGCGGAGGGGGATGGAGCAGGGACCGTCGGACGCGGGGAGTTCTCCGCGTGCTCGAAGTCTGGGGGGGTCGCATGAACCCGCGTGACCTTGGAGACGCTTTCTGGCGTTGAAGAGAGTTTGGATGGGGGGACTGGGGAGATTGAGGCGGATACTTGCAAGTCCAGAGTTCTTCCGAGGCGGAGTCGAGGCCACCCTTGAGGTCCCGGCACTCCCTTGGGGATGGCGTCCCGCCGCGGCGTCATCGTCCTGCGAGCAGAGCACACCATGAGCGCATCGATCCACACCGAACTTCCATCCCGCCCGGACTCGCCGCGCCGCCGGCGAGCGGTCGCGACGTCGGTCGCTTTCACCGTCGCCGCTTCGGTCGCGCTCTGCGTCGCCGCCTCGACCGCCCCCGCCGCCACCTTTCAAGGCTTCTTCGGGGAGACCTCGCGGGTCACCTCGGGCGGCGTCGAGTACTCGGTCGTCGACGTCTACGCCCAGTTCGCCCAGACGAGCGTCGTGGTGGTGAACGTCTACGACGCCACGATCTCGAACGCGAACGCGAGCACCTTCCGCCACAGCGACTCGAACACGATCCAGAGCCTCGCGGGCACCTGGCTTCCGAGCGCCAGCATCTCCGCGGGTGGCGCGAATCCGGCGATCGACTCCTTCGTGACGATCGGCGGCTCGCCGGGCGGGACGAACTCCACGTTCCTTGATCCGACCTTCACCCCCGCGACCGCGCCCGTGCCCCCCGTCGACGCCGGTTGGTACAACTCGAGCCCGCCCAACCTGCAGGGACTGACCAACTCGACGACCCGCCGGACCTGGCTTGGTCGCTTCGTCGTCGCGACCTCCTACGCCGGCGACACCCTCAACTTCACCGCCTCGATCACCTACGCGGACTACGTCGGCGGCACGACCGGCACGGCGCAGCAGTCGATCGGCACCGTCGCCGTCGCGTACCCGGCGGCGATCTGCAACACGCTTCTCGCAAGCGCCGGCTCGACCACCATCGCCTCCGGCGGCACCTCGAGCCCGGTCTCGGTCTCGGTGGACGTCACCGGTCCGCTCTGCCCGTGGTCTGCCTCGAGCAACCAGGCGTGGCTCGTGCTGTCGGGCGCCTCCGGCACCGGCGACGGCGCGTTCACCTTCACCGCCTCGGCGAATCCCAACACCGTCTCCCGCGCCGCGACGATCACCGTCTCGAGCGGCACGGCGTCGAACGCCACCATCACCATCACCCAGTCCGCGGCGGCGTGCGTGGTCAACGGCTTCTCGCCCGCGACCGCGAGCTTCTCGGCCGCGGCAGGAACCGGCAGCACCACGATCTCGACGAACGGCACGAACTGCTCGTGGTCGGCGTCCTCGGACGCGGCGTGGCTCTCGATCACTTCCGGCGCCTCCGGCACCGGCGCGAGCGGCACCATCCAGTACTCGGTCGCCGCGAATCCGAACGCCGTCTCGCGGAGCGCCACGATCTCCGCGGGCGGACAGACCCACACCGTGACGCAGTCCGCGGGCGCGTGCGCGGTCACCGCCCTCTCGCCGGCGACCGCGACGGTCGCCTCCTCGGGCGGCACGGGCACGGTGACGATCTCGACGAACGGTCCCTCGTGCTCATGGTCGGCGAGCTCGAGCGCGGCGTGGCTCTCGATCACCTCCGGCGCGACCGGCACCGGATCAAGCGGCACCATCGCCTACAGCGCCTCGGCGAATCCGAACGCCGCCTCGCGCTCGGCGACGATCACCGCAGGCGGACAGACCTTTACCCTGACGCAGGACGCCGCGGCGTGCGCCGTCACCGGGTTCAGCTCCGGATCCGCCTCGTTCTCGGCGGCGGGCGGGACGAACTCCTTCACGATCTCGACGAACGGCGCCTCCTGCAGCTGGACGGCGAACTCGAGCGCCGCCTGGCTCACGATCACCTCGGGCGGCAGCGGCAGCGGTTCGAGCGGGACCATTGCCTACTCGGTCGCCGTGAACACGAACGCGGTCGAGCGAAGCGCGACGATCACCGCGGGCGGTCAGACCCACGCCGTGACGCAATCGGCGGCGGCATGCACGGTGACCTCGCTCTCGCCCGCGACGGCGACCGTCGCCGCGGGGGGCGGCACCAGCAGCGTCACGATCTCGACGAACGGATCCTCCTGCGGCTGGACGGCGACCTCGAGCGCCGCCTGGCTCTCGATCACCTCCGGCGCGACCGGCACCGGCTCGACGGGGACGATCGCCTACAGCGCCTCGGCGAATCCGAACGCCGCCTCGCGCTCGGCGACGATCACCGCGGGCGGGCAGACCTTCACCCTGACGCAGGACGCCGCGGCGTGCGCGGTGAGCGGACTCGCTCCCGCGACGGCGACGGTCGCCGCGTCGGGAGGCACCGGAAGCGTGACGGTCACGACCAACGGCTCGAGCTGCGGCTGGACGGCGGAGTCGAGCGCCGCGTGGCTCTCGATCACCTCCGGCGCGACCGGGACGGGGGCGACGGGGACGATCGCCTACAGCGCCTCGGCGAATCCGAACGCCGCCTCGCGCTCGGCGACGATCACCGCGGGTGGCCAGACCCACACCGTGACGCAGTCGGCGGCGGCGTGCGTGGTGAGCGGGCTCACGCCGGCGACGGCGTCCTTCAACGCGACCGGCGGCACGGGAAGCGTCACGATCACCACGAACGGCGCGTCCTGTCCATGGACGGCGGAGTCGAGCGCCGCGTGGCTCTCGATCACCTCCGGCGCGACCGGCACTGGGGCGAGCGGGACGATCGCGTACTCGGTCGCCGCGAACCCGAACGCCTCCGAGCGCTCGGCGACGATCACCGCGGGTGGGCAGACCCACACCGTGACGCAGTCGGCGGCGGCGTGCGCGGTCACCGGGTTCAGCTCGGCGACGGCGTCCTTCAACGCCTCCGGCGGCACGAACTCCTTCACGATCTCGACGAACGGCGCGTCGTGCGGCTGGAGCGCGAGTTCAAGCGCGGCGTGGCTCTCGATCACCTCCGGCGCCTCGGGCACCGGGAGTTCCGGCACGATCGAGTACAGCGTCTCCGCGAATCCGAACGCAAGCGAACGGAGCGCGACAATCACCGCGGGCGGGCAGACCCATGCGGTGACGCAGTCCGCGGCGGCGTGCGCGGTGACCGCGCTCTCGCCCGCGACCGCGACGATCGCGGCGGCGGGCGGCAGCGGGAGCGTGGCGGTGACCACGAATGGCTCGACCTGCGGCTGGACCGCGGAGTCGAGCGCCGCGTGGCTCGTGATCACCTCCGGCGCGACCGGCACTGGGTCGAGCGGGACGATCGCGTACTCGGCGTCCGCGAACCCGAACGCGTCGACGCGCTCGGCGACGATCACCGCGGGTGGGCAGACCCACACCGTGACGCAGACTGCGGCGGCGTGCGCGGTGACCGGGTTCAGCTCGGCGTCGGCGGCGTTCAACGCCTCCGGCGGGACCAACTCCTTCACGATCTCGACGAACGGATCCTCCTGCGGCTGGACGGCGACCTCGAGCGAGGCGTGGCTCTCGATCACCTCGGGCGGCACGGGCACGGGCGCGAGCGGGACGATCGCCTACAGCGTCTCCGCGAATCCGAACGCGGTCGCCCGATCGGCGACGATCACCGCGGGCGGGCAGACGCACACGGTGACGCAGTCGGCGGCGGCGTGCGCCGTGACCGGGTTCAGCTCCGCCGCCGCGTCCTTCGGGGCATCGGGTGGAACGAACTCCTTCACGGTGACCACCAACGGGAGCTCCTGCGGCTGGAGCGCCGTCTCGAGCGCCGGGTGGCTCACGATCACCTCGGGCGCGAGCGGAACCGGGACGAGCGGGACCATCGCCTACTCGGTCGCCACGAACTCGAACGCCGTGGGTCGCAGCGCCACGATCTCGGCGGGCGGGCAGGTCCATACCGTGACTCAGGAGGGGGCGGCGTGCTCGGTGACGGGCTTCAGCTCGTCGTCGGCGTCCTTCACCGCCAGCGGCGGCACCAACTCCTTCACCCTCGCGACGAACGGCACGTCCTGCAGCTGGACGGCGACCTCGAGCGCGGCGTGGCTCTCGATCACCTCCGGCGCGACCGGCACCGGGGCGACGGGCACCATTGCCTACTCGGTCGCCGCGAACCCGAACGCCGCCGCGCGCACGGCGACGATCGAGGCGGGCGGTCAGACCCACGCGGTGACGCAGGAGGCGGCGGCGTGCGCGGTCACTTCCTTCAGCGCCGCGTCGGCGTCCTTCGGCGTCGCCGGCGGAACCGGCTCGTTCACCCTGACCACGAACGGCTCGACCTGCGGCTGGACGGCGACGTCGAGCGCGGCATGGCTCTCGATCACCTCCGGCGCGAGCGGCACGGGCACCTCCGGCACCGTCGCCTACAGCGTGTCGGCGAACCCGACCGCGGCGATCCGGACCGGGACCATCTCCGCGGGCTCGCAGGTCCACACCGTCACCCAGGACGCCGCCGCGTGCGCGGTCACCGCGATCTTGCCGGCGACGGCGAGCTTCACGGCGACCGGCGGCAACGGCAGCCTCTCGATCACCACGAACGGCTCGACCTGTCCATGGACGGCGACGTCGAGCGCGGCGTGGCTCTCGATCACCTCGGGCGGGACGGGCACCGGGACGAGCGGCACGATCGAGTACTCGGTCGCGGCGAACCCGAACGCCGCTGAGCGGACGGCGACGATCACCGCAGGCGGTCAGGTCCACGCCGTGACGCAGTCGGCGGCGGCGTGCGCGGTGACCGCGCTCTCGCCCGCCACCGCGACCTACGCGGCGAGCGGCGGCACGGGGAGCCTGTCGATCACGACGAATGGCTCGACCTGCGGCTGGACGGCGACCTCGAGCGCGGCGTGGCTCTCGATCACCTCGGGCGGCACCGGGACCGGAGCGAGCGGCGCCATCGCCTACTCGGTCGCCGCCAACGCGAGCGCGATCGAGCGGTCGGCGACGATCACGGCGGGCGCCGAGGTGCACGTGGTGACGCAGTCTGCGGCGGCGTGCACGGTCACCGCGCTCTCGCCGGCGACGGCGAGCTTCACGGCGACGGGTGGGACGGGGAGCGTGTCGATCACGACGAACGGCTCGACCTGCGGCTGGACGGCGACCTCGAGCGAGGCGTGGCTCTCGATCACCTCGGGCGGCACGGGCACGGGCGCGAGCGGGACGATCGCCTACAGCGTCTCCGCGAATCCGAACGCGGTCGCCCGATCGGC
>VGXO01000100.1 GCA_016873275.1 Phycisphaerae bacterium
GCGCCTCGATCACGAGGAGCCCGTCGCGGCAGGTCACGTTCTCCGATCGGTAGAGCTGCGCCTCGCGGTTCCGGACGAAGCCAAGTTCGAAGACCCAGTTCGCCGGATCAGGCGGTCCGTCCACCTCGAACTCCTCCCGCCACGTGACCCGCCAGCCAGGCTCGGGAGCGGGCGGCGGCTCGGCGACGGCGGGGGATCCCGCGGCGCCCAAGACAAGCGCGGCGAGCGCGACGAGCGCGACGAGCGCAGCGAGCGCAGCGCACTGCGAGCGGCACGCGACGGGAATCGATGGTGGGTGGGCGAAGATGGAAGACCTCCTCGGGCGGATGGATCGAAGCGTCCGCGGCGCCGCCCGAGAGCCGCTCGAGAGCTGCGCGAGAGCCGAGAGTAGAAGGGCGCCATCTCCCGCGATGAGCGGGCTTCGACCTCCTCCGACTGCATGCCCCGCCAGACCGCCGCGAAGGCGAGCGTCTTGCGGTGCCCGGCATGGCGGGAAGACTACCGCCGCACGATCGTCTCCGGGATTGACGCGGCTCGGCCGCGATGGGGCGGAGCGAGGAGGAGGATTGGTCTTCCGGCAGGGACTTGCGGACGGGGTCTTCCGGTCGGGGTCTTCCGGTCGGGGGCCTCTGGTCGAGGTCGCCCGGTCGGAGTCGGCCGGTTGAGGTCGCCCCCGGCGGGGGGGAGCTCGCCCGCAGGCGATCCGACGACGGCGGTCCCCACGGCGAGCGTGACGCTCACTCCGGACGGCTCGCTCCGGACGGCTCGCTCCGGACGGCTCGCTCCGGGGGGGATTGACGGAGTCCTTGCTCGGCATACTATGTGACACATAGCATCCGTCGCCCGCGGTTGCCTGCCGTGTAGCGGCGCCACCGCGACGCCGCCGCGATGCATCGAAGGACACGCCTCCATGCCTCTCGACCGCGAACTCATGCGTGGTGCCGGACCCGTCGCCGTCCTCAAGCTCCTCGAGCGCCGCGAGATGTACGGCTACGAGCTCGTCGAGTCGCTCGAGGCTCGCACCGAAGGCGTCCTCGCGATGGGTCAGTCGACGCTCTACCCCATGCTCTACAACCTCGAGGCGAAGCGTCTCGTCGCGAGCCGCTGGGACGAGAGCGGTGCCCGCGGACGCAAGTACTACCGCCTGACCGCCGCGGGCAAGCGCCGCCTTGCCGAGGACAGCGCGCAGTGGAACGCGGTCACCGCGGCGATGCGGCAACTCGGAATCGTGGGACGGCTCGCGGCGTCGGCATGGACCGCGCCGAGGCCGCCGACCATGGACCTTGCCCACAGGGGAGCCGACCTCGGAGCCAGGCTCGGAGCACTTCGATGACGAGCGACCGGACGAACGCCGCGACCTCCGTCGGGCTCGAGTCACCCGATCTGCCCGCCCCGCTTGCGGCGCTGGTCGGGGAGGTCGTGCGGCGCACCCGCCTGCGCCGCCGCGAGCGGGCGGAGATCGCCGCCGAGCTGACCGCCCACTTCCGCGACGGGCTCGCACGCGGACGCGGCGTCGAGGAACTCAGCGCCGCCTTCGGCGATCTCAAGACCTCGGCCCGCGAGCTCCGGCAGGGTGCGATCGCCAAGCGAAGCGCGATCGACCGCGGACTGCGGCGCACGCTGCAGATCGTCGGCGTCTCGATCGCCGCGATCCTCCTCGTCTACCTCGCGATGGCGATCCACGTCGCGCGGCTGCGACCCACGATCTCCTTCGATCCGATCGCGACCTACCAGCGCCTGCTGCCCGAGACCGAGGATCCCGCCTGGCCGCACTATCTCGAGAGCCTCGCGTGGTCTCGCTCCGACGCCACGCTCGGCACGCCCGGCGATCCCTTCGGCACGGCTGAACGCCGCAACCTCTTCTTCGACGCGATCGACCGCTACGGAGCCCGCGAGCCGGGCGCCGAGGCGATCGTCTCCGCGAACGCGCTTGACGAACCTGTCGACCCGATCGATCTGCGGGCGATCCTCGCCGCTCACGGCGACGAACTCGCGATCCTTCGCCAGGCGGCCTCGATGCCGGTCCTCGGCCGACGCGTGTCGACCTCGCCGCAGCAGGCGATCGCCGCAGAGCAGGCGTACTTCGGCACTCGAACCGCAGGCGACGTCGAGCCGAGCCCGTTCGCCGACCTGCTGCTGTCGGTCCTCCTGCCGCAGCTTGCCGAGTTCCGCCACGCCTCGCGGCTGCTGATCGCCGAGGCGCGCCTTGCCGAGGAGGACGGCGACTTCGCCCGCGCGGCCGCAGACCTCGCGGCGATCTTCGGCATCGCCCGCCACGCGGAGGAGAACCGCACGCTCGTCGGCCAGCTCGTCGCCGCGGCGATTCGCGTGCAGGCAAGCCGTGCGATCGTCGCGATGCTCGAGACAGGCGGCGAGCGATTCGATCTCGATGCGCTGGCCGAACTCGCCCACGCGGTCGATTCGGTGCAGGCCTCGTCGCTGCGGCTCGACATGGCGAGCGAACGCTTGATGTTCGAGGACGTCCTGCAGCGGATGTACTCCGACGATGGCGACGGCGATGGGGTCTTCATTCCGTGGGCGTTCGCGGAGTTCTCGACGCTGATCGACGGCTCCGAGCGCGGCGCCGGGCGCGGTTCATCGCCGATCGCGCTGGCCGTCGGCCCCTTGGTCTATCTCGCGCCGGGCCGCCGCGAGACGATCGACCAGCACGTGCGATGGCTCGCCGCGATCGAGGAGGACTCCGCTCGCCCATGGTGGGACGACCGCCGCACGGTCGAGCGCATCGAGCAGGAGGTTCTCTTCCCGAACCGGAATGCGCCGATCCTTGGAGGCGGCAACGTGCTGCTTCGCCTGCTGCTGCCTGCGGTGAGCAAGGCCAACGACAATCTCGCCGCGCAGCGTTTCGATCTCGACGGTGCGGCGATCGCGATCGCCCTCGCCCGCTTCCATGCGGTCCACGGCGCGTGGCCGACGTCGCTCGACGCGCTTGTGCCGGAGTTCCTGCCGACCGTGCCGATCGACCCCGAGACCACCTTGCCCTACCGCTACGACCTCCGCGGGACGGGTCCGGTGGTGTGGTCGACCGGTCCGGATGGGATCGACGACGGCGGTCGACCCTTCCGCGGCACGAGCACGGCGCACCCGGAGACGAACGACCATCGCGACTTCGTCCGCGTCCCGGCGCAGGCGCGGCAGGCGGGGACGCTCCGCAAGTCGGTGCTCGTGCATCGCGAGCGGACAGGGCGATGGCCCGCGTCGATCGAGGAGCTTGGCGAGGACGCGCCGCCCGTCGATGGGCACGAGCGCGTCGAGTACCTGCTCGTCGAGGGCGAGCCCGTGATCCGTCGCGTCTTCGAGGACGACGCCGATCCGCGCCGTCGCTTCCTCGCGATCCCCTCGCCCGGCGACCGTCTCCTCGTCGAGTGGGGGCTCGGCACGTTCGGACCGATCCCGCAGATCCGGCGACCCGACTGGAGCGGCTGAAGAAGAGGACGCGGACCGCGCGGGAGCGGCGCCATGAGGCGCCAAGCCGCGGGCGATCCCGACCTAGCGGATCGACGACCGCAGCGCCTTCTTGTCCACCTTGCCGGTCCCGGTCAGCGGGATCCGGGCGAGGATCAGGTCATCCGGCAGCTGCCACTTCGGAAGCGTCGCGCCGAGCCGATCGCGCAGCGTCGCGAGGTCGAGCGTCGCGCCCGGCGCGAGCTCCGCGACGACGACCGGACGCTCGCCCCAGTGCGGATGCGGTCGCCCGACGACCGCCGCGAGGGCGACCTCCGGCATCGCGTTGATGAGCCGCTCGAGGGCGAGCGAGCTGATCCACTCGCCGCCTGACTTGATGAGGTCCTTCTCGCGGTCGCGGATCGACACCCGTCCGCGGTCATCGATGCTCGCCACGTCGCCGGTCGGCATCCAGCCTCCCGGAAGCGTCGCGGGATCCTCCGCGGCGAAGCCGCCGCGGACGGTCGGTCCGCGGACGACGAGCGAGCCGACCACCGCGTCGTCGTGGGCGACGGGGCGACCGGACTCGTCCACCACCTCGACCTCGAGGAAGGGGAGCGGTCGGCCCGCCTTGAGGGCGATCTTCTGCCGCTCGATCGGCTCGATCGCCGCCTCCTCGATCGTCGCGGCGTGCCGCCCCATCGTGCCGACCGGGTTGATCTCGGTCATGCCCCAGGAGTGGATCAGCTCGGCGCCGAGGCGGCGGCGGAAGAACTCGATCATCTCGAGGTTCGGCGAGCCGCCGCCGCACACGACGCGCCGGAGGTGTCGGATGTTCCATCGCGTCGGCTCCCGCTTCGCCGCCTGCATGACGCCCGCCCAGACCGTCGGCACGCCGGTCGCGAGCGTCACCTGCTCGGACTCGATCAGCGAGAGGAGGTCCTCCGGCGCGGTGCGCCGATGCGGCAGGACCAGCCCCGCGCCGACCATCGCCGCGGCGTAGGGAAGTCCCCACGAGACGGCGTGGAAGATCGGGACGACCGCGAGGACGACGTCGGTTCCCGAGAGCGACATGGTGTCGGTGAGCCCGAGCCCGAGCGCGTGCAGGTAGCTCGAGCGCTGGGTGTAGACGATCTCCTTCGGGTTCCCGGTGGTGCCGCTCGTGAAGCAGACCGCCATCGGGGCGTCCTCGTCGAGCGCAGGTGGCGCGAGGTCCGCCGTCCCCGACGCCACGAACGCCTCCCACTCGTCGCCGCCCGCCGCCGAGTTCCCCGCGCGGATCCACCGCGCGACGGAGGGCACCTCGCGGCGGAGCGCCTCGACCCGCGGCTCGAACTCCGCGTCATAGACGACGACCTGATCCCGTGCCGCGCGGATCGTCCACGCGAGGTCGGCGTCGGGAAGGCGCGGATTCGCCGGATGCATCACCGCGCCCATCGAGGGAAGCGCGAGGGCGATCTCGAGGTGCCGCAGGTCGTTCCAGAGGAGCGTGCCGACCCGCGTGCCGACCTCGACGCCGACGCCGCGGAACGCCGAGGCGACGCGGGAGGTCCGCGTCCGGACCTCGGACCAGCGGCTTCGGACGGCGCCCTCGGGCATCGCGGCGACCACGGGCGCCGTGGGGGCGATCGTCGCGCCGCGACCGATCAGGTCGCGGAGGAGGAGCGGATGGGGTCGGCGTTCCACGGCGTGCAGGATACGAGGCGTCGGCGGCGATCCGCCAATCTCGGCGGAAGTGTCGAGGCGCCGACCGCTCCTGCTCGTCGCGGGAGAGGCGCGGCGCGTTCGCCACTCTCCCACTCGTCGCGTGGCTCGTCGCGTGGCTCGTCGCGGGAGAGGCGCGGCGAGTTCGGAACTCTCCCGCGAGCGGAGCTCGCGGGGGAGTCGGACTTGTCGCGACGCGACAAGTCCGGTGGGGGTGGTGCGAAGCACGACGGCGCGGCAGGGGCGCTGCATCGATGAGTGATGTTCCGATCGGGCAGTCCCGCGACGATCGTCTCGGGTCGAGCCACCCTCACCCGCCTCGCGGACTGCGTCCGCGAGTCGGCCTCTCCCACTCGTCGCGTTGCTCCTCGCGGGAGAGGCGCGGCGCGTTCGGCACTCTCCCGCGAGCGGAGCTCGCGGGGGAGTCGGACTTGTCGCGACGCGACAAGTCCGGTGGGGGTGGTGCGAAGCACGACGGCGCGGCAGGGGCGCTGCATCGATGAGCGATGTTCC
>VGXO01000101.1 GCA_016873275.1 Phycisphaerae bacterium
AGGAATGGGATCGCCGGATACCACGTGGTGAGCCACGCGGAGAGCCCGAGCAGGATGCGGGTCGCGAGGGGAAGGTCCATGGTCGCGAAGAGGTCGGCGAAGCGCGGCACGAAGAAGACGAGCGCCGCCACCACGAGACCGACCCCGACGAGGAGGAGCACCGCCGGGTAGATCAGGTTGCCGAGCACCTTGCCCTTCATCTGCGCCTGCTGCTCAAGGAAGGCTCCGAGACGCCCAAGCACCGGCTCGAGGAACCCGCCGCGCTCGCCCGCGCGGATCATCGCGACCTGCACCGACGGGAATGTCCGGGGGAACCGCGACATCGCGTCGGCAAGGCGGTCGCCCTGCGCGACCGCGTCGGCGACCGCCGCCATCGCCTCGGAGAGCCCGCGATGGCTCTTCCCCCGGGCAAGCAGGCGGATCGCCCGAAGCAGCGGCACGCCGGCGCGGAGGAGGTCGGCGAGCTGCCGGTACATCGCCGCGAGCCGCGCCGCGGGGACCGACCGACCGGTCGGCGGGGCGCTCGCCGTCTCGCTGACGCGGATCGGCGCGAGCCCTCGGGACTGGAGCTCGGAGACGACCGCCGCCGCGGCGGGACCCTCGAGGGTGCCGGTCACCTGCCTGCCCTGGCTGTCCCGCGCGACGAAGGCGAAGTTCGCCATGCGCGGAGTGTAGAGAGGCACGGCATCGCCACGCCCCGCGTCCGTACACTCGCGCCATGCCCGCCCCGCCCCGCGTGGTCAGCCTGCTTCCCTCGGCGACCGAGATCCTCTGCGAGATCGGCGCGGCGGACCTCCTCGTCGGACGAAGCCACGAGTGCGACTTCCCCGCGTCGATCGCGGACCGACCCGTGCTCACCGGCGCCCGCACCCACGGCGACGATCCCGCCGAGATCGACCGGCAGGTGAAGGAATCGCTCTCGCAGGGGCGATCGCTCTACGACCTCGACGCGGCACGCCTCGCGTCGCTCCGACCCGACGTGATCCTGACGCAGGACCTCTGCGAGGTCTGCTCGATCGACCTCGCGGCGGTCGAGCGGGTGGCGGCGACGCTCGAGCCGAGACCGACGGTGGTGAGCCTCGACCCGCACGGGCTCGAGGACGTGCTCGACGACCTGCTGCGGGTGGGCGAGGCGGTCGGTCGCGCGGGCGACGCCGAGCGGGCGATGGTGCGGCTCCGCGACGGCTACTGGTCCGCGGTCGACTTCGTCAATCCCTACGAGCCGCCGATCGAGGTCGCCTTCCTCGAGTGGATCGATCCCCTCTTCGTCGGCGGGCACTGGACGCCGCAGCTGATCGCCGCGGCGGGCGGCTCGCACTCGCTGAATCCGGCGGGGGCGAAGAGCCGGCAGGTCGCGCCGGAGGAGCTCCTCGAGAGCGCGCCGCGGAGGCTCGTGATCGCCCCCTGCGGGCTCGACCTCGCGGCGATCGAGCGGCAGCTGCCCCGCGCCGTGAGTTCCTCCTGGTGGGGACCGCTCGTCGCCGGTCTCGACGCGCCGCCGGTCCTCGTCGATGGGAACGCGATGTTCAACCGACCCGGACCGCGCCTGGTCGATGCCTTCCGCTGGCTCGTCGGCTGGCTGCAGGACCGCCCGGAGCTGGTGCCGCCCGGATTCCCCGTCCGCGAACTTCGCCCCTGATCCGACCGCGTCGGCGAGCGACTCCGGGAAGGCGATCCTGAGGCGGATGCCCGTGGGTCCAGGGACGGTGGCGCGGCACGCCGGTTGCCAGAGGAACGCCATGCGAATCGACCGCTTCACCACGCTTGCCCAGGAAGCCATCGCCTCCGCCCAGTCCGCGGCGAACGCCGCCGGGCACTCGGAGGTCTCTCCGCTCCATCTGCTCGCCGCGATGCTGCAGGAACGGCAGTCCGTCGCCGCCTCGATCCTGACCAAGGCAGGGATCGATCCCGCCCGGGTCCGTCAGGTGACCGAGGCGGAACTCCGCCGCCTGCCGACGGTGCAGGGCGCCTCGCCGCAGGGCGGTCGGGCGCTGATGGAGGTGCTCGCCGCGGCGGAGAAGGAGGCGACCCGCCTCAAGGACTCCTACGTCTCGAGCGAGCACCTGCTCCTCGCCCTCGCCGAGGTCGCGGGTCCCGGACGCGAGGTGCTCTCGGCGGTCGGCGCCGGCCGCGCCCGCCTGCTCGCCTCGATCGAGCAGATCCGCAAGGCGTCCGGCGTCACCAACGTCAGCGATCCCGGCGCGGAGGGCAGCTTCGAGGCGCTCAAGAAGTACGCGATCGACCTCAACGAGCGCGCCGCCGCCGGCAAGATCGATCCGGTGATCGGTCGCGACGAGGAGATCCGCCGCTGCATGCAGGTCCTCTCGCGGCGCACGAAGAACAACCCCGTGCTGATCGGCGAGCCCGGCGTCGGCAAGACCGCGATCGCCGAGGGGCTCGCGATCCGCATCGTGAACGGCGACTGCCCCGACTCGATGAAGGAGAGCCGCATCGTCGCCCTCGACGTCGGGCAGCTCCTTGCGGGCGCGAAGTACCGCGGCGAGTTCGAGGAGCGCCTCAAGGCGGTCCTCCGCGAGGTCGCCTCGAGCGAGGGGCGGGTGATCCTCTTCATCGACGAGCTGCACACGATCGTCGGCGCCGGGCAGGCGGAGGGCGCCGTCAGCGCCGGCAACCTGCTCAAGCCGGCGCTCGCCCGCGGCGAGCTCCGCTGCATCGGCGCGACCACCCTCGACGAGTACCGCAAGCACATCGAGAAGGACCCTGCCTTCGAGAGGCGGTTCCAGCCGGTCTTCGTCGGCGAGCCCTCGGTCGAGGACACCATCGCGATCCTCCGCGGTCTCAAGAACCGCTACGAGACCCACCACGGCGTCAGGATCCAGGATGGCGCGATCATCACCGCCGCCACCCTCGGGCAGCGCTACATCGCCGATCGGTTCCTGCCCGACAAGGCGATCGACCTGCTCGACGAGGCGGCGAGCCGGCTCCGCATCGAGAACGACTCGATGCCGACCGAGCTCGATGAGCTGCGTCGGAAGGTGATGCAGCTCGAGATCGAGCGTGAGGCGCTCAAGCTCGAGAGCGACGAGAAGAGCCGCAAGGCGCTCGCCGCGGTCGAGGCGGAGCTTGCCTCGGTGCAGGAGAAGTTCCAGGCGCTCGACGCCCGCTGGAAGATCGAGAAGGGCGAGCTCGACACGATCAAGGAGTTGCGCGAGCGGATCGACCGCAAGGAGATCGAGCTCGAGCAGGCGAAGCGGCGCGGCGACTTCGAGGCGGCGTCGCGGCTCCAGTACGGCGAGATCCGCGAGCTCGAGAAGGCGCTCGCCGCCGCGGAGACCGACCTGTCGAGGCGCCAGGCGAAGGGCGGCTCGCTCGTGAAGGAGGAGGTCGATCCGGAGCAGATCGCCGCGGTCGTCTCGAAGTGGACCGGGATCCCGGTCAGCAAGCTCGTCGAGACCGAGCGGGAGAAGCTCCTCCACATGGAGGACCAGCTGCGCCATCGCGTGGTCGGTCAGCCGGAGGCGGTCCGCGCGGTCTCCGAGGCGGTCCGGCGCAACCGCGCCGGGCTCGGCGAGGCGCATCGACCGATCGGCAGCTTCCTCTTCCTCGGACCGACCGGCGTCGGCAAGACCGAGCTCTGCAAGGCGCTCGCGGAGTTCCTCTTCGACACCGAGGAGGCGATGGTCCGCATCGACATGAGCGAGTACATGGAGCAGCACGCGGTCGCGCGACTCATCGGAGCGCCTCCGGGCTACGTCGGCTACGAGGAGGGCGGACGGCTCACCGAGGCGGTCAGGCGGCGTCCCTACTGCGTGGTGCTCTTCGACGAGATGGAGAAGGCGCACCCGGACGTCAGCAACATCCTGCTCCAGGTCCTCGACGATGGTCGGCTCACCGACGGGCAGGGTCGGACCGTCGACTTCTCGAACACGATCATCGTGATGACGAGCAACATCGGCTCGGCGGCGATCCTCGAGATGACCGAGCAGGGCGCGATCGACGCGGAGATCGAGGCGCACGTGAAGGGGCTGCTCAAGAAGCACCTCCGTCCCGAGCTCATCAACCGGATCGACGAGACGGTCATCTTCCGCCAGCTCGGGCGCGAGGAGCTCGCGGGGATCGTGGAGATCCAGGCGGGACTCCTCCGCAAGCGGCTTGCGGCACGAGGGCTCCAGCTCGAGCTGACCGACGCGGCACGGAAGGCGCTTGCCGACGAGGGCTACGACCCGCAGTTCGGGGCGCGACCACTCAAGCGGGTCGTCCAGCAGCGGCTCGAGAACCCCATCGCCTCCCGGATCCTCGCCGGCGAGTGCGCCGAGGGCGACGTCATCGTCGTCGACCACAAGGGCAAGAGCTTCGTGTTCGCGGTGCGGAAGGCGCCGGCGGCGACGGTCGAGGAGGTGGAGGCGGAGGTCATCGGGGGCTGAGACCGATGGACGCTCGGAGCGACGCCGGACCTTCGCGCGGGCTTCGTCACGACGATGTCTTCTCGAGCCTGGCAACCCGAGTCCAGGCGCCCCTGGGGGTCTCTTCGGTCACGTCTCGGCGAAGGAGGCGTCAGTCGCGGATCGACCCTTGAAGGGAATCTGGATGCGACGCCCTCCGTCCTCGGCGCCCTGATCCGCCGCATCACGCTCGACGAGATCGTCACGATCCCGACTCGCCGACGTGGCGCTGCCCGTCGAGACCTTCGATCGGGATGGGCGCGACCGCGGCCACCGGTCACTTGGCTGATCCTCAACCTCGGAAGGCACCGATCCGAGCTCGGTTGGGCGAACGAGATCGGTCCACTGCGGGACCATGCCGCGAGCCCCGCCGACAGCGTGGTGACGCGCACCGACGCCAAGCCAGGTCGATCAAGCACCGATGAGAGAGAGGAGTCTCACGGCGCAGCATCGGCGAGGCAGCGCACTTCCGTGGGACGGGTGGTCCCTCGCTCCATGGTCTAAGATCAAGTCAGCGAAGCCGCCTGATTCACCAGTCCGACCACCCTGACGACCGGGCGGATCCCTCCTGCGTCAGTCATCAGTGTGGCATGGAGGACTCAGGCAAGGGAAGCCTACCCGACTCGGAGTCGATCGTGCCAACTTTCAGTACCTCGAGCGAAGGTCTTCGACTCTTCGTGCTCGCCGGCCCAGGCGACTGCATCGGGACGTACCGACGGTGGATGGCAGGTCGGAGCGAGGACCGCATCCCCGCCGTGCCATATTCGCAGCAGATGTTCGAGTTCGCTGACGAGGAGTGCGTTCACCTCCGAATCTCCCCTCGCCTCTCGGGATCGAGCGTCACCAACCATCCGTTGATCAGCATCGTGCCAATCCATCGTCCACGCGCGGGTGGAGTTCGGTACATGCTCTCACATCTGCGACACGGTCTTCGGGGGTTCCTAGGGGCGAGGACGTTCGACGCGACCGCCGTGATCGTCCACGACGATCTCAAACCGATCGGTCTACTGCCATTCCTCTTCTGCCGATGCCCGGTGTACTACGAACTGCACTGCGCGATGTGGCCTCGAGGCGCTGCGGCCAAGC
>VGXO01000102.1 GCA_016873275.1 Phycisphaerae bacterium
CCCCGGATCGCCCGTGCCTGTCCCGGATCGCCCCTGATCCATGCCTGCCCCGGATCGCCCCCGGATCGCCCGCCTGATCCATGCCTGTCCCGGATCGCTCGCGATCGCCCGATCGCTCCGATCGCTCGTGGGCGACCGCCCCCGGCTCCGCGCGAAGACTCTCCTCGCAACGGGTCAAAGTCCGCAGTTGTCGCTTGCGTGGTCAGGAACCCGGGCGATACTCCCTCGTCCGCCCGGGAACGTCCCGGCTGGCGACATCAGGAGGGAGGACCGCCCCGCTGGCGCACGCCGCGTGGCAGGTCGAGCGAAGGAGGGTTTGACATGGTCCGTGCTCTGGGTACGTCCGTCGCAGCAGCGACGCTCATGGTCTCTTCGACCGTCTCGGCGGGAATCCTCTTCGGCGGCGACAACTCGATCGACCTCATGCAGGTCGGCCACCGCTACATCAACACCGCGGACCCGGGTGAGATCGAGTTCACCGACCTCGCGCAGATCTTCTCGCCGCCCGTCGGGTCCTCGCTCCTCCTCGGCGGCTCGATCCCGGGCGTCGAAGCTTTCTACAGCGAGCTGGCGTTCACCAGCCTCGTTGGTCCCACCGCGACCTTCGAGTTCGAGAGCGACATCGACATCGAGACGATCCCACCTGAGTTCGAGATCTCCTTCGCCGGCAGTCGCCTCGTCTTCAACACGGTCGTCCCGGTGCTGCTCACCTTGACCGGCACGGTCACCTCGGACGGCTCCGCCTCGGGGTTCTTCTACCTCTACGGCACGGCGGTGCCGGTCTTCCTGTTCGACTCGGTCAACTACTCGGTCGAGATCGGACCCGGCACCACCGCGATCGCGTGGGGCGTGCTCGGTCGGGACACCTCGCCGACGAACGATGCGGTCTTCGCCGGCAGCCTCTCGTTGACGCTGGTTCCCGCGCCGGGCGCGGTCGCGCTCCTCGCCGCCGCGGGACTCATCGCGGGTCGTCGCCGTCGCGACTGAGCCGCCTGGTTTGGCGTCGTACCCGGCACGTCGGGGCGACCGCATGATCGACGCTCGCCGTCGCGCGTCGAACTGGAGGGAAGCAAGATGGCTCGCTGGTCTTCGATTCTCGCCGCGTCGCTCCTCATGGTCGCCCCCGCCTCCGCGGGGTTCCTCGCCGGCTCGACCGACGTCATGCTGGTCGGCGCGGGCTACATCGACCTCGAGGACCCGAGCTGGGAGAACCTCGCGGACATCGCCAGCATCGAGAACCCGCCGGTCGGATCCTTCGTCTCCGTCGCGTCGGGCATCCCGGGCGTCGAGACCTTCCAGAGCTACCTCCGCTTCGACGGTCTGAGCGGCAACACCGCGGTCTTCGTCTTCGAGAACACCGCCCAAGCCGCTCCCTTCTCCGCCGCTTCTCCCTACGAAGCCGCCTTCGCGGGGAACCGCCTGACCATCACCTCGAGCATCGACTTCGTGATCACGCTGCAGGGCACCTTGCTCGGCACCGGGGCAGGCCGTGGCGGATTCAACCTGATCGGAAGCGGCGAGTCGCCGGTGATCTTCGATCCTGCGGCAGGTCCGGTGCTCTACTCGCGGACGATCTCCGCGGGCACCCAGACGTTCGGCTGGAGCGCCCTCGTCGGTCCGCTCGGCGGCACCGCCGAGTTCACGGGAACCATGACGGTGACGTTCATCCCCGCCCCTGCGGCGGTCTCGCTCCTGGCAATCACCGGATTCGTCGGTGGTCGTCGGCGTCGTCGCTGAGACGAGCGCTGATCACCCATCGACGCGTCCCCTTCACGACCGCGGACGGCCCAGACCGGGCCGTCCGCGGTGCTTTGGTGCGCTCACGCCGCGGGGAGGTCATCCCACCGATGGCGGCGGTTCTCCATGCGGCGTGGACCTCGACGCCGGTGGTGGCGTCTCCGCGGTCACGGTCGGCGTGACGCTCGGCGCGGATCGCGTCGGCGCCGGCGGCGCATCCTCGGGACCGAGCAGCGAGCAGAGCGCCGCCTTCTCATAGCGAGCCTTCATCTCCGCGACCTTCTCGGCGTGGCGCGCCTCGCGGGCGAGCCTCGCCTTCAGTTCCTCTCGCGCGATCTCCTCCGGCGTGTCGGGTGGATCCCAAATCGAGCTCATGGCGTGATCTCCTGAGGGTCCGCGCACGCGGCGCGGACTCGACTTCGAGCGACTTCTCCGAGCCGTCGACGCGGCGCGGCGTGGTGTCCGACTGTCTCCCGCGTCCTTGGGTCATGCACCGCCTTCCTGCTCGTCTCCTTCCCGCTCGTGAAGGATCGACTCGAGCCGCGTCGTCTGATCGAGCCACGCGACCGCCTCGACCTCGAGCTCGGTCAGGCGACCGATGACGCGCCGCGTCCGCTCGCCTCCGATCCGGTTCACGCGGGCGAGGAGTCCAGCGGCGATCTCCTCGTCGATCGAGATCAGCCCTCGCAACGCTCGCGCCTGGCGTCGTGCCCGGTCCTTCCCGGTCGTCGATCGGCGCCGCACCGAGTGGCGACTTGGAAAGGCCCTGAGCACCCGCTCCCGCTCGCGGAACGCCACGGCGAGGCGGGCGAAGGCGCACGCGTCGGCGACCGCCGTGATCGGATCATCGTCGAGCAGGCGGAATCCAGCGAGGAACGACGCGGCGTTCGGCAGCTCGTGCTTGATCCCGATCATGAACGCGGCGGAGGCAGCGCCGCCGAACCTCGAGCGAAGCCCCGACCGGATCGCCGGATCAGAGAACGCGGTCGCCGCCGCGTCGAGGACGAGCGGCATCAGCTCATGCTGCGATCGAAGCGGCTCGAGGCAGGCGATCGCGAGGCGCCAGAGCGCCGCCTCGCCGTGCCTGCCCCTCAACTGCTCGAGCATCGGCTCGAGCTGACCTCGGCGACGCCACTCGAACCCTCCCGCGATCGCCTTCGACGGATCCCAGAGCGGCTCGATGCCGCCGCCCTTCCCCTCACTGCCTCGACTGCCTCGACTGCCTCGACCATCTCGACGGTCGCCCGAGCCGGATCGTGCGCTTGTCATCGCCGACCTCCTCGCATGCCCGACGGATTGCCGGCGGTCCGAGCCGTCCGGGGCGAGCGTGCGGTGCACGCCGTCCACGGCGACCCGGGGCAAAAACGAAGCGTGCCCGCTTCGTTGCCTTCCGGCCGCATCCCCGAGGAACTTCCTCGGACGCCACCTTGCCCGGGCAGGCAGGTTGGCGAGGGCTGACGCCCTCTCTCGATGCACCCGAAGAATACCTCACGCCGCGAGGCGTGCGGTCGAGGCGAGAGACATTCGTCGAAGATTCCTCAGCGTCGGTGACAGACGGTCGTCAGTGAGCGCCCGGAGGTGGTCGCGAGATCACGCGGGTTTGGTCTCGCTGCCCGCGTCCCGCTCCCACGTCCGCCGTGCCCGCGCCTCAGGGGCACTCGCCCCACGCGGCGAGCAGCATCGAGAGATCGGCGGCATTCACGATCCCGTCCTGATCGAGGTCCGCGGGCAGGAATCCGCTCTTCCCGCCGGTCTGTCCCCAGTCCGCGAGGAGCCTCGACAGATCGGCGGCATTCACGACGCCATCGTGGTCGAGGTCGGCGGGACATGGAGTCACCTCGACCTGACGCTCGTAGGCGCCGAGATCGACGATCGGCGGCGTCCCGGTGCCGGTGTCGGGCGTCGAGGCGATGTCCACGAAGCGGGGATTGCCCGCGAGGTCCTCCGTGGTGCCGGCCGGCACGCTCGCGTTCGCCCCCGCGTCGATCAGCGGGCTCGAGAGCTTCAGGCGGAAGTCGTCGGTCGTGACGTCCTCGAACTGCGGATCGGCGCTCACGTTCCCCGCGCCCGTCGCGCCTCCCTGCACGCAGGAGTAGGTGGTCGAGGTGCTTCCGCCCGCGGAGCGGATCCCGTTCTGCGCGGTGGTGCCTGGTCCGGTGTTTCCCCAGACGATCGAGTTCGCGATCGTGCTGGACCCGCCGGTGTTGTAGATCGCGCCCGCGGTCGCGCTCGAGGAGTTGCCGTAGACCGTGAGGTTCCGCAGGGTCGCGGTCGTCGAGTTTCCGAGCCAGATCGCGCCGCCGCCGCCCGAGCCGGTCGAGACGTTCTCGACGAAGAGGCAGTTGGTGACGCGGGGCTGGCTCAGGAAGAACTCGAGCGCCCCGCCGCGCGCCGCGGTGTTCCCGAGGAACACGCAGCGCTCGTAGGTCACCGCCCCGGCGCCCGCGCAGTCGAAGGCGCCGCCATAGGAGCCGCCGACGTTCGCCTCGAAGCGGCAGGCGATGAACTTGGGGGCGCTGCCGTTCACGTAGCCGGCGCCGCCGCCGAAGGTGCAGCGGTTGTCGATGAAGCGGCAGTTCCGCACGGTCGGGCTCTGGCTCGAGAGGCAGAGGATGCCGCCGCCGCGGTCCTGATTGTTCGCCGCGGAGTTCGCGTAGCCGCCGCGGATCGTGAAGCCATCGAGGATCGCCGTGGTGCCCGTCGCACAGGTCACGACGTGGTACGAGTTGTCGTTGCGGGTCGAGACCGCGGGACCGTCGTTGCCGAGGAGGTCGCCGCTCATGATCGACTCGTTGGCGAGGAGGTCGCGCTCGTCGAGCGACGCCTCGCCTCCAGCGAAGCCGCCGTAGACCTTGACGCCTGCCTTCAGAAGATGCGACGCGGTGCGGCTCGAGGGACTTGCCTTGTACGTCCCCGCCGCGACCCACACCTCGTCGCCGGAGATCGCGGCGTTCATCGCGGTCGCGAGCGACTGCGGTCCGCGGTAGGCGTTCGCCCAGCTCGTCCCGTCGTTCATGCCGGTGGTCAGGTCGGCATCGACGTAGCGCACCGCGGCGACGGCGGTCTGGGCGAGGAAGAGCGCGACCGCCACCGTGGGCAGGATCGACGCGGGGCGTGCGAGGGCGCGTGCGAGGGCAATGGAGTCGCGGGAGCGCATGGGGTCACTCGGGGTGGAGTCCGGGCGAGCCGCGCATCGGACGCCGACGCGCAGAGCCAGACTCCGAATCTACTCCAGAGGACGCGGGCGGCACGCCCGGGCCCAAGAGTTCCTGCGAATCGGACCTTCGATCGTCGAGTTCCGGAGCTTCGGATCGCGTGATCGCAGCGTCGCGACCTCGGGAACTCCTCCCCACGGCGCTGCCGTGGGGAGGTGTCGCCTCGCGCAGCGAGGCGACGGAGGGGACCAACTCCAACGGGTTGCGTGCGAGAGCGCTCCGCGACGCGGGCAACCCGTCGGTCGGACCT
>VGXO01000103.1 GCA_016873275.1 Phycisphaerae bacterium
ACGTGCGGGGGGGGCGATCGGGCGATCGAGGACAGGCATGGCGATCGGAGTCCAATCTCGATCGCGTCGAGTCGATCTCGGTGCCGTCGATCCTCAATCCGGTCGGCCGTCTGCCGATCCTGATCGTGCACTACGGGAGCGGGCGCAAGGTCGAACTGGCCTTCGACGACGACGAACAGAGATCCCAAGCGTTGCGGCGAGTCGAGGCTGCGTTGAACATCGCGCGGGAGCCTCGCTGACGCCGCGTGCCCTGCGCGAGGCGCCGCGACGCGCCCTCGCATCGAACGGTTCACTCCGGCGTCGGCAGGACGCCCTTCGACACTTCGCGGAAGCCGCCGAAGAGGAGCCCCAGCGCCACGATCCAGGCGATGCCGCCGAGCAGGAGGTACTTCCCGTAGAACGGAATGCCGTCGAGGAACGAGCTGTTCCACGTGAAGTGAAGCGCCACGACGACGAGGAATGGGCTGGCGAACCGCCAGTTGAGGAAGCTCGCGGCGGTCAGCGGGCCGCCGCGGCTGACGCGCCACAGCGCGCCGGCGGCGATCGCGGTCCAGACCACGTGGGCGAACGGCGAGAGGAATCCTCGCACGATCAGGTTCTGGGTCATCGCGTCCGTACCGCCCAAGACCGCAGTCATGAGGGCGTAGCCCGCCGACTCGAACGCCGCGAAGCCGGCGCCGACGGCGGCACCGAAGCAGAGTCCGTTCAGCGTCCATGGATAGCGGGAACGATGGGCCAGCAGGATGACCGCGGCCAGCTTGCCCGGTTCCTCGATCAGCGCGGCCGCCGAAGCGCCGAAGAGCGCGGTCGGCCACTCGATCTCGAAGAGCACCAGCGAGAGCACGATGCCAAGGACGCCGCCCCACACGAAGAGCTTGAGGACGACGTAGAGCGAGATGTTCTGGGGCTGGTTGCACTCGAAGAAGAAGACCGCCATCGCGAGCGGCGCCGCGAACGACCCGGTGACGATCATCCCCGGCAGCACATTGATGTTGGTGAACTGCTCCCACGCGATGCCCAGCGCGATGAAGGCGACTCCGAGGAAGGCCAGGATGCGACCGAAGAACCATGGTTGCGGCTTGCGATGTCGGACCTCCTCGATCGAGGGCGTGGTGCTGGCGAGGCCGACACCGAAATGCGCTTCAGCCTCGTCGGCGTTGTGTCGCCTGAAGATCTCGCTGAAGAGCGAATGCACCTCCGCGTACTCGACTTTCTCGGTGTGCGTCGCCTTCGCGATGCGGCCGGCGACCGAACTCGCGAGGTCGTTGAGTCCCCCGATCGACCCGCCGCGGACGGGCCCCGAGGAAGTCGGCGGCAGCGGAAGCGGCGGAGGCCCGGAAGGTGGCGCCGCAGCCCCCAGCGCTTCGCCCACCGTGATCCATGCGGTCGCCCCGACCTCGCAGACCAGATCGGAGGCGGATGCCTCGCCGGCAGCCAGCCGGGAGTTCAGTTCCTGCAATGCGATCGGGCCGGTCGGTTGCCGATCCGCCCCGAGAACCCAGTACTGCTTCATGGACGCTTCCCTCGGAGTGCCTCTCGACCTCGGACAGCGGGAATCTATCGGAAGCGAGAACCGCGCGGACCGCCGACCCCGAAGGTTCGTCCACACGATCTGCCACAAGCGTTCGCGACTTGTCCGCACAGCGATCGAAGCCACGCGAGTTCCGGCGATTGAGGACAGGCATCGAGACGGCGATCGAGGACAGGCATCGAGGCGGGCATCGAGGCGATCGAGGGGGGGCGATCAAGGGGGCGATCAAGGACGGGGCGATCAAAGACAGGCATCGAACGTGGGCGGGGGGGCGATCAAGGACAGGCATCGAACGTGGGGGCGATCGAGGGCGATCGAGGACAGGCATCGAACGTGATTGAGGACAGGCATCGAACGTGCGTTCACAAGGTTCGCGATCGCGTCTGCGGCGTTCAGAGCCGTTGGGTTGGCGGGTCCGGGAAGGGGAGGCGACCGCCACGAGCGCGAAAATGTCGGGCGACTCGTGCGACCGAATGGCGTGATCCCCGGCGGCGTGGTCGATGACGGGTGGTCAGGACGGGGTCCGATGCGGGACCCGCTCGGGAATCGGAGGACGCTGCTCGCCCAGGCATCATCCGTTCATCCGGATGAAAGGTTGAGTGCCTCCGGATCCGGTTCTAGACTCCGCCGCTTCCATGAGATCCAAGTTCCTCAACCTCCTGGGGCAACGAGTCCTCCTGCTCGACGGGGCGATGGGTTCGACCCTCCAGTCGATGCCCCTCACCGTGGACGGGGACTACCTCGGGCGGGAGAACTGCGTGGACGTCCTCGTCCGCAGCCGTCCCGACCTGATCGCCGGGGTCCACGAGAGCTACCTCGCCGCCGGAGCGGACGCGGTCGAGACCGACACCTTCGGGGCGAACAAGCTCGTCTTCGCCGAGTTCGACGAGGAGCTCGTCTCCTGGACCTACGCCCTCAACAGGGAGGCGGCGGAGATCGCCCGCGCCTCCTGCGAGAAGTACGCGACGCCGGACAAGCCACGCTTCGTCCTCGGCTCGATGGGTCCTGGCACGAAGCTCCTCACCCTCGGGCAGGTGAGCTGGGACCGCATGCTCGACAGCTACGCCGAGCAGGCGCGTGGTCTCATCGACGGCGGCGCCGACGCGCTCCTCATCGAGACCTGCCAGGACCTCCTGCAGATCAAGTGCGCGATCAACGCGTGCCTCAAGGCGCTCGATGACCGCGGCAGGACGCCCGAGGACGTCGCGATCATGGTGAGCGTCACCGTCGAGACGACCGGCACCATGCTCCTCGGTGCCGAGATCGCCGCGGCGGCGACGGCGCTGCGGGGCTATCCGATCGCCTCGCTCGGGCTCAACTGCGCGACCGGTCCGATCGAGATGACCGAGCACGTCGAGTGGCTCGCCCGCCACTGGGACCGCCCGATCACCGTGGTGCCGAACGCGGGCCTGCCGGTCCTCCTCGAGGGGAAGACCTCCTTTCCGCTCCGACCGGAGCCGATGGCGCAGGCGATCGAGCGCTTCGTGAAGGAGTTCGGGGTCGCCCTCGTCGGCGGCTGCTGCGGCACGACGCCCGAGCACATCGCGGCGCTCGCCCGCATCACCGCGGGGCTCGTGCCTGCCCGCCGCGGGCCCCGCCCGCTCGCCGCGTGCACCTCGAGCTACTCGCCCGTCGAGTACCGGCAGGAGAACTCCTTCCTCAACATCGGCGAGCGGCTCAACGCCTCGGGCAGCCGCGCGTTCAAGAAGATGCTCGAGGCGGCAGACTGGGATGGCATGGTCTCCCTCGCCCGCGAGCAGGTCCGCGAGGGCGCGAACGTCCTCGACGTGAACGTCGACTACGCCGGTCGCGACAACGCCGCGGACATGGCGGAGGTGGTGAAGCGGCTGGTGCGGCAGGTGAACGCGCCGCTCATGATCGACTCGACGCAGCTCGCGACGATCGAGGCGGGACTGCGGCACGCGCCCGGCAAGTGCCTGATCAACTCCGCGAACTTCGAGGACGGCGAGGAGAAGTTCGACGAGATCTGCCGCCTCGCGCGGACCTACGGCGCCGGGCTCGTGATCGGCTCGATCGACGAGGACCCGGAGTCGGCGATGGCCCGCACCGCCGAGCGGAAGTTCGCCATCGCCAAGCGCGCCCTCGAGCGGGCGGTCAAGGTCCATGGGCTTGCGCCGGAGGACGTCCTCTTCGATCCGCTGGTGCTGCCGATCTCGACGGGGATGGACACCGACCGCCGCAGCGGTCACGCCCTGATCGAGGGGACGCGGCTGATCTCCCGGGCGTTCCCGACCTCCCAGATCACCTGCGGGCTCTCGAACGTCTCCTTCGGGCTCCGACCGGCGGCGCGGGTGGTGCTCAACTCGGTCTTCCTCGACGAACTCGTGAAGGCGGGGATGACCTCGGCGATCCTGCACTCCGCCAAGATCCTGCCGCTGGCGCGGATCGAGCCCGAGCACGTGCAGGCGGCGCTCGACCTCATCCACGACCGCCGCGCGACCTCCCGCGGCGGCACCGGCCTCCCGCCCGGGATCACCGACGAGGCGTTCGATCCGCTGGCCCGCTTCGTCGAGCTCTTCAAGGACGTCGAGAGCGCCGGAGGTCCCGCGGCGAAGGTCGAGCGGACCCTCGAGGAGTCGCTCCGCCACCACATCATCGACGGCGAGAAGCAGGGGCTCGTCGAGTGCCTCGAGAAGGCGCGGGAGACCTACCCGCCGCTCGACATCATCAACGACCATCTCCTCGACGGCATGAAGACCGTCGGCGAGCTCTTCGCGAGCGGCCGCATGCAGCTGCCCTTCGTGCTGCAGTCCGCCGAGGTCATGAAGATGGCGGTCTCCCACCTCGAGCAGTACATGGACCGCGCGGAGGGGGAGACCCGCGGCACCATCGTCCTCGCGACGGTAAAGGGCGACGTCCACGACATCGGCAAGAACCTCGTCGACATCATCCTCTCGAACAACGGCTTCGAGGTGGTGAACCTCGGCATCAAGCAGCCGCTCTCGACGATGCTCGAGGCGGTCGAGAAGCACCGGGCGCACGCCCTCGGCATGTCGGGGCTCCTCGTGAAGAGCGTGATGGTGATGGAGGAGAACCTCCTCGAGATGAATCGGCTCGGCGTGAAGGTGCCGGTGATCCTCGGCGGCGCGGCGCTCGCCCGGAACTACGCGGAGGGTCACCTCCGCGGCGTCTACGAGGGACCGCTCTACTACGGGAAGGACGCCTTCGAGGGTCTCCGCGTCTGCGAGCACCTCGTCACCGGGCGATTCGGCGAGCTCGACGCGGAGGTCGATGCCCGCCTCGCGAAGCGGGCGGCGGCGGGCGAGGTGATCGCCCGGAGCCGCGCCGGCGCGCCGGCGGCGGTCGCGGCCGCGACGGTCGAGACCTCCCCGGTCCGCCGCGACG
>VGXO01000104.1 GCA_016873275.1 Phycisphaerae bacterium
GAACGCTCCACCTCTCCCGCGAGTCGCCACGCGACCATCGGGAGAGCTCGGGAACGCTCCACCTCTCCCGCGAGTCGCCACGCGACGAGCGGGAGAAGTCGCCTCGCGAACGCAGTTCGCGAGGCGGCTGAGGGTGGTCCGACTCGCGACGATCGTCGCAGGACGCACGTGTCGCGATGACGCCGGTCGCCGCGCGTCGTACTGCGATCCACCCCCACCGGGCTTGCCGCTTCGCGACAAGCCCGACTCCCCCGCGTCGCTGCGCTCGCGGGAGAGTGCCCGATCGCTCCACCTCTCCCGCACGCAGCGACGCGGAGCGGGGGCATGCCGCAGGTTGCTCACGCCGCCGCGCGGCGCTGGTAGACGATCCACTCGACGAAGAGGAGCACCAGCCCCACGCCGAGGAGCCACGGCCAGAGGTCGAGCCGCCCGCCCCGCGCCGAGGTCCCGGTGATCGTCTCGTCCCCGAGGTCGAGCGACTCCGCGGCGTCAAGCCGACCCTCCTCCGCGCCGAGCCGGTTCACCGCGACGCGGCGCCTGCCCTCGCCGCCCGGCTCGCGCCAGCGGAGCTCGTGCACGCCCGCAAGCCGCGCCGGTCCCCACGCGGTGGTGCCGTCGCCGCCCGGCTCGAGGGCGAACTCCTCGCCGTCCGGCGCGACGAGCCGGATCCCGCTCGCCCCCGCCGGGAGCCTCGCGGTGATCGCCTGCCCCGGGACGAGCCCCGCGAGCGCCGCGGCGTCCTCGTCGGCGCCCAAGTGCTCGATCGCGTTCGCGGTGAAGTTCACGAAGCTCCGCAGCAGCGGCCAATTGCTGTCGAGCGGATCGAACGCGACCTGCAGGACCTTCGTCGCGCCTCGGTCGATCCAGAGGATCAGCGGTCCGCCGCTCGACTCGGCAAGCACCTCGACGTCGCCCCGCGGGGCGATGAGGCGCCACGAGCCGACGAAGAGCTCGTCGAGGGTGACGTTCCGGAAGAGCTCGTGGTCCCCGCGGCTCGAGCGGACGAGGGCGTTCGACCGCTCGCCGAACTCCTCGAGTCCCTCGATCGGCGCGGCGGGACCGAAGGCGAGGTAGCGACCCGGCGGGAGCCGATCGGGTCGCACGCCGTCGAGGACGACGACGTCGAACGGCTCGACGGTGGTCCTCTCGTTGAACCTCGCGAGCGGCTCCGCCTCGATCCTCGCGAGCGGAAGACCCTCGAGGAGCGTCTGCAGCAGACCGCCCGGCTCGCCGACCCGCAGGACCGCGAGGCGCCTCGGCGGCGGCACCACGATCGCCGCGCGGTCGTCGGAGCCGAGCGCGTCGGCGCCCCCCGCCGCGGGCGCGACTCGGATCTCGATGAGGCTGTCGCGCGGCTGCTCGAAGGGCGGGAAGGCGACCTCGGCGCGACCGGGCTCGAGGCGACCATCCGCGCCGGTCGTCGCCGCGGGGATCGCGATCGGTCGCGGCGAGACCGCCCGCACCGCGCCGTCGACCGAGAGCGTCGCCCGCAGCTCGACCGGCTCGCGTCCCGCGTTGAAGAGCCCCGCGAAGACCGCGATCGATCCGGGTCGATCCGCCGGTCGCTCCGCGGCGGCGACCTCGATCCCCGCGTTCGGCGTCGCCTGCTCGCCGACCCGCACGAAGCGGAGGGACTCGCCCTCGCGGAGCACCGACTGCTCGAGGTCCGCGAGGCGCCCGTCGGAGATCACCTCGAGCGAGAGCGGCTCGGTGCTCGTCGCGGCGGGATCCTCTGGATCGGTCGTCGTCGCGAAGGCGCGGGCGAGGTCAAGCGCCGGTCGCAGGGCGCTCCCGCCGTCGCTCGGGCGGATCCGGTCGATCGCCTCGATCACGCTGCGGGCGTCGTCGGAGAAGGGCGACTGCACCTCGGCGCGATCGTCGAAGGCGATCACCATGACCTCCGCGTCGCCGCCCGAGAGCCAGCCGCCGCCGAGGAGCTCCTCGGCCCGCCGCCGCGCCTCGACCCTCGCCCGCTCGAGCCTGCTGCGGCCCTCCTCGACCGCCTGCATCGACGCCGAGCGGTCGATGAGGAGGACGGTGCGACCTCGTCCGGCGCCGCCTTCGAGGATCGGCTGGGCGACCGCGACCGCGAGCGCCGCGAGCACGAGGATCTGGAGGAGAAGGAGCAGGTTCGGCCGAAGCCGCTGCCAGGGCGTGTTCGCCTGCAGGTCCTCGACCGAGCGATGCCAGAGGAGGGTCGAGGAGACCTCGCGCCGGCGCCGCCGAAGCCGCAGGAACCAGAGCGCAACGAGCGGCGGGATCACCACCGACGCCGCGATGAGCCCGGTGAGCGGAGTGAGCCAGGTCATCGCGCGGCGCTCCCGGATCGAGCGGGCCCGCGGAGGCTCGCGACGGCGCTGGGGCAGCGGCTCGCCGGACGCAGCATCACTTCAGGAGCCCCCTGCGGCGCAGCGTCTCGAGCACGACCTCCTCGACCGGTCGCGAGGTGAGCACCGGGACGTGCACGATCCCCCGCCGCACGCAGTGCTCGCGAAGCGCCGCCGCGCGGGCATCGAGCCGCTCGCGGTAGCGGCGAAGGAGCGCCGGCGTGATCGTCACCTCCGCCTCGCTCTCGTCCTCGAGATCGACGAGCCGCAGGTCCCCCGCGAGACCGTGCGCCGCCGGATCCGCCTCCTCCGGCGCGACGATCTCGACCGCGAAGACGTCGTAGCCGCGCCCGACCGCGTAGGCGAGCCCGGTCTCGAAGCCCTCGCGGAGGAGGAAGTCGGAGAGGACCACCATCACGCCGCGACCCTGCCGGGAGAGGGCGAGCGCCTTCATCGCGTCGGCGAAGCCCGCGGCGCCCTCGGGAACCCGGTCGAGGATCCACTGCCCCATCTCGCGGGTGCGGCGGCGCCCGCGGAGGTTCGCGAGGCGGCTGAGCCCCCCGCCCCCGAAGGAGGCGAGCGTCACGCGGTTTCGATTCACGAGCCCGACGTAGCCGAGCGCCATCGCGAGGCGCGCTGCGTAGGCGAACTTCTCCGGCGTGCCGTACGCCATCGAGCCGCTCGCGTCGATCGCGACGAGGAGCGAGAGGTCCTCCTCCTCGAGGAACATCTTGAGGAAGAGCCGATCGAGCCGCCCGTAGATGTTCCAGTCGACGAACCGGAGGTCGTCGCCGTGGACGTAGGGTCGGAAGTCGGCGAACTCGACGCTGCGGCCGCGCCGCTTGGAGCGCCGCTCGCCCTGCAGCTTCCCCGCGAAGATCTTGCGGCTCACGACGTCGAGCCGGTCGAGCCGGGCGATGAGCGCCGAGTCGAGGAGCTCGTCCACGGTGCGTGCCCGCGCGGTGCGGGCGGGCGCGGTGGAGGTCGCCGCGGGTCGGGATGGCGTCGCGTCGGTCACGCGCCCGCCTCCTGCCGCGGTCGCGCCTTCGCGGGATCGCGCGGCGTCGTGCGCAGGATCATCCGGATGAGGTCGTCGGCGGACGTGCGCTCGGACTCCGCCTCGAACGAGCGGCGGATCCGGTGCCGCAGGACCGGAAGCGCCATCGCCCGCAGGTCGTCCCCCGACACCGCGTAGCGCCCATCGAGGAGCGCCGCGACCTTCGCCGCCGCCACGAGCCCGATCACCCCGCGGGGGCTCGCCCCGGTCGCGACGAGCCGATCGATCTCCGCCGTGGCGTGCTCGCCGCCCGGGTGCGTCGCGAGGACGATCCGCGCGGCGTAGTCCGCGACGTGCGGGGCAAGCAGCACCCGCCGCGCGAGCGCCTGCGCGTCGAGGATCGCCGCGGCGTCGAGCCGCGGCGTCGCCCTCGCGACCGCGTCGCGGGTCGTCCGGGAGAGGATCTCGTCGAGCTCCTCGCGCGAGGGGCTCGGCACGTCCACCTTGAGGAGGAACCGGTCGAGCTGCGCCTCGGGCAGCGGGAAGGTGCCCTCCTGCTCGATCGGGTTCTGCGTCGCGAGGACGAGGAAGGGTCGCTCGAGCCGCCGGGTCTCGCCGCCCGCGGAGACCGACCGCTCCGCCATCGCCTCGAGGAGCGCCGACTGGGTCCGCGGCGCCGCCCGGTTGATCTCGTCGGCAAGGAGGAGCTGGGTGAAGATCGGACCCGGGCGGAACTCGAGCCGTCGGTTCCCGCCCTCGCCGTCGTCGGCGATCACCGTGGTCCCGGTGATGTCCGCGGGCATCACGTCGGGGGTGAACTGCACCCGCGAGAAGCGAAGGCTGAGCGCCTCCGCGAGCGTCCGGACGAGGAGCGTCTTCCCGAGCCCGGGCGGTCCCTCGAGGAGGACGTGCCCATCGGCGAAGAGCGCGACGAGCACCTCCATCACGACCCTTGACTGCCCGACGAGCACCTCGCCGATCTCCCGGCGGAGGAGCCCCACGCGGCGGCGGAACTGCTCGCACGCCCGCTCGAGGTCGCGGATCTCCTCGCTCGTGGTCATTGCGCCTCGCCCTCGTCGCGACCGCGGCGCTTCGCGCGGAGAAGCCGCGCGGTGGGGCTCTCGGGTCCGCTGGGCTCTCCCGTCCGCTTCGTCGCCGGCTCCGTCGGGGTGGGCTTCGTGGGGGTGCTCGGCGCCTCGCCCGCGCTCGGCGCCGATCGCGTGGCGGGCGGGGCGACCTTCGCTCGACCACCGCCCGCGCTCGGCGGGAGCGTCGCTGCGTCGCCCGCATCCGCCGTCGCCGCGCCGCGGCTCGATCGTGCCCGAGCCCGCTGCCAGGCTTCGACCGCGCCCTCGCTCGGCGCCGCTCGGCGGCCCGCGAGCCACCTCAACGGCGCCAGCACCTCCGACGGCTCCAGGCTCACCCGACGCACCGCCACGTCGAAGAGGAACAGCCCCAGCGCCACCAGCACCAAGAGGTCCCACACCCGACGCGGCG
>VGXO01000105.1 GCA_016873275.1 Phycisphaerae bacterium
CGAAGCCAGCGAGACGGAGGGGAGGTCCGATCAACGGATTGCTCGCCTCGCGCAGCGATTGCGCAGCGCTGCACCCGCAACCCGTCGGAGTTGGTCCCCTCCGTCCTGCTCGCTGCGCTCGCAGTCCACCTCCCCACGGCGCAGCCGTGGGGAGGAGTTCCCAAGGTCGCGCTTCGATCAACTGAAGGACCGCCTCGCGCGTCGAACTCAGAACACGCTCTTCGGGAAGTAGTACCGCTTCGCGTTCTCGGGAGTGATCAGCTCGACGTCGATCAGCAGGTGCTGCGGCATGAAGGGCATGATCTTCTCGCGGTTGCCGTCGCGGAGGATGCCCACGGCAAGCTGGATGCCGGTCGCGATCATCGAGGGCGGATAGGTGATGTTCGCCGGATACATCGGGTCCTTGTCCATCACCTTCTTGACGATCTCCTTCATGCCGGCGCCGCCGAGGATCCACATCTCCTTGTCCCGACCCGCCTCGCGGATCGCCTGCTCGACGCCGAGCGCCATGTCGTCGTCGGACGCCCACACCGCGTCGATCCTCGGGTTCTTCACGAGGAGCGTCTCCATCACCTCGAGCGACTTCTGGCGGTTCCACATGCCGCTCGCCTGACCGACGACCTTGATGCCGGGGTTGGCGTTGAAGACCTCCATCGCCGCGTTGACGCGGTCGGTGTTCACGGTGCAGGGGATCCCCTCGAGGATCACGATGTTCCCCTTGCCGCCGAGCTTCTCGACCATGAACTGCGCCGACTTCCGCCCGAATGCCTTGTTGTCGCCCTCGAGGAAGACGTCGGCGACCGGCTCGAGGAAGCCGCGGTCCACGTTGACGATGAGGATCCCCTGCTCGTGCGCCGCCTTCGCGACCGGCGTGAGCGGGGCGCTCTCCGTCGCAAGGATCACCAGCCCATCGACTCCCTTCGCCATCATCTGCTCGATGTCGGCGATCTGCTTCTCCGGAGTCTGCGCGGGAGAGAACACCCACTCCACGTCCGGGTAGAGCTCCATCGCCTGCTTCGCCCACCAGATCACGCCGGCGGTCCAGCCGTGGTCGGCAGCGGGCACGCTGACGCCGATCGAGATCTTCTTCTTCGCCTGCGGTGCTGGCTCGGCGGAGAGACCCGCGACGAAGGGAAGCGCGAGGAGGGAGAGTCCGGCGGCGAGGAAGGTTCGGCGGAGGGCGGGCATGCGATCGGCTCCTGGGGTTCGCCGCGGACGACCGCGAACGAGGTCCGCGAGCATACCGGCGGACCGGACGCCGCCCGCTCCCCCGACTCGGGAAGATCGCATGAACGCCCGAGCCGTCAGCGGCGGTCCGCGTCGTCCTGCCAGGGCGGATCGAGCAGCTCTGCGGCGTTCACGGGATCGGCGTCTCCCTGATCGACGTGGAGCTCGATGATCGGCGGGTCGGAGCCCAGTTCGTCCTCGACTGCCTCGTCGTCGAGCTCGCCCTCGATTTCATCCTCGCTCTCGTCCTCGTCCGCGCCCTGGTCCTCGCCCTCCTCGTCATCCTCGAGTGCTTCGGTCGCCTCCTCGACCTCGTCCCCGAGCGCATCCTCGTCCTCGTCTTCCCCGTCGAGGGCTTCGGACTCTTGGTTCTCCCCAACGATGCCAACCTCGCCGTTCGCAAGCCCCGTGCCCGTCGCCTCGGTCGGAACGTCGGACTGGTCGAGCGACGTCGCGGCTCCTTCGAAGACGAAGGTCGATGCAAGGAGATCACGCGGCGCGACCGCAGGCTCCTCCGAGAAGCCGAAGTACGAGGTCGCCTCGTGCATCCGGTTGGCGGAGACGCACGCGAGGATCGTTCGGCCCGTCGTGCCGCGCTGCGACTCCACCACGGAGAACTCGGTCGACTCCGCCGCGATGGCGGCGGGAGCGAGGACCGCGAGCGGGAGATCGCTGGCAGATCCGTGCTGCCCCGACGCCCTGCCGTCCCCGAGCAGCACCGGCGATGACTCGCTGCAGGCGCTCGAGATCAGGACCAAGGCATGGTCGGCGGCGATGACGCCCGGCGAAGTGAGGTCGTTCGGGATGACGGTCTCCGTGTCGAAGACCACGCCCACCTCGACGTCGTGATCGTTGGTCGCGTCCTCCACGACCTCGGCGACCGAGCTCGGCTCGTCCTCGACATCCTCCGACCAGGACTCGGACTGCGCTTCACTGACGAGGACGGCCGCGTCGTCCTGCGTCTCCACCGTCGCGGGCGCCTCCGCCTCGAACACCTCCGCCCCGAAGAAGGCGGGGACAGCGTTCGGCACAGCCTCGATCGCAGGCTCGATCGCAGGCTCGATCGCCGGATCGCTCGTCGGATCAGTCGACTGGTCGAGCGGCGCCTCGCGATTCCGGTCGTTCGTCGCATCGCTCGGCAGCACGAACCGTGGCGACCAGCGGCGGAGATCCTCCGAGTCGATCGCCGCCTCGTCCTCGGCGCCGGCGTCTCGGGGCGACTCGACGAGGAGCGTGCCCCGCTCGAGGGTGGTCAGTGCCACCGCCGGACCCGCGGCGGGCGGCCAGGCGGGTCCCTTGTCGCGCCGACGCGCCGGGGAGAGCGTGCCGGGACCGACCACGAGTCCCACGAAGAGGCAGAAGACCCCGAAGGCGGTGCTCCAGAGACCGACCCGACCACCGACGAGGCGCTCAAGCAGGCTGCGGCGACCCGGCGGCGGCGGCGACTCGACTGGGATGGTCGAGTCGATCCACGCGATCGGGTTCTGGTCGATCGAGCCGGAGAGGATCCATGCCTCGTCGCCCTCCGGCATCCGGTTCAGGCTCGCCGCGGCGAGGCGGCGGAGCAGCGAGGGTTGTCCCTCGCGAAGGTCCGATAGGAACTGGTCGTGCGCCTCCAGAAGCTCGTACGTCCGCCGCTCCGCCGCCTGGAGGCGACGGAGCTCCGCGCGGTCCTGCTCGAGCCGCCGCTGCGCGGGAACCACCGTCGCCACGAAGACCGTGACGAGACCGACGGCGATCCAGATCCATCCCGGATCGACTCGGAACAGGGGACTCGGGCGCGACATCGCCGGGGTGTATCGGTCGGACCCTCGGCGCGGGCGTGAAATCGGCGGTCGGCACGCGAGGTCTGGTGGACCTTTGGTCGCGCTTCCGACGACCGTGCTGATCCCGACCCGGTCCGACCTACAGCTCGACGAACACCATGTCGCTCTCGACGGGCGCGTGCTCCACCGGGTGGAAGACCGCGCCGGCGAGGTCGGCGAGCCCGGGTCGCCTCGCCATCTCGGCGCGGACCGCGGCGTCGTCGAAGGCGACCGCCGCCCGACCCTCGCGCTCGGCGAGGAGGTCGAGGGCAAGCTGCGACTCGCTCTTCGCGAAGTCGACGGGCGCGAACGCCCGCGGAAAGCTCTGCAGGCGGTCGCGAGCGCTCCTGAAGGTGCCCGCCTTCTCGACCCACGTCGCGCCGGGGAGGACGACCTCCGCGCTCGCCTCGATCGGCGAGGGCAGCGTGTCGATCAGGATGACCTTGGTCGCGGCGAGCGCCTTGGTCATCGCGGGCGTCGTCCACGCGCTTGGGTAGTTGCCGGTGACGACCGCCGCGGCGAGCGTCGAAGCCCTCGCGACGAAGCCGTCCGCGTCGAGGACCGCGCCGGGAGCGACCGACTCGAGGACCATCCGCACGCCGCGGGCGTTCGGCGCCTTCTCGGCGTGGACGACGAAGCCGCCCGGGAAGGTCTTGTCGCTCCCCTGCCGCGGCACCGGACCGACCGCGAGCACCGCCTTCGGATCGATCGAGCGCACCCACTTCGCGAGGAGGTAGGCGTCCTCGCAGGTCAGCATCGGGCTCACCATGAGCCCCGTCGAGCCCTCGCCCTTCGCCTTCGCGGCGTCGGCGAGGAGCGAGTTCGCGCGGCGGGAGGCGGTCGCATACGCGGTCGGCGCCTGCTCCGGCTCGAAGGGATCGACGCCCCGCACCCGGGGCATGGTCAGGCGGTCCTCCCGGTGGACGAACTTCCAGCCGTAGCGGACCTCGTCGGTGATCCACCACTTGTTGACCTCGAGGTTCGTCCGCGGCTTGAGCCGGTAGACGCGGTCCTCGTGGTGCTCGATCCAGAGGTTGTCGCCGCTCGCGGTGATGCCGTCGATCGACGGGGTCTTGTCGAGGAACCACACCCGCTGCTGGAAGAGGAAGTCCTTGTCGAGGAGCGCGCCCACCGGGCAGAGGTCCGCCACGTTGCCGGAGAGCTCGTTGTCGAGCGCCCGACCCGGGAAGACGTCGATCTGCTCCATCGCCCCGCGACCATCGACGATCAGCTCGGCGGTGCCGGTCACCTCGCGGGTGAACCGCACGCAGCGGGTGCACATGATGCAGCGGTCGGAGTAGAGAAGGATGTGCGGGCCCACGTCCTTCTTGGGCTGCTTGATCTTCGACTCCTCGAAGCGGCTGTGCCCGCGACCGTACTGATAGGAGTAGTCCTGCAGGTGGCACTCGCCCGCCTTGTCGCAGACCGGGCAGTCGACCGGGTGGTTGATCAGCAGGTACTCCATCACCGACTTCTGGTTGGCGATCGCCTTCGGGCTGTCGGTGTGGACGACCATCCCTTCCGCCGCGTGCTGCTGGCAGGTCGGGACGAGCTTCGGGATCTGCTGGAGCTCGCCGGTCTTCGGGTTCTTCTGCCAGACCTCCGCGAGGCAGATCCGGCAGCTCGCCACCACCGCGAGTCCCGGGTGGTAGCAGTAGTGCGGGATCTCGAACTCCGCGTCGAGGGCGGCCTGAAGGATGCTCTGGCCGGGGGTGAACTGCACTTCCTTGCCGTTGATCGTCAGGGTGGGCATGGCGTCGGC
>VGXO01000106.1 GCA_016873275.1 Phycisphaerae bacterium
GACGGCATCGTCGACGACCAGGATCTCGCCATCCTCCTTGGCGGCTGGGGCACGTGCGAGTAGGCGGTCGCTGAGGGCGATCGCGGGGCGATCGCGGGGCGATCGCGCGCAATCGCGCGGGGCAATCTCGGACAGGCATCGATCTTGAGGGCCCTGCCCAGCAGGGTGTCCAACAGGCTTGTGCAGGTCCGCGGCTCGGGGGTCGATCGCGGACAGGCATCGATCTTGAGGGCCGGCGGACACTCCTGATCGCCCTGATTGTCTGGAGCGATGGGAAGTGTCTCATCATCGTTGACACGGAGGGCATGGCGGTCTCGCAACCGTCCGGCGTCTCCGCAGACACAATTCGACCCAGCGACTGTCTGTGCAGACAACATTCCGCTCGGAAGCGTCGGAGTCGGCGCGTCGGGACACGCTCGATCGACGACACCGATGCGATATTGATCGCGGCGGCGGCGCGGCTCGTTCCCGTCGAGCCTTGCGTCGTCCGCCTTCAGGAGATCGCAGGTGTCGAAGACCGCGTCGTTTCTAGACAAGCACCGGGAGATCTCCGAGGCCGCGATGGCACTGCAGGCCGCGATGCGGCGGGCGATCCGGGCGGTCGTGTCGCACGAGACCGGAGCGCGGGGCCTCGCCCGGCGCCTCACGGTCGACAAGATGCTCGGTTGGCAGGCGCAGCGGATCGCCTCCGCGACCGATGCGGCGACGGTGCTCTCGGCACTGCCCGGTGAGCGGGGGATGACGATCCTGCTCGCGGCGCTCGGCGAGCAAGGCGGCGACCGTGCGGCGGTCGAGGCGGTCCGGGTGGCGGCGGTCGGTCTGCGGGAGGTCTTCAAGCGGGCCGGCGCGACCTCGCGCGAGATCCGGGCGATCGCGGCGGGCGGTCTCGATTCGGCGTCGCAGCGACGGCATCTCGAACAGGCGATGAAGTCGCTCTACGAGGCGACGGTCGCGGTCCGTGGCGAGACCCTCTCGTCGGAGGTCGCGGCGTGGTTCGTGCTGCCCTCGCGCGACGATCCGTCGCTCGCCACGCTGCTTGCCCTCTACATGGTCACCGGGCTGCGCACGCTCCGGCCGCTCGGGCCCCGGCCGGTCTTCCGGGGGACGACCACCTTCCGCGGCAAGGACGCGTGGGAGCGCCTGCAGCGCGACGCGTCCGACCGCACTCGGCCGCCGTGGCTCGTGCCCGAGGCGTCCTCGTCGAAGGTTGATCGGACCACCGTCGAGATGAACGAGACGCCGAACGGCTGGCTCGTGGTCGCCGACCCTGACCGGCATCCCGCGAAGTCGCTGACCCTCGGATTCGCCGATCTCATCGAGGGAATCGGTGCGCTCTACGAGGGCGAGAAGGACCGGGACGCCGAACTCAGCCTGCAGATCCTCATGCCGGTGAAGCGCCTGCAGGTCGATGTGTTCCTGCACGAGTCGCTGCCGCCGATCGAGCCGCGGGCGTCGCTCTACTTCATCGGCGGCCTCGGGCTCGAGCACGGCACGCACCGCGAACTGCGGCGGGTCGCCGGCGAGTTCGAGGGCAAGTTCGTGCGCTCGCCCGACGCATCGATCCCGCCGCAGGTCGATGCCGCGCGCTACCTCAAGCTGCTCGATCACGGCGCGACACTCGTCGGGCATCCGCTCGAGTCGTTCCGATGCTTCCGGGTCGTGATGCCCTACCCGCCGACCTTCACCCGCGCGGTGGTCAAGTGGCTCCTTCCGCCCGCCCCGCCCGCTCCGCGCGCTCCACACGGCAAGCGGCGACCCGAACCCCGGAAGTGAGCCGCGACGGGCGGCGTGCGCCCTGCACGGAGCGTCTCTGGTCACCGGAGGGACGCGGTCGTGTCGAGCACGGCGAGTACGCGGAGCTGCGCCGCTTCGCCGGCGAGGTCGAGGGACGGTTCGTGCGATCGCTGTCGCTTCCGGCATCCGCGGGCGTGGACGCCGAGCGGCACCTCGCGCTGCTCGAGCACGGGGCGAGTCTCGTCGGAAGGCCGCTCGACGCGTTCCGCTGCTACCGCATGCACATCGCCTACCCGCCGGCCTACACCCGCGCGGTGGTGCGGTGGCTCTTGCCGGAGAAGCCGAGGGAGTAGGGGGGCGGGGTGAGGGGACGGGCAGCGATCGTGTGCGGTGGCGGTCAGGCGCCGTCGAGCACCGATCGGGTGTCCGCGAGCAGCTCGGGAAGAAGCCGCTCGAAGGGGTTCCACAGGATCTCGTGGTCGATCGCCGCGTAGCCATGCACCAGCACATGGCGAAGATCGATCGCGTTCGCCGCGTGACGGATCCGGTCCACCAGCTCCGGGTGCCTTCGCCGAAGCGCACCGAGAGCTTCCCCAACGACCTCGAACTTGCGCTCGAAGATCACCTTGAGGTCCTCGTTTCGCAGGAACGCCTCCGCATCGAGATCGATCGCACGGACCCGCATGAACTCGGCCGCGTCGAGCACATCCTGCAGCAGCCCCGCAGCGCTACGCGGCGGCATAGATCGGAAGCCGAGTGGATTCGAGTTCGGCACGGAAGTGCGGGTTCCGAACGCCGTGCAGGCTGACGAGATCCACGGGGCGTCCGAGGATGCGTCCAAGGTCCCGATGGAGTTGCAGGAACCGGGCGGCGAGATCGGGCAGGGGACGCGGCATGTCGATGAGCAGATCGAAGTCGCTCGTGAGCGGACTCCACCGATCGCTCGTCGCCGACCCGAACGCCCACAGCGCCCGAGCCCCGGCGCGGCGACACGCCTCCTGAATCTCAGGCAGACTCGCAGCAAGGGTGGGGTGGAGCGGCATGCCATCACTGTAGGAAGTGGCATGAATGGGAGGCCGTGTCGACGAGGCCGTGAAGGGGGGGCTCGCCTCCTTCAGCCAATCGATCACCAGCGATTCGAACAGCGCGGTGAAGCGAGAGCCGCCCTCCGCCCACGGCACCGATACCTGCACCACGCCGTGCTCCTCGCACGACACCCGAGGCACCTCAGCCACCAGATGCGTCTCGAACTGGCAGGTGTCCAAATGACGCCAGCGGCGCCTCCGCGTGTCGTACCCCGGACAGGGCTTGCCGCACTTGGGGCAGCACGCCTCGCCTCGGTGCTCGACCACCACCTCGACCTTGCCCGCGGGCATGTCGAGGATCACGTCGGTCACGTGCCAGGGTGCGGAAATGCCCAGGATCTTGCTGTAGAGGTCGCGGTCTCGCATCCGCCCAAGGTACGCCTCGCAACGCTCCTCAGGCCGCGAGCCGAACCAACGTCACCCACACGGAAGTCGGAAGACCCTTTTTCAATTCCTGTCGAGGATTCCCGGTCCTCTCGTTTGACTTTCCTGGAACCGGTGGCACATTCTGACTGGGCACATCTTCCGGGACTGGAGAGAGGGAGGTCCGGGCGTGCCGGAGGCTCCCGGGATCCTGGAGAAGGTCGCTCCGCCATCGGGCGGATGGCGAAGACAATCAACGGATGGGAGCAGCCCTAGTCGCTGCCCCGCAAAGGAGAAAGGATCATGAAGAAGAATCTCGTTCTCGGCAGCGTCTGTGCGGCGGCGATCGCTTCGGCGGCGGCGGCGGAAGTCACCCTCGATCTCGGCAACAACACGCTCGGCGGAAACGCTGCCAACAACTACACCTTCGAGTTGATCGGCACCATGACCGGCTTTTCGATCACCTTCGACTACGTCACCAACGCCGGCGGAAGTTGGGCCTCGGACATGGTCCTCTACATCATCGGTCCGGGCCTCGAGGGCATCGCCTGGGGTGGCTTCAACACCCAGTTCGGCATTCCTCTGAACGGTGGGACCTGGGGTTTCGACGGTCCCGGTTCGTCGGCGAGCGGCACCTACACCGACACGAAGGTTCACGGGGCCGGCGCGGGGGGCCTGTGGACCTTCGGGATCGGCAACGGATGGACCGGGAGTCCGACGGTTTCGTACAACAACGTTTCGCTGACGCTCTTCGGCGACATCAGCTTCGTGCCTGCGCCGGGCGCGGTGGCCCTGCTTGGCCTCGCGGGTCTCGCCGGCTCGCGTCGCCGCCGCGGCTGATCCGATCATCCGCCGATTGTGCTCAATCACTCGCACCGCACCCGCTTCGGCGGGTGCGGTGTCGTTTGGCGGCCGAAGATCGCGTCAAGACGCGACGTCGGCGCCCCACCCGCCTCCGCCCGGCGTGAGCACCTCGAGTCGATCGCCCGCGGCCAGATCGACCTCCGCCGCGCCACCAAGCGCTTCGACGGTGCCGTCGCCGCGAGTCACCCGCTGCGAGCCAGGAAGGCCGGCGTCGCCGCCGAAGGCTCCCGGCGGACCCGTCCGGCGGTGCTCCGCGACCACGCACGCCGAGAGCGGGGCGAGCAATCGCGGACAGGCATCGATCTTGCGAGCAATCGCGGACGGGTCGATCGCGGACAGGCATCGAATCTGAGAGCAGGCGGGTCTCGGGGGTCGATCGCGGGTCGATCGTGGACAGGCATCGAATCTGGGCATCGAATCTGAGAGCAGGCGGGTCTCGGGGGTCGATCGCGGGTCGATCGTGG
>VGXO01000107.1 GCA_016873275.1 Phycisphaerae bacterium
GCCCTCGATCGCCGTCCGATCGCCGATCGCCCCCGATCGCGCGACCGTCGCCGGGACGATCCGAGAGGTACCTTTCCGCCTTCCCGACGCAACCAACCGATGCGGCGTCCCAACACCTCCGGTCCAACGCGACGGGTGGAGAATCTCATGACTCGATCACGCCGCACCGCGGCGATCCGCCTTGCGATCACCCTCGGGGGGGTCGCTTGGTCGCTCACCGCGTGGTCCCTCACCGCGTGCTCCTCGACTCCGCCCGCGACCTCGGCGGTCGCCACCCCCACCCCGCCGCCAGCAGCGCCCTCCCCTGACGCGATCGACGAGCCGCTCGCGCTCGCGACCTTCGACGCGGCGTGGCAGCAGGTCCACGACGGTCACTTCGATCCGACCTTCAACGGCGTGGACTGGATCGCCGTCCGCGCGGAGCTCCGACCCACGGCGGCGCAGGCACGCACCAACACGGCACTTCGCGCGATCCTCAGCGACATGGTGAGTCGCCTCGGGCAGTCCCACTTCGAGATCATCCCTGCCGATGCCTACGTCGACTTCGAGGACGTGGAGGTCGAGCTTGAGGTCGAGGTCGAGCTTGAGGTCGAGCTTGAGGTCGAGGCATCGGTGTTGGAGCGATCCGAGCCGGAGGTCGTGGATCGTTCGTCGCGCGAGGAGGTCGCCTCCTCGACCTCGGAGTCGCCTGCGGATCGATCCGCTCCCATCTCCGATCGTCCCGGCTGGCTCGGGTTCGACGCGAGGATCTGCGGTCAGGAGGTCGTGGTGGTGCGGGTCAGCGAGGACTCCCCCGCCGCGCTCGCCGGGGTTCTTCCCGGCGACGTCATCGTGCGGATCGACGGTCGCCCGACCGACCGGCTTCGACCCATGATCGAGCGGGCGTCGGAGTCGGCGATGCTCCGCTTCGAGGCGAACGCCATGGTCGGCGGATCGCTCGCCCGCCTCGAGGGCGAGTCGGTCGAGCTGTCGCTGCGCTCGATCGATGGCACGGAGCGCACCATCGACGTCGTCGCCGCGACGATGCCCGGCGAGATCGTCCGCTTCGGCAACCTTCCTCCCATGGTGGTGGACGTGAGGACGCGGGCGCTCTGCGCGAACGATCTCTCCGCGATCGGTCTCGCCCCCTGCGGCGGCGACGTGGTGGGCATGGTCGGGTTCAGCGTCTGGCTCACGGCGATCAATCCGAGGTTCGACGCGGCGATGGACGAGTTCCGCGACTCGCTCGGAGTGATCATCGACCTCCGCGGCAATCCCGGCGGGATCGGCGGCATGGCGATGGGGCTCGGCGGTCACTTCTTCGAGGAGCCAGTGAGCCTCGGGACCATGAAGACCCGGGAGAACTCCGTGTCCTTCCGGGTGAACCCGCGCCGCAGCGACTCGAGCAGTCGGGCGACCACCCCGATCGACCGGCCGGTCGCGATCCTCGTGGACGAGATGTCTGCATCGACGAGCGAGATCTTCGCGGGCGGCATGCAGGAGGCGGGACGCGCGCGGGTGTTCGGTCGCACCACGCCCGGGGCGGCGCTGCCTGCGGTGATGGTGCGCCTCCCCAACGGCGACGTCTTCGTCGCGGCGATGGCGGACTTCGTCACGCCGAAGGGCGTCCGGCTTGAGGGTCGCGGCGTCGTGCCGGACGAGATCATCGAGCTCACGCCGGAGGTCCTCTCGAGCGGTGCCGATCCCGACCTGCGGGCGGCGGCGAAGTGGATCCTCGAGCAATGGGGCGAGCCGGAGGGCGACGAGCAGACCGGCGAGGAGACCGACGAGGAGACCGACGAGGAGACCACCATCCTGAGCGTCCCGAGCTCCTGATCCCCCAAGACCGACCTCGCGGAGTTCCGCAACTTCCCCGTATCCTCCACCGAACCTGCCATCCGGAGAACCTCGCATGCACCGTTCACGCCTCACGCAACGCCTGCTTCCCATCGTCGCGCTCGCCCTGCTGACCGGGTCGTCGCTCGCCCAGACGGCGCCAGCGCCCTCCCCAGCGCCCAAGGCCCCCACTGCTCCCGCTGCTCCCGCTGCTCCCGCTGCCCCCGCGGCACCTGCGGCTCCGGCTGCCCCCGCCCCCCTCAACCCTCAGCCTTCGGCGTCCGACGACGCGGCTCCCCTGCCCACCTTCGACGAGATCTGGCTGAAGGTGCTCGATGCGTCGGGCGGTCAAGCCGCGATGGAGGCGATGAAGTTCGTCACCACCAAGGGCTTCATGGAGATGCCCGCGATGGGGCTGAAGGGCGCGATGTCCACGCAGGTCAAGCTTCCCGACCACACCCTCACCTCGATCGAGCTTCCGGGGATGGGCACGATGCTCCAAGGCACTTCGGGCGACGTCGGCTGGACGATCGACCCCATGCGCGGTCCCGCGCTCGTGGAGAGCAGTCAGCTCGCGCAGCAGCGGATGCTTGAGAAGCTCACCCGCAACGGATCGGATCCTCGCACCGTCTTCAAGGAGATCACGATCGTCGGTCTCAAGGACTTCGCGGGTCGCCCCTGCTACGAGGTCGCCTTCAAGAGCGACGACATGTCGTTCACGAGCTTCTACGACGCGGCGACCTTCCTGACCGCGGGACTCCGCATGACCATGGCGTCGCCGATGGGCGACATCCCGGCCGAGATGGTGCTCTCGGACTACAAGGCGTTCGAGGTCGCCGAGGGCGTGAGCATGCAGCAGCCCACCCGCACCACGATGAAGGTGATGGGACAGGAGCAGGTGGTGGTGATCGAGGAGATGAGCTTCGCCCCCATCGACGATGCGGTCTTTGCGCTTCCTCCCGCGATCACCGCGCTGATCGCCGCCAAGGAGCAGCAGGCGCAGCAGCCCAAGGACGCCAGCACCCCCGCCGCCGGCGACGCCACCGCCCCGACGGCGCCCGCGAACGGCGACCAGCCCGGCGCGAAGCGCCCGCGTCCGCGTCCCAAGCAGGACCAGCCCTCCACGGCGCCCACCCCGTGAGTCGCCTCGCTTCCTCCGCTCCCATGCCGCGTCCCGGTCGCACGACCGGGACGCGGTCGTTCGCGGTCGGGTCGGTGCTCGTGGCGGTCGCGTCGTCGTGGGCGGTCGAGCCGCCCGCGGCGCCGGGCGACCCGACCGCTCCGGCGAGCGGATCGTCCTCCGCCGCGCCAGCCGCCATCGAGACCCCTCCGCTTCCCGCAGGCTCCGCCGAGGCGATCTCGCTCCTCGACCAGGTCGAGCGGGCGTTTGGCGGTCGCGCGGCGATCGACGCGATCCCCGGCGTCCGCATGGAGATGACGGTCGCGACGCGGGAGGGCGATCCAGACCCGGTCCGGATCTCGGTCGTCAGGGCGCGTCCCTTCGCCGCGAGGATCCGGCAGTCGGGCGGGGGTCGCGCCGACGGCGAGATCGGCTTCGATGGCGACGAGGGCTGGATGAGCGATGGTCGCGGCGGCTTCCTGTCGCTCGATCCGGCGCACGCCCGCGGCATGCTCGAGGGCGCGGATCTTCAGGCGATGCTCCGCGATCTCCGATCCCGCTTCGAGCGGATCGACCTCGATCCTCCCACCGAGTTCCGCGGCGCGCAGGCGCTCGTCCTCCGCTGCATCGAGCACGATGCCGAGCAGGGCGAGTCGGTCCGCATCTTCGTCGACCCAGGCACGGCGCTCCCGCTCGGCATGGAGTCGATCACCGCCGAGGACGCCGAGGGCAGCCGCGTCCGCGTCGAGGGCTGGCGCCGCGAGGGCGAGATCCGCGTCTTCGAGCGGATGGTGATCGACCGCGGCGGCGCCGAGAGCTTCGTGAACTTCACCTCCATCCGCTTCGAGGCGATTCCGGCAGGCGAGATCCGATCACCGCTCGGGGACGCCCTGCAGTCACCCACTCCGAGCGACGCCGGCGGACCGGAGACGGACGCGAGGCGGTGAGGAGGGCGGTGGATCGGCAGGTCGACCTACCGACGGCGCCTCCCTCAACCGCCCCGACGAGCCGGATCGCGTTCCGCCGGTTCCTCCCCACGGCGGATTGGGCAACCGGAACCGATCGCCGCACGCCGCACGCTTCATGAGTCCACGCCCTGAGGAGAGGTCACTCAGGTCCGGCGAGCCGCCCTCGGTTCGGCACCCCCCGAGTCTTCCCGCCGAGGCGGGGGTTGGAGCCGATTCCGGTTCGAAGGACCGGGATCAGACGGTCCGGAATCCGACGGACCGGGATCCGACAAGCCGGGTTCAGAAGTCGATCCTCGAAGGTGGAGTCCACCGCCGTGACTTGTAAAACTTCTTGACAAGATGCCGATTCGGCGCACGGTCTGGCTTGAGACCTGCACGCCGTTCATCGAAGGTTCTGCAGGCGGGCGGACCAGTCAGGGCATCGGTTGCCTGGTGGTTCACCCCGAGTGTCCATCCAGTAGTTCGGCGACTCCGCACGTCCCGTGAGCATCCAGCTTCTCAATCGCACGACCAATGACGGCTCTCGTTGGTTTGCAGAGTTGCCCGAGAGTCGTTCGTTTGATGCGCTACGAGACCATCTCCGCGCA
>VGXO01000108.1 GCA_016873275.1 Phycisphaerae bacterium
TCCGCCGATCGACCGGCGGGTGTGCCAGCGGTCTCGGCTCGTCCGCACCGCGCGGACGACGCCGACGGCTCGGGAGACGCGCCCGACGCGCGGTCGGACGCGGACAAGGACGCATGCTTCTTCCCCACCAGGCGGAGGTCCGCCGCGGGGAGTCTGCCACGGCGGGCGGCGACTCCGCAAGCACGGACCTGCCGGAAGGTCTCTCGAGATCCATCGGAGGGTCGTCCGGGCGGGTTCTCGAAGCGACCGGATCACCTTGGACCTCGCTCGATCGACTCCCCTCCGAGTCTCATGGAGTGGGTCCAGCCCGGATCGAGCTCGGCCGTGGAGGTCGGGGGCTTCCTCGACCTGCACCGGATCAGGTCGGAGTCGGTGCAGGATGCGTGCGGCACCGGCTCACGTGAGGGCGGATCGGGTGGGGGGTCTCCGTCTCCTGCCGGTTCGCTTCGTTCCGAGACCGCGCGATCACGCTACGACCGCAGTTCCGGAACGCCGCGCTCGAACGACTTTCGGGTGATGAACACCGCCTCGGCGGCATGGGGATGCGCCTCGTGGAACGCGTCGACGGCGCGGCGGTGCCGCTCGGTCGGAGCCTCCCACGAGACCTGGATGGGCACCGCCTTTCCCTCTCGCTCGACGACGAAGTCGACCTCGCCGGCGCCGGTGCCCTCGCCTCGCCAATAGTGGACGGTGCGGAAGCGTCGACGAAGGAGGAGATGTGCCGCGCACTCCAGTTGCTTGCCGCGGTCCGCGCCCGTCGCGGTGACCACCGCGCGGCGAAGCCCGGTGTCGATCGGGTAGAACTTTCGATTGCGGGCGAGCTGCCGGCGGGCGGAGTAGGCGAAGTAGGTCGCCCCGAGCGCGAGATAGGCGCTCTCGGCGGCGTCGAGGTAGAGACCCGCGGTGTCTGGTGCGAGCCCGAGCGCGGCGGAGAGCCTTCGCGTGCTCGTCTCGGAGCCCGCTGACTCGAGCAGCATCTGGACGAGCTTCCGCAGCGGCAGCGAGGAGCGTGCGGCGACCCGCTCGCGGATGTCGCGCTCGACGATGTCGTTGAAGTAGCCGCGGAGGATGGCGTCGCGGTCGGGCGACTTCACGACGGCAGGGAAGCCGCCGCCGTCGAGGAACTCCGCGAGGGTGGCCCTCGGCCTCGCCGCGCGGAACTCGTCGAAGTCGAACGGGAAGAGCTCGACCGTGTGGTGGCGGCCCGTCAGCGTGGAGCCGATCTCGCCCGAGAGGAGGTGCGCATTGGAGCCGGTGACGACGAAGCGCCGGTCCTTCGGCCGGTCGAGCTGGACTCGAAGCCACTTCTGCCAGCCGCTGACCCACTGGATCTCGTCGAGGAAGTAGGTGGTGCCCTTGCCGCGGTCGGCTTCGAACGCCTTCACCATCGTGTCGAGCAGGCGGTGATCGAGCGAGGACGCGAGGCGAGGATCCTCGAAGTTGAGGAAGAGGCAGCGGTCGCGGTCGAGCCCGTAGCGGCCGATCAGCTGCTGGAGCAGCGTCGACTTGCCTCCGCGCCGCACGCCCTGCACGACGAGCGCGAGGTCGGGGCGCAGCTCGGCCGGCAGCGGCAGCGTCCGCCGCACCGACTTGGGCGGCGGGGCGTCCCAGAAGCTCCAGTCCCTCGCGATGTCGAGGAGCGACTCGGCGTCCATCATGACGAGTTTACTCGTCGGTAGAGGACATGACCATCCGGCTCGTCGGATGCGGTCACGCGGCGGGTCGAGGGGATCGAGCGGGGGAGGACGCGTCCGGCGGCGAAGGACGAGATCCTGGACCGAGATTCTGGTCCGAGCTCCTGGTCCGAGCTCCTGGACTGGGAGATCCGCCGATCGACCGGCGGGTGTGCCAGCGGTCTCGGCTCGTCCGCACCGCGCGGACGACGCCGACGGCTCGGGAGACGCGCCCGACGCGCGGTCGGACGCGGACAAGGACGCATGCTTCTTCCCCACCGGGCGGAGGTCCGCCGCGGGGAGTCTGCCACGGCGGGCGGCGACTCGGCAAGCACGGACCTGCCGGAAGGTCTCTCGAGATCCATCGGAGGTTGGTACGCGGGGACAACACCATCCGCATGCGGGACGCGGCGACGGGCAAGCCGCTCGGCGAACCACTCCGCGGGCATGAGAACTATGTCACCAGCGTCGCCTTCAGCCCGGACGGGAAGACGCTCGCCAGCGGGAGCAGGGACACGACCATCCGCCTGTGGAGTGCCGTGCCGATGCGCGATCGAGTCCTGCTCTACCGCACACGCATGGCGCAGGTTGAAAGGGTTCGGGCGCAACTCGTCGACCGCATGGCACGAGTCGATGATTCCATCGAGGCCGTCCGGGCTCTTGACGCTGAGGTCCGTGCCGACCGGCGGCTCGGGGGCGAACTGCGCACTGCGGCGCTCATCGTGATCGGCGAGGTGAGTGCCGGACGCGAGGCCGCGGGTTCCGTGCCCGCCTCGCCCTGACCGTCGCCAGGCCCAGCCTCCCCTCCGGCGATCCCCCGGGCAACCCGACCCCGGCTTGCCATGCCGGCGGAACGTCCGCCCCTCGCTCGGGGCGAACGACGGCTTCGGCTGGGAGTTCATGCGTTGTGGAGTGATATTCACCAAGTATGTGGGTGATTTTCACCATGCCGCTTGACCGGCACCAGGCTTCGGCTATCGTCCGGCCGTGCGGGACCGTCACCTCCAGCCCCGACTCGCCGAGGCCCTGTCCGACACGCCCGTGGTGTTCCTCCAGGGGCCCCGGCAGTGCGGCAAGACCACCCTCGCCCGCTCGGTCCGGGTGCGGGGCGATCCGTTCGCCTTCCTGACCTTCGACCGGGCCGCCGATCGGGCCGCGGCCGAGGGCGATCCGGACGGGTTCGTCGACGGGCTCCCGCCGCGGGTCATCCTCGACGAGGTGCAGCGGGTTCCCGCGATCTTCCCCGCGATCAAGCGGGCGGTCGACGAGGACCGCCGGCCGGGCCGGTTCCTGCTCACGGGGTCGGCGAACCCGCTGCTTCTTCCCGCCGTCTCCGAGTCGCTCACGGGTCGCATGGAGATCCTCACGCTCCGACCGTTCTCGCAGGGTGAGCTGCTCGGTCGGCGGGAGCGCTTCATCGACGCGGTGCTGCGCCCCGGCCCCGTCCGCTTCCGCGGCGGCGGAGGTGCGTGGCGCGGACTCGTGCCGGGGCTGGTGCGCGGCGGGTTCCCCGAGGCGGTCGCCCGCACCGGCGCCGATCGCCGCCGGCAGTGGTTCGAGAGCTACCTCACGGGCACGATCGAGCGGGACGTAAGGGACCTCGCGAACCTGCACCGCTTGCGGGAGATGCCGAGGATCCTCGGGCTGGCCGCGGCGCGGGCGACGGCCACGCTCAACCTGAGCGAGATCGCCCGCGACGCCCAGCTTCCGCTGACGACGCTCCAGCGCCTCTGGACGCTGCTCGAGGCGACGTTCCTCGTCGCGACGACTCCGGCGTGGAGCGCGAACCTCACCAGCCGCCTCGTGAAGTCGCCAAAGGTCATGCTGCTCGACACGGGCCTCCTGTGCCACCTGCTCGGCGTCGACGCGGCACGGCTGACCGAGGGCGGGCCGGTCGCCGGTCCCGTGCTCGAGACCTTCGTCGTGAACGAACTCCTGAAGCAGATCTCCTGGAGCGAGGAGCGACCCTCGCTCTTCCACTACCGGACGCACAAGCAACAGGAGGTCGACATCGTCCTCGAGACCCGCGCGGGCACGGTCGTCGGCATCGAGGTGAAGAAGACCGCCTCGCCCACGGCCTCGGACTTCGCGGGCCTGCGGCACCTGAAGGATGCGGCGGGCGGGCGTTTCCGGCGGGGAGTGCTGCTCTGCATGGTGCCGGAACCGGTGGCGTTCGCCCCCGACCTAGTCGCGTGCCCGGTCGCGACGCTCTGGGGCCCGGCGGCGCGGGGCGCTTCCGCGCGGTGAATGCCCGCCGCGGCGCCCGATCCGCGCTCGATCCGCGCCTGATCGGTCCGGAAGCATGGCATGCCCTTCGCCCGGCTCGATGTACAGCGTCTCGATCTCCGTCGCCTTCAGGAACTGCCTTAGCTTCGTCGCGATGAACTCCGAGCCGTTGTCGCTTCGGAGGTGCCCCGGCACGCCACGCGACCGGATCGCCTCCGCCAGAAGATCTCGCACCCGATCGCCCGACATCGACCGCTCCACCTCGAGCAGCAGGCACTCCCGCGTGAACTCGTCCACCAGCGTCAGCCAACGAAGCGGTCGGCCGCGGTGATCGCTGTCCTCCACGAAGTCCCAGCACCACACGTCGTTCGGACGCGTCGCACGCCGACGATCGATCCCGTTCGCCGAAACGCCAAGACGCCGCTTTCTCCGCTGTCACCGCGGCACGCGAAGACCCTCCC
>VGXO01000109.1 GCA_016873275.1 Phycisphaerae bacterium
TTCGCGTTGCCGACGTAGAACCGGACGTGGTCCACGTCGATCAGCTGCAGCGGATCGGCGGCGGGAGACTTCGAGGCGGCGGTGGAGGGAGAGAGGGTGGTCATGCTCGGGGTTCCTTCGCCCGTGGAGGAGACCGCGATGATAGAACCGGCGGCAGGCGTCCGTGCCTCGTCCGGCTGCCACGACCGAGCGACCCCTCTCCACGGCGTGAACCCTCGCTCGTCGGCGCTCCGCCGCGCTCGCGAAGGAGGCGGCGGGTCGCAGCGATCGCGGCGGTCGTGGCGGAGGGAACCCCCGTCCAGTACGCTCCGCCCGCCCGTCCTCCCCGGAGACCATCGATGTCGCAGGTTGCCTCCCGCGGTCCGCTCGTCGTCGCCCTCGGCGTCCTCGCGATCGTCGGAAACCTCCTCTGGGTTGGCTTGGTGTTCGGCCTGATGGCGTGGGTGATCGGAGGCGCCGACCTCCGGGAGATGCAGGCGGGGAGGATGGACCGCTCGGGCGCGGGCATGACCAAGACCGGTCGAGCCCTCGGCATGATCGGCGTGCTTCTGTGGGTCGGTCTCCTCGTCTTCGCGGTGATCGCCCTGACGGCGGGGAAGCCGTTCCCGATGATGCCTCACCAGATGTTCGCGCCGCCGACGGATTGAGCCTCCGGTCCGCGTCGCCTCTCCCGTGACTCTCGCCTGACGCTCGGAAGTCCGACCCCACCGACCTGTAGGAGCTGCCATGCACCCACCCGTCTCCTCGCCCTCCTCTCAGCCCACCCTGATGCCGCATCGCGGCGGGACGATCCTCGTGCTGGGGATCCTCGGGATCGTGATCTGCGCGCCGCTCGCGATCGTCGCGTGGGTGATGGGACAGGGCGACCTCGGGAAGATCCGCGCCGGCATGATGGACCCCGCCGGTCAGGGCAGCACGCAGGCAGGGATGATCCTCGGGATCGTCGGGACGATCCTCTTCATCTTGTCGATCGTCGTGGGCGGACTGCTCCTCGCCGCTGGCTTGCTGCTTCCTGCGGTCGCGCGATCGGCGCAGTAGTCGGATTCGGAACCCGATCTCGCGCGGCGGCCCGGCGAGGCGCCCGAGACTCTCGAACCAGGAGCCTTCCCATGCTTGCTCACCGCGGCGCCCTGATCCTCGTGTTCGGCATCCTCGGGCTCGTGCTCTGCGCGCCCCTCGGCATCGTCGCCTTCTTCATGGGTCGCACGGATCTCGGGCGGATGTCGGCGGGCGTGATGGACTCCTCCGGTCGGACCATCACGCAGATCGGCATGATCCTCGGCGCGATCGCGACGGTGATCTTCGTGATCCAGCTCGCGTGGGGCACCCTCTACGCGATCGGCGCAGCCTCGAAGCCGTTCTTCTGGGTGTTCTGACGACGTCCGGAGGCGTCCGCGGATCGCGCGGGCGACCCGCTTAGTACTTCAGCACCGACTGCACCTCGACGCCGGGGAGTTGGGCTCGACCCTTGAGGAACTCGAGCTCGATGAAGACGCTCACGCCGAGGATCTCGGCGCCGAGACCCTTCACCAGGTCGTGGCACGCCTTCATGGTGCCGCCGGTCGCGAGGAGGTCGTCGACGAGGACCACCCGCTGCCCGCGGGCGACCGCGTCGGCGTGCATCTCGAGGGTGTCGGTGCCGTACTCGAGGGCGTAGCTTGCGGAGCGCTTCGCGCGGGGAAGCTTGCCGGGCTTCCGGATCGGGACGAACCCGCAGGAGAGCGCCTGCGCGACCGCGATCCCGAAGATGAACCCGCGGCTCTCCGCCCCGACCACGAGGTCCGGCTTGCGGCGGCGGAAGGGATTCGCCATGAGCTCCACCGCGAGCGCCAGCCCCGCGGGATCCGCGAGGAGCGGCGTGATGTCCTTGAAGAGGATGCCGGGCTTCGGAAAGTCCGGCACGTCATGGATGAGGGCTTCGAGTCGCTCGAGCATCACGGAGTCCATCGGAGGAGCCGAGGGTTGTACCGCGCCCCGAAGGCGAGATTCCGCCGCGCGATCACGCGGCGATCCCTATGATCCGCCCGCATGAGCCGCGCGAAGCCAGGCGTCTCCGCCCTCGAGACCGTCGAACCAGTGGGCAAGCGGGTCCTGATCCGCAAGGACGAGGACCGCAAGGTCACCAAGGTCGGCATCCATCTCCCGGACAAGATGGAGATCCCGACGCTGACCGGGCGGATCGTCGCGGTGAGCCGGCAGGTCGAGCGCGACGAGGACTACCCGGTCAAGCAGTACGACAAGGTGCTCTTCAATCCGCGGCACGCGATCCCGGTCGACTTCGAGGGCGACAACCGCCTCTTCGTGGTGCCGGTCGAGGACGTGGTCGCGGTCTTCCGACGTCCCGCGGGCGAGACGGAGTGACCGTTCCGACCGCGGTCGATCGGGCGTGAGCCGACTCGGCACCAAGGACCACGGCGATGGCGAGGCGTGGCTCGTCGAGCCCGCCCGAGGTCCGCTTCGGGGCGTCGCGCGGCTTCCGGGATCGAAGAGCCTGACCCATCGCGCGCTCGCCCTCGCGGCGATCGCCGAGGGCATGAGCGTCATCGATGGAGCCCTCGACGCGGAGGATCCGCGACGGTTCATCGCGGCGCTCGAACGGCTCGGCGTCGAGGTTCGGCGGGAGGGACCGCCGGGGTCGCCTGCCTCGCGTCTCACGGTGCATGGGACGAGCGGTCGGCTCGACGGCGGGGCGACGCTCGACCTCGGCGAGAGCGGCACCGGCGCCCGCTTCATGATGGCGCTCGCGACGCTCGCCTCGGGACCGGTCCGGATCGACGGGGCGGAGGGACTCCGGCGTCGGCCGATGCAGGATGGGATCGCGATCCTCCGCGAGCTCTCCGCGACGATCCGCGAGTCGGGCGACCCCGGACGCCTTCCGCTCGAGGTCGCCGGCGGCGGGCTTCGCGGCGGTCGCGTCGCGGTGGGCGAGACGACCTCAAGCCAGTTCCTCTCGGCGTGCCTGCTGGTCGCGCCCGCGACCTCGCAGGGAGTCGAGCTCATCCTGACCTCGCCGCCCACGAGCGAGCCCTATCTCTGGATGACCCTGCGGGTGCTTCGCGAGGCGGGTCTCTCGGTCGAGCTCGACCGCGACCTTCCCCGCGAGGGCTCGCCCGCCGCCGGTCCGACGCGGATCCACGTGCCGAGGCAACCGATCAACGCCCGCGCATGGTCGATCGAGCCGGATGCCTCGAGCGCGGTGTTCCTCGCCGCCGCCGCCGCGATCGTGCCGGGATCGTCGATCCTGATCGAGCGACTCCACCGGTCGGGCGGCCAGCCCGACGCCGCCGCGATCGATGCCCTTGCCCGCATGGGCGCGACCGTCGAGTGGACCGCGCGGGGCGTCCGCATCGACGCTCCCACGGAGCTTCGCGGGATCGAGCTCGACGCCTCCGGCTGTCCGGACGCGGTGCCGGCGCTCGCGGCGGTCGCCGCGTGCGCATCGACCCCCTCGCGCCTCGTCGGGCTCGCGACGCTCCGCGTGAAGGAGAGCGATCGGATCGAGGCGATCGCCGAGGGGATGCGTGCCTGCGGCGTCGGCGTGGAGGTGGGGTCGGACTGGCTGACCGTCACGCCCCGGTCGATGCTGCCCACGCCGGCGATGGTCGATCCTCGCGCGGATCACCGGATTGCCATGGCGTTCGCGGTGCTTGGGCTCCGCCGCGAGGGACTCGCGGTGCTCGATCCAGCGTGCGTCGGGAAGAGCGATCCGGGGTTCTGGGATCGGCTCGACGCGGTCAGGACCGGACGGCGATGCGAGGAGTTCTCGCCCGAGTCCCGCCCCTGATCCCCGTCGGATCCCGACCCTGGTGGAAAGTCCCCCGGCATCCCCCGATACTGCGTCCGTGTCGCCCTTCCTGACCTTCGCCCGGAGGATGTTCCGGCATCGCGCGGCCCTGACCGGGGCGTTCGTCTTCGCATTCCTCTCGGCAGGAGGTCTCGGCGCGGGTCTCGTCTCGCTGGGACCGCTCCTGAAGCTGATCCTCGATGGTCGGCAGGGGGTGACCCTGCGGTCCCTCGCCGAGGAGCACGCCGCCGCCGGGCGGTTCCCGCACCTCCCCGCCGAGCTGATCGAGCGCCTTCCGACGGATCCGCTGGCGGGGGCTTCCCTTCTCTTGGGCGGACTCCTCCTCCTGAACGTCCTCGGGGCGACCGCGAACTTCCTC
>VGXO01000110.1 GCA_016873275.1 Phycisphaerae bacterium
GTGGGCATCCTCGAACGCCTCGCCGCGGGCGACCGTGCCGGGCGCCGGCGGCCGCTGGGCGCGACCGTCGGCGAAGAGCGGGTTTGCGCTCTGCGGCTTGAACTTCGGCTGGAAGTCCATGTCCTGCACGAGGTGGATGGGGCGCCGCGGGTTCGGCGTGGAGCGGGCGCGGGCGAAGAGCACCGGCGGGACCGCCGCGAGGAGCAGCAGCACCGCGACCACGTAGATGATCACTCGGGGCATGGATCCTCCTCCACCGCCTCGACGGCGGTCGCGCCGAGCGACTTGAGGAACTGCTCGGTGGCGCCGGGGCGATACCGCGGGTCGCGGGCCTCGATCACCACGAAGAAGCGGTCGTTGGTCGCGCGGCGGAAGCGCTCGTTGCCGAGCAGCGGGTGCGAGTGCCGCGGCAGGCCGTTGAAGAGGAACATCAGCCCGAAGCAGCTCGTCGCCGCGAGCAGGATGGTCAGCTCGAAGATGACCGGGATGAACGCGGGCAGCGAGAGGAGCGGCTTGCCGCTGATCAGGAACGGGTAGCCGGTCACCGGCACCATCGCCCAGATCGAGAGGTCGCTCGAGTTGGTGAACCACTGGAGCAGGAAGCCCACCATGGTGCCGGTCAGCCCCGCGAAGAAGACGAGGACCGGCAGGAACGTCCGCTTGATCCCCATCGCCTTGTCGAGCCCGTGCACCGGGAAGGGCGTGCAGCAGTCCCACCAGCGGTAGCCCGCCTGCCGCACCTTGTCGGCGGCGTGCAGGATGGCGCCGGGGGTCTCGAACTCCGCGATCACCCCGTAGAGGCGGCGCGACCCGGGATCACCCGAGGCGCCGCTTCGTCCGGCGGTCGTCGTGACGAGCGTGCTCATGCGTGGCTCCCTCCCGCCGCGTGCCCATGCCCGGCGTGACCGCCGTGGTGCGGGTCGGCCTCGGGCATCACCGCCTTCACCTCCGCCATCGCGATCATCGGGAGGAAGCGGCAGAAGAGCAGGAACAGCGTGAAGAAGAGCCCGAACGCGCCGAGCATGGTGCCGATGTCGACCCAGGTGGGCTCGAACCGATCCCACGAGGTCGGCAGGAAGTCGTTCGCGAGGCTCGTGACGATGATCACGTACCGCTCGAACCACATGCCGACGTTCACGAAGAGGCTCAGGATGAACATCAGCGGGATGCTCGTCCGGATAGCCTTGAACCAGAAGAGCTGCGGCGTGATCACGTTGCAGCTCACCATGATCCAGTACGCCCACCAGTACTGGCCGAAGGCGCGGTTGACGAAGGCGAACTTCTCGTAGATCGCGCCGGAGTACCAGGCGATGAAGAACTCCATCGCGTAGGCGTAGCCCACCATGCATCCCGTCACCAGGATGATCTTGTTCATGTTGTCGAGGTGGCGGAGCGTGATCAGGTTCTTGAGCCCGAACATCTCCCGCGCCGGCACCGCGAGCGTCACCACCATCGCGAACCCGGAGAAGATCGCGCCCGCGACGAAGTAGGGCGGGAAGATCGTGGTGTGCCAGCCGGGGAGCTGGCTGGTGGCGAAGTCGAACGACACGACGCTGTGCACCGAGAGCACCAGCGGCGTCGAGAGCGCCGCGAGCAGGAGGTACGCCCGCTCGTAGCGGTGCCAGTGGCGGTTCGAGCCCCGCCAGCCGAGGGCGAAGAGCCCGTAGGCGAACTGCCGGAACTTGGTGGTCGCGCGGTCGCGGAGGGTCGCGAGGTCCGGCACCATGCCCGCGAACCAGAAGAGGAGCGACACGGTGAAGTAGGTGCTCACCGCGAACACGTCCCAGAGGAGGGGGCTGCGGAACTGCGGCCACATCTCCATCTGGTTCGGGATCGGGAAGAGCCAGTAGACGACCCAGACGCGGCCGACGTGGATCGCCGGGAAGATGCCGGCGCACATGACCGCGAAGATCGTCATCGCCTCGGCGAAGCGGTTGATGCCGGTGCGCCACTTCTGCCGGAAGAGGAAGAGGATCGCGGAGATCAGCGTGCCGGCGTGGCCGATGCCGATCCAGAAGACGAAGTTGGTGATGTCGAACGCCCACATCACCGGGTTGTTCAGGCCCCAGACGCCGACGCCGGTCGCGATGAGGTAGAGGACGCAGACGCCCAGCACGCCGACCAGCATGGTGCTGATCGCGAACGCGACGTACCACGCGAGCGGCGGCCGCTTCGCCTCGGTCACCCGGCACACCGTGCGGGTGACCTCGCCGAAGGTGGTCATGTTCAGGACGAGCGGCTCCCGGCGACCTTGATGGTGCCCGGTGTTGTCGAACTCTCCGCCCGCCGCGGCGCCGCCTCCGACGCCGCCCATGCCGATGGGAAGCGTGCTCATGCCCTCACCTCCTCGGTCGTCGCCGCGCGAGCGTGGTCATGTCCATGATCGTGGTCGTGGTCGTGGTCATGGTCATGGTCGTGGTCGTGCCCATGCCCGTGACCGTGACCGTGACCGGAGTGATCGTGGTCGAGCGCGGGGTTGCGGACCCGCGCGAGGTAGCGGAGCCGCGGGCGGTTGTTGAGCTCCTCGAGCATCTCGTAGCTGAGCTGGCTGCGGTGGAGCGCCGCCACGCGGCTGGTCTGGTCGTTGAGGTCGCCGAAGACGATCGCCTCCGCCGGGCACGCCTGGGCGCACGCGGGGACGATGGTGCCGTCGGGGATCGACCAGGTCGGCGCGAAGTCGACGCCGCCCCTCTTGACCCACGCGTTCTTCGCCTCGATCTTCGCGCCGGCGATCCGCTGCACGCAGAAGGTGCACTTCTCCATCACGCCGCGGGTGCGGACGGTGACCTCCGGGTTGAACTGCATCCGCAGCCACTCGTTCGGTCCGTCCTTCACGTAGTAGTCGGGCTGGACCGCGAGCGGGCCCACCTGCTCGCGGACCGGGTCGCGGCGCTGGTAGTCGAAGTAGTTGAAGCGGCGGACCTTGTAGGGGCAGTTGTTGGAGCAGTACCGCGTGCCGATGCAGCGGTTGTAGACCATGACGTTGAGCCCCTCGTCGTCGTGCACGGTCGCCGCGACCGGGCAGACCTGCTCGCAGGGGGCGTTCTCGCAGTGCTGGCAGGCGACCGGCTGCATCAGCACCGCGTCGGGCCGCGCCGGATCGCTGCCGCGGAAGTAGCGGTCGATGCGGAGCCACGCCATCTCGCGACCGCGGGCGACCTGATCCTTGCCGACGACGGGGATGTTGTTCTCCGCCTGGCACGCGGTGACGCACGCGGCGCAGCCGATGCAGGTCGAGAGGTCGATCGACATCGCCCAGCGGAACTGGGCGCCCTCGAGGTTGGTCTCCTCCCAGAGCGAGAGCCGACCCGCGACGTGGGTGCGGTGCCGCGCGAAGTCGGGGTGGTCGCGGTACTCCTTGAGCGAGCCCTCGCGCACGAGCGTCGGCAGGCGCTCCTGGATGCCCTTCGCCGGCACGCTCTCGACGAGGGCGTCGGCGGCGCCGTGGTCCTGCGTGCGGGCGAAGGCGTAGGTGCCCGCGAGGCGCTCGACCCGCACGTTCGTCGCGAGGTTCGGCTGCGCCGTGGTCCGCAGGCGGTAGGCGTCGAAGCCGGCGCCCGCCGCGATGCGGCCGGCGACCTCGCCGCGACCGTAGCCGAGGCTGATCCCGAGCGAGCCGTCCGCCTGACCAGGCACGAGCACCACCGCCGCCTCGAGGGTCGGCGAGCCGTCGGTCGACGCGGCGATCTCGACGCGGTCGCCGGTCTTGACGCCCAGCGTCCCGGCGGTCGCGACCGACATCAGGAGCGCGTTGTCCCAGGTCAGCTTGGTGATCGGCTCCGGCAGCTCCTGCAGCCATCCGTTGTTCGCGAAGCGACCGTCGAACACCGTCGCGTCGCGGAGGAAGGAGAGCTCGAGCCCCGGCTCCGCGGTCGGCACCGGCAGCGACGCGACCGCCGCGCCCACCCGCGCCTCGTCGGCGCGGACGTCGGTGGGCGGGAGCGCGCTGCCCTTGAGGAGCCCGTCGTTCAGCGCCTGCCGCCACCGCCGCTCGAACTCGGCGTCGGAGGTGCCGGTCGCCTGCATCATGGTGCGGCGCACGATCTGGTAGCCGTCGGTCGGCGCGTCGCCGATCGCCATCGCGAGCAGCTCGAGCGCCGAGCG
>VGXO01000111.1 GCA_016873275.1 Phycisphaerae bacterium
TCGCCGCGCGATCCCGCCGCCCCGCGATCCCCCGTCCTTCGTAGTTGCCCCCCTGCGATGCCTGTCGATGCCTGTCCGCGATCCCCCGATCCCCGCGATGCCCGCGATGCCTGTCGATGCCTGTCCGCGATCCCCTGCGCCTGTCCGCGATCCCCTGCGCCTGTCCGCGATCCCCTGCGATGCCTGTCGATGCCTGTCCGCGATCCCCCGATCCCCCCCGCGATGCCTGTCCGCGATCCCCGCGATCCCCCGTCCTTCGTGGTTGCCCCGCCCCCGCCGCGGCACCATGATGGATGACGGCTCGGGGCGACCGACGACTCGGTCTCGATCCGGTCCATCCGTGGGAGCGTCGATGGTCGCGTCCGACCCGGTCCTGGTCTTCGATCCGATCCTCGCCTGGAGCCTGCTCGAGCGGGCGATGGCGCTCCCCGCCGCGGAGCGCTCGACGCTCGTCGACTCCGAGGCGCTCGATCCGGGGACGCGCGAGTTCGTCCGGGAGATCCTCGACCGCACCCCAGGCGGCGCGGACGCATCCCCCGCCGACCTCAGCCTGCCGGAGATCCGTGGTCGCTTCCGGCTCCTCGCGCTCCTCGGCGAGGGCGGCTACGGGCAGGTCTACCTCGGAAGGTCGGCACGACCGCCGAAGCGGCTCGTCGCGGTGAAGGTGCTCCGCCGAGGGCTCGACGGGGAGCGGATCCTCCGCCGCTTCGAGGGCGAGCAGCAGGCGCTCGCGCGGCTCGAGCACCCGGGCATCGCGGGCATCTTCGAGTCCGGCTCGACCGACGATGGTCGCCCCTTCTTCGCGATGCCGCTCGTGCGAGGCGAGCCGATCACCCGCTTCTGCGACGCGACCGCGGCGACGATCGTCGACCGCCTGCGCCTGGTGCGCGACCTCCTCGACGCGGTCGCCCACGCCCACCGCCGCGGCGTGCTGCATCGCGACCTCAAGCCCGCGAACGTCCTCGTCTCGCGCGGCGAGGCGGGACCGCAGGTCTCGGTCATCGACTTCGGCATCGCGAAGAGCCTCGACGAGCCGCTCGCGGAGGGCACGCTCGTCACGGAGGTTGGCGCGGCGGTCGGCACGCCGGAGTACATGAGTCCGGAGCAGGCGGATGGTCGACCCGAGGCGGCGGACGTCCGGAGCGACGTGTACGCGCTCGGAGCCATCCTCTACGAGCTCCTCTGCGGGACGCTCCCCATCGACCGCGAGACGCTCCGCCGCGGCGGCACGAGCCGGATCGGCGACACCATCCGCACCACGGTGGTCGCGCCGCCGAGCCGGCGGATCGAGATCGAGTCGCGGCGCGATGGCTCGCCCACCGCCTCCTCCCGTGGCGCGAGCGCCGCGGAGCTCGCGAGGCGCCTCCGCGGCGACCTCGACGCGATCTGCCTCAAGGCGATCGCCAAGGCGCAGCCGGACCGCTATCCAAGCGTCGACGCAATGCTCGCCGACCTCGACCGGGCGATCGCCGGGGAGCCGGTGCTCGCGCGTCGTCATTCGTGGCTCGACTCGCTGCGGAGCGCCGCCCGGCGGCACCGGACCGCGGTGGTGGTCGCCCTCGCGATCGCCGCGACCCTCGCGGCGGGCGTCGTCTCGACGGCGGTCTTCGCGGTGCAGTCCCGCCGCGAGTCCGAGGCGCGGCGCGTCGAGACGGCGCGGGCGCAGGAGTTCGCGGCGTTCCTCGGGAAGATCTTCGCGGGACTCGATCCGGAGCAGGCGAAGGGGAAGGACACCGAGCTGCTGCGCCTCATGCTCGACGACGCCTCGGAGGACCTCGCCTCCCGCGAGGCGCGGGGCGACCGGCGGCTCGCCGAGGAGATCGTCGCCGAGCTCCACCTCGTCCTCGGCATCGCGTACCTGCGGCTGCAGGTCCTCGACCTCGCCGAGCCGCACCTCGAGAAGGCGGTCGCGGGCCTCGAGGCGCGGCGGACGCCCGGCGCCCCCGCCGAGCCGCGCCTCGTCGATGCGCTCGCGGAGCTCTGCTCGCTGCGGATGACCCAGTCCCGCAACGAGGAGTGCATCGAGGTGGCGAACCGCCTCCTCGCGGCGGTCGGCTGGCCCGGCGATCCGGAGGCGATCGCGAACCCGCGGGCGCTCGAGATGCTCGCGGGGATCGGGAAGATCGGCGCCGGATTCGACGGCGACGTGCTGGTCATGCCGGTCGAGGGCACCGGCGCGATCGAACTCGCCCGCCAGGTCTCCACCCTCGCCCGCCAGCGGTTCGGCGACGACGATCCGCTGACGCTGCGGGTGCTCAACCAGTACGGTCGCATCCTCGACCAGGCGGGCCGCAAGGACGAGTCGGTGCCGCTCCTCGAGGAGATCATCCGGCGAAGCGAGCAGGTGCACGGGCGTCGCCATCCGACGACGCTGCGGGCGGTGCTCTACCTCACCGTCGGCTACACCTCCTCCGATCCCCGGGCGAACGCCCTCATCGCGGACCGCCTCGCGGACTTCGAGGCGACCTACGGACCCGATCATCCGATGGTCGCGAACCTCCGCCTGAACCAGGGCGCCGGGCTCCAGAAGCTCGGTCGCCATGAGGAGGCGGCGGAGGTGCTCCGCCACGCCCGCGCCCGCTTCATCGCCGCGTTCGGTCCCACCCACGACATGTCGGTCTGGGCGGAGAACACCCTGCTCTACAGCCTGGAGGCGCTGCGCCGCGAGGAGGAGGCGGAGGCGCTGCTCAAGGAGCGGTTCCGCCTCTGGTCGGAGCAGCCGCCGCTCTCGGCGGAGGACCTCGGGAGCTTCGACTGGTGGCGTACCTGGTTCGCGGGCTGGGCGGGACGCCCGGCGGCGATCGATCCCGAGCACCTGCGGAAGCTGGGTCTCGGCGGCTGAACCGCGCGGCGCCGCGGCGCCGCGACGTCGAACGCGGGGGACGCCCGCGGCTACTGGATGGGACTCGTGAGCCGCGCCGCGCGGGCGAGCGCCCGATGCCACCAGCGCCGCGACTCGAAGTCGGCGAGCCTCGCCCCGTGGCAGCGCTCGAAGTCGCGCCGCAGCATCGACGCCATCTCCCCGCCGATCTCCGGTCCCTCCGCGAGCACCGTGATCTCGAAGTTGATGCGGAAGGAGCGGTTGTCGAAGTTGGCGGTGCCGACCGCGGCGGCGTCGTCGGCAAGCAGCACCTTGTGGTGCAGGAATCCCTTCGTGTAGCGGTAGAGCTTGACCCCCGCGGGAATCATGTCGGGGTAGTAGCTCAGCATCGACCAACGCACGAGCTGGTTGTCGTTCTTGTCGGGGATCATCACCCGCACGTCGACCCCCCGCTTCGCCGCGAGCTGGAGCGCCGCGATGATCCCCTCGTCGGGCACGAAGTAGGGCGTCGAGATCCAGAGCCGCCGGCGGGCGCCGGTGATCAGGTGCAGGAACATCAGCGAGCAGGTCTCGAAGTCGTCCGCGGGCCCGCTCGGGACGACGAGCACCGGCACCTCCCCCGCGGCCCGCGGCGTCCACGCAAGGTCGGGGATCCGCCCGGTCGCCCAGTGCCAGTCCTCGCACCAGGCGAGCTGCACCGCCGCGGTGCAGGGACCGTCCATCACCAGGTGCGTGTCGCGGAAGGACCCGAGCGTCGGGTCGAGCCCGAGGTACTCGTCGCCCACGTTGTGCCCGCCGACCCACGACCGCTGACCGTCCACCACCACGATCTTGCGGTGGTTCCGCATCTGGATCTGGAAGCGGTTGCCGCGGCTCGTGGTCCGGAAGCCGCTCACCTCGCAGCCGGCGCTGGTCAAGCGCTCGAGGTAGCCATCCGTCACGCTGCTGCCGTGCTCGTCGTAGAGGAAGAAGACCGCGACCCCTCGCTCACGCGCCGCGATCAGGGCGTCGGCGAGCCGGCGCCCGAGCCCGTCGTCGCGGACGATGTAGAACTGGACGAGCACGTAGCTCGTCGCCGCGCCGATCCCGGCGATGATCGAGTCGAAGGTCGCCTCGCCGTCGATCAGGAGGTGGACGTCGTTCCCGCCGGTCTCGGGGAGCGGCACGAGGCAGCCGAGCGC
>VGXO01000112.1 GCA_016873275.1 Phycisphaerae bacterium
TCGCCCTGCTCCTCGCGGCGTGGGGTCCGTGCCTCGTCTCGATCGACTCGTTCACGCCGCCGCAAGGCGCTTCCCTTGGCGGCACGACGCTCACCATCACCGGCTTCGGGGTCGGCACCGCGACCGGGCCGACCGCACCGGGCGGCGTGCCGCCCGAGTACGCCGCGGAGGAGCTGCCGGAGTTCACCGACGAGCCGGCCGAGGCGTACGCCGCCGAGGCCGAACCCGCGCAGGTCACCGCATGATGCCGCCGGCGCTCGCCCCAACCCACGGCCGTCCCGCCCGGACGGATGGCGTCGCCGCCGGACGCGAGATCTGGATCGTCCAGCGCTATCTCGCCCACTACCGGCTGCCGGTGCTCGACCGGCTCGCCGAGCGGCTGGCCGAGCGGGGCTTCACGCTGAAGGTCGTGTTCGACCCGAACCGCCTCGAGGGCCCCGCCGATCCCACGCGACCGTACTGCGACACGTTCGTGCAGCTCAAGGACGTCCGTCCGCTCGGCGTCACCTGCTGGACGCAGCCCGGCCTGCTCGACGGGATCCGTTCGCGGCGTCCCGCCGCGGTCGTCGTCGAGGGCACGCCGCGGATCCTCACGAACCTTCGCGTACCCGGCGTGACGCGGGCGTCCGGCGGCGTTCCGCTGCTCTGGTCGAAGGGCCAGACCGAGGACGGCACCCCGGGCGGACGCATCTCGGACCTGCTGCGATTCCGCTTCGCGAACCTCTTCGACGGCGTGATCTGCTATGGCGAAGGAGGGAAGCGCGAGCTCGAACGCATCGGGATCCCCGGCGGACGCATCACGATCGCCCGCAACACCATCGACACCAGCCGGATCTTCGCCGAGCTCGGCCAGCGCGACGCCCGCGCCGCCGAGCTCAAGGCGGCCCATGGCCTCGAGAGCCGGAAGATCGTGCTGTACTGCGGCACGATGTACCCGAAGAAGCGGCATCTCGATCTCATCGACGCGTGGCCGGCGATCCGAGCCGTGCATCCCGACGCGGTCCTCGTGATGGTCGGCGGCGGGAAGATGCTCGACGAGGTGAAGGCACGCTCCGCCGCGCTCGGCGGAGACGACGTCCGGATCCTCGGACGGGTCGCCGAGGGCGAGGACTACCGCTGGATCGGCGCCTGCGACGTGTCGGTCATGTGCGGCGGGCTCGGGCTCGCGATCCAGCAGACGCTTGCCTTCGGCCGGCCGATGGTGGTCGCCGACGAGCCGGGCGTCGACGGCGAGATCGTGCGGCACGGCGAGACCGGCTGGCGGTACCCGAAGGGCGACGTGAATGCCCTCGCGGCGACGGTGAACGCGGTGCTCGCCGATCCGGCGGGCACGGCCGCGATCGCCCGCCGTGGCCAGGATCTCGTCCGCGACGAGGTGAACATCGACGGGATGGTGGACGGCTTCGTCACCGCGCTCGAGCGGGCGGGCGTCCTTTCAAGGAAATGACCATGCGCATCAGCGTCTTCGGACTCGGATATGTCGGCGCCGTCTCGTGCGGCTGCCTTGCGGCCCTCGGGCACGACGTCATCGGCGTCGACGTCATCGAGGACAAGGTCCGCCGCATCGCCAAGGGCGAGAGCCCGATCATCGAGGAGGGCATCGACGCCATCCTCGCGAAGGCGGTCGCCGACCGGAAGCTCCGGGCCACGACCGACGTCGCCGCGGCGGTCCGCGAGACCGACATCGGCCTCGTCTGCGTCGGCACGCCGAGCACGCCCTCGGGCGGCGTCGACACCCGCTACCTCGACCGGGTCTGCCAGCAGATCGGCTCGGCGGTGCGCGACCAGCGCCGCGACTTCTTCACGGTGCTCAACCGCTCGACGAGCCTCCCGACCGTGCACCAGTCGCTCATGCGGATCCTCGAGGAGACCTCGGGCTCGAAGCTCGGCGGCCACATCGGCTACGTGTGCCATCCCGAGTTCCTCCGCGAGGGCATCGCGGTGCACGACTTCTACCACCCGCCGAAGATCGTGTTCGGGGCGAGCGACGGCCGCAGCGAGACGCTCTGCCGCGACCTCTATCCCGGCATCGCCGCCGAGACGTTCTTCGTCCCGCCCGACGTCGCCGCGATGGTGAAGTACGCCGACAACTGCTTCCATGCCCTGAAGGTCACCTTCGGCAACGAGATCGGCCTGATCTGCAAGGCCCTCGGCATCGACTCGCACGCGGTCATGGACATCTTCTGCAAGGACCGCAAGCTGAACATCAGCGAGAAGTACCTCAAGCCCGGCAACCCGTTCGGCGGCTCGTGCCTGCCGAAGGACCTCCGCGGGCTGCTCGACGCGTCGCGCTCGACCGCGGTGCCGCTGCCGATGCACGCCGGCATGCTCGAGTCGAACCGCCTGCAGGTCGAGCGGCTCGTGAAGCGGATCGTCGCGAGCAACGGACGGAACCCGGTCGGCCTGGTCGGCCTCGCCTTCAAGGAAGGCACCGACGACGTCCGCGAGTCGCCCATGGTCGCCTTGGTGGAACAGCTGCTCGGGAAGGGCGTTCCGGTGAGGATCTACGACGAGCACCTCGCCGTCGCGAACATGGTCGGCTCGAACCGCAGCTTCGCCCTCGAGGCGATCCCGCACCTCGCGGAGCTCCTCTCGACCGACCTCCGGGCGGTGGTCGCGGGATCGAAGACCCTCGTCGTCAACCACCGGCTCTCGGCGGAACGGTGGAAGGCGGCGGCGATCGGGGCCGACCACCACGTGATCGATCTCGTCAACGTGCCGGAGCTGCGCGGGGCCGCGCGGTACGACGGCCTCTACTGGTGAAACCCCCGCCGACATGTGCGGAATCTTCGGCATCATCCGGCGGGGAGGCTTGCGTCCGGAGGACCGCGAGACGCTCGGACGCCTCGCGCGCTCGCTCGTCCATCGCGGCCCCGACGGCGAGGGCTTCCACGTGTCGGGCCCGGTCGGGCTCGGGCTGCGGGGAATCGCGAGACCGGTCCGGTCGAACGCGTCCGCCAGCGAAACCTCGTCCATCCCGAGCACCCGCCCGCCCGTACGCTCGGCCACCTGCGCGAGCAGCGTCGCGTTGTCGCGGACCGCCCGGAACTCCTTCGCATACGGAATTCCCACCGCCGCCTGCACGCTCGACGTCGCGTCGCCCTCGCGCGTCGACGGCACCGAGACGTTCACCAGGTACGAACCGGTCTGCGCCGCCGCGAACTCGCCGCGGTAGCGGCCGGGCCCCACCTGCTGCAGCTCGAGCGGCCGGCCCGTGCCGTCCGGGGCCAGCTCTTCTGGTTGTTCATGACGGCTCGGCTCCTCGCGAGGCGGGCGTGGAGGGTAGGGGGACTCGACGCCTCCGGTCCCCCGTCCCGCTCCTTCGAGCCCCCGCGTCGGCGAGATGCGGCGCGGGGAGTGCCGCGTGCCCGAGGTCCGCGTGCCGTCGCGACGCGGCTCGCCGGATGCCGGGAGCGGTCGATCTCCACCGGCGAGTCGCCGCCGCTACCTTCCCCGCATGCCCCGCCAGACCATCTCCTCGGGCTCGCGGTTCGAGCGCGAGATCGGCTACTCCCGCGCGGTCGTCGTCGGCGACCTCGTCTTCGTCGCCGGCACCACCGGCTTCGACTACGCGACGATGACGATCGAGGAGGACGTCGCCGCCCAGACCGTGCAATGCCTGCGGAACATCGAGCAGGCGCTCGCCCAGGCGGGCGCGACGCTCCGCGACGTGGTGCGGGTCCGCTACATCCTGCCCGACGCGGCGGACTTTCCGGCGACCTGGCCGATCCTGCGCGGCGCGTTCGGCGACATCCGTCCGGCGGCGACGATGATCGTGGCGGGACTCGCCGATCCGCGGATGAGGATCGAGATCGAGGTGGACGCGGTCCTCGGCTCGGCGTGAGGTCCGCCTCGCCTCGCGGTCAGTTCCTCCGCCGCACGATCGTGTACCAGCAGAGGAACTGCTTGGGGGCGTCCTCGGGCGCGATGCCCTCGAGGTAGCCGAGACGCCGGAAGCAATCGAGCACCCAC
>VGXO01000113.1 GCA_016873275.1 Phycisphaerae bacterium
CACCGCGAGCGTGCGGAGCTCGGGCGGCGGAGGCGCCGCCGGCGCCGCGAGCGCCGCCGCGTCCACCTCGTCGGGCGGCGGCGCGTGCCAGATGAACTCCGGCTCCGAGATCGTGAGGTCGACGAGCGCGCGGCGTCCGGGCGTCAGCAGCTCGACCACGATCGCGAGCGGCGGCGGCTCCTCGAAGAGGCTCAGCGAGTTCGGCGGGAAGTCGCGCCAGCGGAGCGCGACCTCGCTCGGAAGTCCCTCGGTCGGGTAGTCGAGGGTCACCGCGATCTTCCGCAGCCCGCGCATCCCGAAGTTCGGGAAGAGCCCGAGGAGGTCCGGATCCGGCTCGTTGACGAGGATCTCCCCGACCTTCGGCGCCGGCGACTCGCCGTCGATCGAGACGAGGGCGAACTCGCCGGGCGTCGCGAAGCGGGCGATCAAGAGGTCGCGGAGCGCCCAGACCTCGCTCGGGGCGATCGCGCCAGGCTCCTCCCGCGGGAAGTCGAGCACCGCGTCGAGGAAGACGAGGTTCGGGCTCAGCCTCACCTCGACCCCCTGCTCGCGGATCCTGACCACGACCTCGCAGTGCGGACCATCCTGCGGGTGGCGGAGGTCGGCGGCGAAGGTCTCGGCGGAGGCGGTCGGAGTCCCGGCGAGGAGCGAGGAGAGCATCACGGAGAGGAGCGCGACCGCCCTGACGCCCGCGTGGCGGGTGGTCGCGCCGCGCGGCGACCGTTCGAGGAGGTCGCCCAGAAGCCCCTGAAGAAGGATCGGTCGCGCCGCGGTCGCCCGGGACGCCCCTGATCGCGGGCGGTCCTGCCTCATCGACGCGGAACCTGCAGTTCGGCGGGCGGTAGAGGCATGAAGCGACTTTATCATCGACTCCCCAGCCGCCGGGCATCCGCCCGCGCGGTGGTGCCAAGTCCACGACGACCACGCCAGACGACAGTCCCAGGCGACCTCGAGGAACCCGCATGCACTCCAACGGCCGTCCCACGCGTCCGCTCTCCCGCTCCGCGCCGCTCGCGAGCCTGTTGAAGCTCGCGACCTTCGCGACCTTCGCGACCCTTTCATGGCTCGCGTTCGCGTCCGCCTCGGCGCAGGCGCAGGATCAAGCGGCACCGACCGCCCCCGCGACCGCCGATCCGGCGCCGACCGCGACGGACGCCGCGCCCGCCGCGTCGTCGCCTGCAGGCAGGTGGCGCATCCGCGGCGGCAGCGAGCAGGGCGAGCGCGAGACCGACGTGGTGATCCAGCTCTCGACCGACAACATGGTCGCCGGCACGGTCAGCATCCCGCGCATGGGGATGACCGGCACCCTCGAGGGCGACTTCGATCCAGGGACGAGCACGCTGCGGATCACCCTCCGCTTCCCGATGGGCGAGACGGAGATGGCGATCCCGGCGGAGCTCGTCGTCGAGGGCGACCTGGTGCGCGGCATCGGCACCACGCCCGATGGCGGCGCGGTCACCTTCACCGGTCAGCGCTTGACCGAGGAGATGCTCGCCGCGGAGGCCGCCGCCCGCGAGGCGGAGGCGGCGGTCGAGAGCGCCGCGGTCGAGGCGTCGGTCGCCTCCCGCACGCCCCTCTCCGACGCCTTCGAGTCCGCCGAGGCGGAGGTGCTCATGTTCAACGAGCACCTCACCGTGCTCTCGAGCCCGTGGATGGGCGGTCGCCTGCCCGGCACCCGCGGGATGGAGCTTGCCCGCGAGTACATGGAGTGGCAGTTCGTGAGGGCGGGGCTCGAGCCGGCGATCGTCGTCGAGGGATCCGACGAGAAGTCCTACCGCCAGCCGTTCCCGCTCGGCAGCAACGACGTCATCACCGGGCAGGTCCTGCGGGCGAGCTTCGAGGACGCCGACCTCGACTTCGAGCTCGGCACCGAGTTCGAGTTCACCGGCATGGGACCCGAGGGCTTCGTCGAGGGTCCGGTCACCTTCGTCGGCTACGCGATCGAGGATGGACCCGAGGGCTACTCGAGCTTCGCCGAGGGCGAGGACCTCACCGGCCGCATCGCCCTGATGTTCCGCTTCGAGCCGATGAACGAGGAGGGTCGCAGCCTCTGGGCGGATCAGGGCTGGAGCAGCCGCGCGTCCTTCCAGCGGAAGTTCCAGTCGATCACCCGGCGGAACCCCGCGGCGATCATCCTCGTGAACCCGCCCGGCGCCGATGACCCGCGTGCCCGCGAGCTCATCAAGCGCGGCACCCGCACCGCCGAGTGCCCGGTCGTCATGATGACCCCCGACGCCGCGGACCGGCTGGTGCGGCTGATCGACGCGGAGGAGCGGGGTCTCATGGACCTCCGCCGCCTCGCGGACTCCGGCGGCGCGTCCTTCGACATGCCGAGCTCGGGCGTGGTCGTCCTCGCGGGCGAGGTCGAGGAGATCCCGGTCACCGCGGAGAACGTGGTCGGCCTGCTGCCGGGACGCGGCTCGCTCAAGGACGAGTTCATCGTGATCGGCGCGCACCTCGACCACCTCGGCTTCGGCGAGTTCGGCTCGCGGCGCGGCGCCGGCAACCTGCATCCCGGCGCCGACGACAACGCGTCTGGCTCGGCGGGCGTGATGCTGCTCGCGGAGAGCCTCAAGGATGCCTACGACGCCCTGCCCGCGGAGACGCCGCTGCGGACGATCGTCTTCATCGGCTTCGACGCGGAGGAGAGCGGGCTCAACGGCGCCCGCCACTACGTGCGGAACCCCCTCGCGCCGCTCGCGCAGCACTCGCTCATGATGAACTTCGACATGATCGGCCGCATCGAGAACCGGCGGCTGAGCGTGTCGGGCGTCGGCACCGGCGAGGGCATGAAGGAGTGGGCGCAGCCCTACTTCGCGGCGTCCGGTCTCGAGGTCGTGCAGGAGGATGGCGGCGGCGGCGGCAGCGACCACGCGGCGTTCGCGAGCGCCGGCGTCCCCGTGCTCTTCGCGATCATCGCGGACTTCCACGGCGACTACCACACTCCCGACGACACCGCGGAGAAGATCAACCGCGAGGACGCGGTGCGGACGGTGCGGCTCTGGCATGCGCTTGCCCTCGACGCGGCGCAGCGGCCGCAGAAGTTCGTGCAGCCGGCGGGCGGCAGCGGCGACCGGATGCGCGGCGGGCAGCGGCTCGCGGTGCGGCTCGGCATGCGGAGCCGTCCCGACGAGTCGGGCAGCGGTCTCGAGGTGGTCGAGGTGACCGACGGCGGCTCGGCGGCGCTCGCCGGCATCAAGGTCGGCGACCGGATCGTGCTCTGGGAGAAGGAGCCGATCAGCACCCGCGAGGCGCTGGTCGCCAAGCTCCGCGAGAAGAAGACGGGAGACGTGGTCGCGGTGACCTTCGAGCGCGACGGCGAGCAGCAGATGGTCTACGTCACGCTGCAGGCGGCGCCGTAGGCGGGCGAGCGGTCCTTCCGCGAGGAGTTCCGGAGCGCTCCGAGTCAAGATCGCACACCCCGCAACTCCTCCTCGACCGAGCGCCGCGAGGTCGGGGAGTCGTGTTCCGGAACTCCTCCCTGACGGAGCGAAGCGACGTCGGGGAGGTGGCTCGCTGGCGAAGCCAGCGAGACGGAGGGGAGGTCCGATCAACGGATTGCTCGCCTCGCGAAGCGCACGCAAGCACGCAACCCGTCGGAGTTGGTCCCCTCCGTCCTGCTCGCTGCGCTCGCAGTCCACCTCCCCACGACTGAGTCGTGGGGAGGAGTTCCGGAGCGCTCCACGTCGAGATCGCGCGATCCGGAACTCCGCAACTCCTCCTCGACCGAGCGCCGCGAGGTCGGGGAGTCGTGTTCCGGAACTCCTCCCTGACGGAGCGAAGC
>VGXO01000114.1 GCA_016873275.1 Phycisphaerae bacterium
CGCGGGGGAGTCGGGCTTCGAGCAGCGCGAGAAGCCCGGTGGGGGTGTTCCGAAGCACGACGAACGGGCGCGTGGCGACGACTCGATCGGCGACGTCTCGACTGGGTGCTCCACGACGCTCGTCTCGCGTCGCACCACCCTCACCCGCCTCGCGAACTGCGTTCGCGAGGCGGCCTCTCCCGCTCGTCGCATGGCTCCTCGCGGGAGAGGCGCTGAGTCTTCCGGTACTCCCCCGTCGCGTGGCGACTACCGGGAGAGATGGAGCGATCGGGCACTCTCCCGCGAGCGGAGCTCGCGGGGGAGTCGGGCTTCGAGCAGCGCGAGAAGCCCGGTGGGGGTGTTCCGAAGCACGACGAACGGGCGCGTGGCGACGACTCGATCGGCGACGTCTCGACTGGGTGCTCCACGACGCTCGTCTCGCGTCGCACCACCCTCACCCGCCTCGCGAACTGCGTTCGCGAGGCGGCCTCTCCCGCTCGTCGCATGGCTCCTCGCGGGAGAGGCGCTGAGTCTTCCGGTACTCCCCCGTCGCGGCGCTCCTCGCGGGAGAGGCGTTGAGTCTTCCGGCACTCCCCCGACGCATGGCTCCTCGCGGGAGAGGCGTTGAGTCTTCCGGCACTCTCCCGTCGCGGCGCTCCTCGCGGGAGAGGCGTTGAGTCTTCCGGCACTCTCCCGTCGCGGCGCTCCTCGCTGGAGAGGCGGGGCGCTCGGGCACCTTCCCGACCTCATGGAGCGACGCAAGCAACCAGCCCATCCGACCTCCCCTCCGCCTCGCGAAGTTCGTTCGCCCGCCATCTCCGCGAACTTCCGCGGCTCTCCGGTCGGGGCAGTCCCGCCGTGGTTAGAGTCGCCCCTTCGGACCGCGTCCGACCGCCGAGGACCATCGCCGATGCCCACGAAACACGAAGATCTTGCGCGCCCGAGCGTCCGCCCCGTCGGTCGGCCGAGGCACCTCGTCGTGCTCGTCCTCGCGCTCGCCGCGCCGGGCGCTGCGCTCGCGCAGGGGACGGGAGGTCGCTTCCCGGATCCTCGCGCCGGATGGATGGTCTCCGCCTGGCTGGAGGCGGTGGGCGTCGATCCGGCGACGGCGCCGCTCGCGCGACCGATCCATGACCGCTACCTCGCCGAGGTCGAGCGGCTCCGCGACGGCGAGATCGAGCAGTGGGTCGTCGCGGGCGCCGCGGCGTGGATGGAGCCCCGGATCGACGCGGAGGAGCGCCTCGCCCGCGTCGCCGCCCGTGCCGCGGCGCAGCGTCGCCTCGTCGAGCGGCTTGCGCAGCTCGAGGACTCGATGTGGACCGAGGTCGGCGAGGAGGTCGCCCTCGACGACGCGCGGCTCGGCATGCTGAAGGCCCGCGGCGAGCGGCGGCGGGCGCTCGACATGCGCCTCGACATGCTCGGCATGGGACAGCCCGTCGACCTCCTCGAGGTGATCGAGCGCCTCGAGTGCACCGCCGAGGAGGCGGCGCTCGTCCGCGAGCGGCTCGCCGACCACGACGGTCGCCTCTCGGAGGCGCTGCGGGCGGTGATGGACGAGCAGATCGACCGATCGATCCGCGAGGCGGAGGCGATCGTGCGCGAGGTCGCGGCGCAGGAGTCCCGCCGCCGCGCGGTCGAGGAGGAGACCCGCCTCGCCAAGGAGGAGGGTCGCGACCCGCGGATCGAGGAGGCGATGGCATCGGTGCCCGGCGGCGAGGGTCGCGTCGAGATCGGGCTCGACCTTGGTCAGGCGCGTCGGGTCCGCATGCAGCAGATCGAGAGCCTCGCGCGGCTCCAGGGTCTCCTCGCCGACGATCGCGTCGCCGAGCTCCTCTCGTCGCTTGGTCACGGACCATCCGATCCGATCCGGTCGTTCATGCGCGAGAAGGTCGATGCGACGCTCGCCCGCGGCGGGGTCTCCGCCGAGGTCGCCGCGGCGCTCGTCGAGGCGCGGGCGTCGTACCACCGCGAGCGGCTCGACCTCATGCTCCGCATCGCCCGCGAGGAGGCGGGCGGACCGGTCGCGATGGAGTGGACCCTCGGCGAGGACGGCGAGCAGGTCCCGCCGCCCGACTGGACCCGACGGCAGGAGATGGGGATGCGGCTCTCGGCGTCGCTGCCGCAGGAGGCGCAGGACCGCGTGCTCGCGATCCTCGGGGAGGGGGGCGAGGGCGGCGGGGGCGACGCGGCTCGCCGCGAGGTGCTCGCCGGTCGGCAGGGCGTGGTGGGCGCGGCGGGCGGCGAGGGCGACTTCACCTTCACCGCTGGGATCTCGATCGCCGTCGCGACGAGCGATGGCGTCGAGCTCGAGGGCGTGCCGGCGATGGGTGGCGCGATGGTGGCGATGCCGATCAGCGTCAGCGCGATGTCCATCGAGATCGGCGAGGGCGGCGTCATCCGCATGGTGCCTCAGGCGTTCGCGCCGCCGCTTCGCGGGTTCGACGCCGCGGCGTTCGCCCGCATGCTCACGGAACTCGGGGTGGCGGATGAGATGCGGATCGTCGCCGAGCAGATCCGCCTCGACGCGGAGTCGGAGATCGCGGCGATCGTGCGGGAGGCGGCGGAGGCGCCGCAGGATCCCTCGGCGGTCGAGGTCGGCTTCCTCGACATGGGACCAGACGTCGCGGTCCTCGACGCGGCGCTCGGGCGGGCGCTCGCGGCGGACGCGGCGATGTTCGATGCGCTCCTCGACCTCCTCGGCGATGAGTCGGCGGAGCGCCTCGCCCCGTGGCGCGATTGGCGGGTCGTCGAGCTGGTGGCGGCGACCGCGGGTCTCCGCGGCGACGACGGGTCGCTCGCGAGGCGGGGGATCTTCCTCGCGCCTTGGGAGGGCTCCTTCGCCTCGATCGACGTCCCGGGCATCGTCCGCGAGGTCGCGCCGAGGTCGACCGAGGACCCCGCCGTCGCCGAGGCGCTCGTCGAGCACCTCCGCCGCTGGCGCCCTGCGGTCGAGGGCTACTGGGCGCAGATGCGCTCGGTGATGCCGGCGCTCCGCGAGTTGCGGCGGACGATGTTCATGCCGAGACCGGCGGTCTCGACCGCGACCGAGGATCCCGTGGAGGTCGCCCGCCGGGCGAGCGAGCGCCACCGCGAGCTCTTCCGGCTCGAGGAGGCGCTTCCGAAGTCGCGCCGCGCGATGTCGACGCTGATGCGGGAGGAGCTCGCGCGGATCGAGGCGGTGCTTCCGGACGACGCGGCGCGGTCGTTCCATGCGGCGGCGCGCCGGGCGGGATGGTCCGAAGCGGTGCCGGAGATGTCGGCGCTCGAGGGAATGAACGCGGCGATGCGGCTCCTCGCGGCGGACGAGGCGGCGATGACGCGGCTCGCGGAGATCGAGGAGGGCTACCTCGCCCGGAGCGATGCGCTCTTCGCGAGCCTCGACCAGCTCGCGGCGGATCCGCCCCGTCGGGCGCGACCGGAGCAGGGGGCGGGGGCGTCGCCGCCCGGGAGGCTCTCGTCCGAGGGCGCGACGCGGTGGCAGAGCGTGGTGGGTCGCCTGCAGTTCCGCCACCGCGAGCTCGACGACGCGACGATCGAGGAGCTCCGCGAGCTCGTGGGTCCCGCGCACGCGGACTCGATCCGCGGCGCGTCGCCGACGCCGGCGCGGGTGCGGACGATCTTCTTCGGCGGCTGAGCCGACCGGGCGCCTTGCAGGTCGGGCGATCGCGGGCATGATCCGCAGGCGTCCGCGCCGAGCGACCTCGGCGGC
>VGXO01000115.1 GCA_016873275.1 Phycisphaerae bacterium
TCCTTGCCGAGGTTCTCGGCGATGAAGCCGAGCCGGTGCACCGCCTGACCGACGGTCGAGGGGTTGTCGACGAGCCGCGAGTCGAGCTTCTGGTCGATCGATCGGAGGAGGCGGACGACCTCGTCGCAGGTCGTTCCGCGCCGGTCACGGCTCCACCTGGCGTGCGCGGTCCGCGGTCAATGGAAAGGTGGCGTCGGCGGGTCGTCATGGGGATCGTGGCTGCCTCGACCTCGACTCCCGTCACGCATGGCGGGGCGACGAGGCGAAGCAACCCAAAGCAGTCCCGAGGCTCAAGGTTCGGCAAGCCTCCTCCAGTCACGGCACCGTCGGACGCGCCGATGAGGGCGAGGGCGAGGGCGAGGGCGATCGACCTTGGATCGGAGAAGTCCTGCACGGGCGAGGCGCCGGATCGCTCCTCGCCGCGGACGCCGGTCACTGGTGCGATTGAAGACCCACGAGCACGCGCGGTCGGAGAGGAGTCCGAGGGGCGTCGACGCAAGCGTTGAAGGCGTGCCGGCGTGCCGCGATCGAGTTCCGCGGACCAGTGAAATCTAGCGGAAGCGCGGTGCGGGCGGACGGGCGACCCGAAGCTCCCCGAACTCCCGCCTCCAGCGCCGAGGAACGGCGTGCTTCCGCCCCGTGCCGAGGACGGGTGGCAATCCGATGATCGGGCATGCTGGCTGCGCCCCGCTCGGCTCGCCGGCGGGTCAGCTCCGATCGGTTGCCGTGCGGAATGGAGGAGTCGCGTGAGGCTGGCTCAGGGGCACTGTCCCCAGGCGCCGAGCAGCGTCGAGAGGTCGGCGCCATCGACCACGTCGTTGTCGTCGAAGTCCGCCGCGCAGTCGGCGCACGCGCCCCAGGAGCCGAGCACCTGCGCGAGGTCGGTGCCATCCACCACGCCGTCGTCGTTGAGGTCGCCCTCGCAGGAGTCGACCTGCAGGACGGTCACCGCAAGGTAGTCGTGGAAGGTGCGGTCGGCCGGTCGCTCGGCGTAGACGAGGAGCCGCATCGATCCGTCGGGGGCGATGAAGTCCTGGAGGTTCCCGCGGAGCCGCCCGACGAGGCGCTCGTCGCGGTTCCCCGCGAAGCTCGCGAGGTAGCGGTTCTGCCCGACCCGACCCGCCGCGTCGCCCCACTGCGAGAGCGCCACGTTCCAGACGTAGAGCTCCGCCTGCGTGCAGTTGTCGGCGTAGCCCTCCCACTCGACGAGGATCTCGTCGATCGTCGAGGGCGACTCGCCGATCACGAAGCGGAAGAGATGGGTCGCCTCCGAGCCCGAGCTGATCGAGGAGGGGATATAGCGGTTCGCGTCCGAGTCGCCGCCGGTCGCGTTCGAGGTCGCCATGGCGGCGTAGTTCGCCGCGGTGAGCGCGGTGGAGACGGGGCTGAGGTTCGCGGAGATGCCGGACCAGCTGGTGGTCTGCCGACCGAAGCCGAAGCGGTCGACGCCGGCATTCGAGGAGAAGTCGCGCTTGATCGCGGTGCCCGGGCGGATCCGGAAGGGATTGCTCGCCGCCACCGCCACGTCGCCGTCCGCCGCGCGTGCGGTGACCCGCACGAGCGCCTCGTCGGTCGCCCCGGCAGGCACCGTGAAGGACAGGCTCCCGGAGTCCGGCACCGCCGTCGCGAGGGGCGTCCAGGTGGCGCCGCCGTCGAGGGAGCACGCGACGTCCACGTCCGCCAGCGCGACGTTGTTGGTGTCGGTCGCGTTCCAGCGGATCTGCTGCTGCGAGCCGACGAGCCAGGTCTCGCCGCCCGCGGGGGAGAGCACCACGACCGAGGGCAGGCTCTCCACGTAGCGCGGCACCTGCTTCACGATGCAGTGGATGGCTCCGGAGGCGCCGATGATGCTCGAGCACTGGATGGGGACGATCTCGACCCCCGGACCCGCCGCCTGCTGCCACTTCGCGAGGGCGTCCGCGTCCTCGTCGTTGTAGGCGCTGCTGCCGCCGGGCACGAGCGACGTGCCGTAGACGGGGATGAAGATCCGGTCGTTGACCCGGAAGGCGTTCGCGTAGGTGTAGTGGGTGAAGCCCGAGTTCCACGCCTTCGGGCGGAAGACCTCGAAGCCGAGCGCCTGCATGTAGGGCACCGCGTTGTTGGTCACGCTGACCGCCGTCGAGTTCGATCCGGGGATGAACTCGCTGATGATCACGGTGTCCTCGTCGACGAGGTACATCCACATGTCGATGTGCCCGGTGCCGTCCACCGAGAAGGGGAGCTGCGGCATGACGTGCAGCACGTCGATCCCCTGGAAGGTCTGGTGGAGCTCGCGGATCAGCGCCTCGTCGTGACCGCCGGAGGCGGGGTTGTCGAGGTTGACCAGCGCCGTGCAGAAGCCCGAGCGATCGGGTCCCGGCTGGAAGTTGCCGCCCGAGTAGTAGAGCCCCTGATCGAAGGTGGGGACGCCGAGGTTGACGTCGCCGACGAGGGTCGGGACGAAGTTGTCGAGCGTCCGCGTGGGGTAGTAGTGGCTGTCGACGACCGCGAGCGTGCCGCCCTGCCAGATGAAGTGCGGTCCGTAGTCGCGGATCCAGATCGAGTCGTTCGGGTGGATGAGAAAGACCACCTTGCTCATGTTCGCGCCCGCGGCGACGAAGGCGCTCGTCGCGCTGTTCGCGGTGGTCTGGTTGGCGACCACGACGTAGGCGATCTCGTCGTGCACCGTGCCCGCGGTCAGCTTCGACACGAGCGAGGTCACGACCGAGTTCCAGCTGTTCCCGTACTGGAAGAGGACGCCCCGCACGGGGTCGTACTCGGGCGGCGACGAGATGACCGCGGTGCCGGGCGCCTCCGCGACGCCGCCTCCGGCGAGATCGATCGCGTAGGGGACGAGCGACTGGTTCGGGTCGTAGGGGGTTCCGCCCTCGCGCACCCGCGTGAGGGTCGAGCGGTGCTCGACCTCGCGCGGCGGCGTCGCGCCCTTCTGGGGCGCCGCCATCGCCATCGAGGTTCCTCCTGCGACGACCGCCGCGGTCGCGAGCGTCAGCAGCGGCGCTCGGGAGCGCCGCGGTCCGCCGCCAAGGAAGGACGGGCGGGATGCCACGGAGGAGGAAGCCATGTCGCGGGGGGAGGCACTCGTCGAGGGATGCATCGGGCTGGATTCCGGAGTCAGGTCGAGGGAGTCAGATGTCGGCAAGGTCGGGGTTCAGGTCGTGGTTCAGGTCGTGGTTCAGGTCGTGGTTCAGGTCGGGGGCAGGTCGGGATTCAGCGTGATCGGATCACCGGGGGGGAGTTTAGAGGTCGCCGCGGGAGCTCGAAGCATGACTTGGGGGCGAGGACTGGAAGGAGGGACGAGCCCCATGGGCTG
>VGXO01000116.1 GCA_016873275.1 Phycisphaerae bacterium
CCGCGAGGTCGGGGAGTCGTGTTCCGGAACTCCTCCCTGACGGAGCGAAGCGACGTCGGGGAGGTGGCTCGCTGGCGAAGCCAGCGAGACGGAGGGGAGGTCCGATCAACGGATTGCTCGCCTCGCGCAGGCCCCGCGCGATCGCGCCTTCCGGAAGTCCTCGGGCGCCCGCTACCCCCTCGACCGCAGCGTCATCGCGTGGAACGACCGTCCCTCGGCGCGGAACTTCCGCTCGAAGTTGGTGCCCACGATCTCTCCCTCGCTCGCGTGCGTCGGGCGGGCGAACTCCAGCCGCTCCCATCGATCCGCGTGCCGCGCCGCGTGCGCCTCGTACCACGCCCACAGTTCCGCGTGATCGGTGACCAGCCGCAGCTCGCCGCCGGGACCAAGCACGCGGCGGAAGTCCTCGAGGCTCCGATCCTGCAGCACGCGGCGCTTGTGATGCCGCGACTTCGGCCACGGATCGGAGAAGTAGAGATGGATCGCCCGCGCGACGCCGTCGGGCATGCGGTGCCGCAGCAGCTCCACCGCGTCGCCCCAGAGCACCTTCACGTTTCCGAGACCGTGCCTTCGCAGGCGATCGGCGGCGTAGCGCCAGAACTCGCCCGCCTGCTCGATCCCGAGGTAGTTCACCTCCGGATTCGCGGACGCCTCCGCGAGGAGGAAGGTCCCCTTGCCCGAGCCGATCTCGATCTCGAACGGTCGCGCGAGATCCCCGAAGAAGGACCGCGGATCGAACCGCCCTGCCTCGAAGGGCGGCAGGTCGTCGCGGTCGAGCCCGACGCCCGCGACGTCGGGGTCGCGACCTCGCATCAGCCCGAAGCTCATGGCGCCGCCGCGACCCCGCTGGTGCGCACGACCCAGTCCACGATCAATCCGAGCGCCTTCGGATCGATGGTGACCTCGATCGCCCCGTACTCGTCGATCGACCCCTTGGTCGCCGGCTGCAGGAGGTGGTTCAGCCCGTCGAGGACCTGGACCTGCGAGGGCACGCCCGCCTGGCGAAGCGCCGCCTGGATCGGCGGGAGGTTCTGTCCCGGATCGACCTGCAGGTCAAGCGAGCCGATCACCACGAGGACCGGCGCCTTGATCGAGGCGAGGATCGCCGCCGGATCGACCTCGAGGAAGACCTGCATCCACCGCGAGCTCATCTGCGCGACCGTCGCGTCGGCGGACTGGAGGATCATCTCGTCGGTCACCGCCCCGGCGCCCGCGACCGACGCCTGCGCGGTCACGAGGTCGCGCGCCGCCTCCCGCATCGCCGCCTCGTCCTTCGCGAGCGACGCGTCGAGGAGACGCGCCTGCGCTTCAAGGATCGCCTGCCGAAGATCCTCCGGCGTCGTCGATGCCTCGAGCAGGCGCCGCATCTGCACCCGCAGCACCGCGTGCCCGGGCACGCCCGGCGGCGCGAGCAGCACCACGAAGGCGATCGGGTTCTGCGGGACCTCCTCCTCGGTCTGCCAGCGGGCGACGATCGGCGCGAGGAGCGCTCCCTCGCTGTGCCCGACCAGACCGACCCGCGCCGGATCGACCTCCGGCACCTCCTTGAGGAACTCGCTCGCGGCGTCGAGATCGCTCGCGAGGTCCCAGCTCGTCGCGAGCTCGAAGGATCCGCTCGACCCGCCCACGCCCCGGTCGTCGTAGCGGAGGACCGCGACGCCCGCGCGGGTGAGCGCGTCGGCGAGGACGAGGAAGGGCTTGTGCCCGAAGATCGTCTCGTCGCGATCCTGCGGACCGCTGCCGGTCGCGAGGGCGACCGCGGGCACCCGCTTCTCCGCGCTCGCGCCGGCGGGAAGGGTCAGCGTGCCCGCGAGGCGGTGACCCTGCGGATGGACGAACTCGACCTCGCGGACGACATAGGGAAAGGGCGGCTCGGGATGCTGCGGTCGCCGCAGCCCGGCGCGGTCGTAGGAGCCGAGGCGCCGCATCGAGAGCGGCAGCTCGAAGCCCGCCTGCGAGAAGGTGCCCTCGAGCCGCGTGCCCTCCTCGACCTCGGCAAGGACGATCGTCGCGGGGCGTCCGATGAGCATGCGGAAGCGCCACGTCCCGCCCTCCCGCGACTCGACGAGGAGCGGCAGCGCCTCCGCGCCTTGCGCCGGGACGTCGAGCGACGCGACCGCGCCGAAGGGAGTCTCCGCGGCGAGGGCGATGGTCATCTCGAGCGAGCCGCCCGGCACCGGCAGCGAGCCCCGGTAGGCGACCACGCCCGGAAGCTCCGCGGCGATCTCCGTCCGCGGCAGCGCGAAGGCGACGGTGATGTCCTTCTGCCCGGCGGCGGAGAGCGTGAGGTCGCCCGCGTAGCGACCCTCGCCATCGAGCAAGCCGACGAAGCGTCCGCGCACGCCCATGCTGACGAGGGTGAAGGAGAGCCTGCCGCCGTCGAGCGAGATCCCCTCCGCGACCTGGCGCAGGGCGCCCGCCTGCGGCATGGTCACCTCGACCCGCGGCGGCGCGCCATCGGACGATGGATCGATGCGAAGCGCGACGAAGATCGAGCCGGGTCCGCCGGCGACCTCGCCCGCGAAGCGCGAGGGGACCGGAAAGTCGGTCGCGGGGGCGACCTCGGCAGCGACGCCGTCCGAGGGGGGCGAGGCGGGCGGAGTCTCCGCGACCAGCGGCGCGGCGGGCGATGCCGTCGGCCGCGACTCCTGCGCACGCGCCGATGGCACGAGCACCGCGAGGAGCATGGAGAGAAGGACGCGCCCGCCAAGGCGTGATGCTGACAAACGACGATCGGGTGAAGTCGGCATGAGCGGCGACGATAGCCAGAAGGAACCGCCCGCGCAAGCAGCCCGTCGGTTGGACCTCCCCTCCGTCTCGCTGGCTTCGCCAGCGAGCCACCTCCCCGACCTCGCGGCGCTCGGTCTAGGAGGAGTTCCGGAGTTCCGGAGTTCCGGGGTTCAGCAGTTCCGGACTGCGCGATCTCGACGTGGTGCGCTTTGGAACTCCTCCCCACGGCTTCGCCGTGGGGAGGTGTCGCCTCGCGGAGCGAGGCGACGGAGGGGA
>VGXO01000117.1 GCA_016873275.1 Phycisphaerae bacterium
GGCACGGACGGGGGCCGATCGTGGACAGGCAAAGACTGCGGACCGATCTTGGACAGGCAAGGACTGGGGGCAACGGGGACCAACCAGGCGGGCAACGCGGTCGCATAGGCTTGCGGCGAGGGCGAATCGACGCGGGATGGAGTCCGAGCTTGATCAAATGGCATGAAGGTCGAGTGATGTGCTCGTGATGCAATGTCGATCGATGCAGATAGTCGATGTTTCAAGCACGAAGCCGACTTCACTTGATTGAACAATACGCTCTAGCTCCTGCACGCCAAGAGGTATGACCGGGTCGAACGGTTCCAAACAAGGACTGCCCGCGAGGGGCGTGAGACGGGCGTGGGGGAGCACGCTTGGCACCCCTCGAGACTCGACCGACCCCCACCGGTGGGTCAGAGGTCGGCGACTGGTCGGCGACGGGTCGTTGAAGGGTCGGCGATCCTCCTCGACGCGGTGACGTCGGCTCTCCGCGGATAGCACTCGGGCCGGGCAGAGTGACTCCGAACGGGGGCGCGATTCGATTGGTCACGGGTCTCGCGAGATCTTGGCTCGCGCCCTTGCGTTCCTCGTCGAGTCGGTGCGGTCCGAGTGGGCGACCGGGCGACTAGGTGGGTCAGGTGGGTCAGGTGGGTCCCGAGTCCCGGATCCACGCTTCTTGGCGATCTCGACCGGCACCCGCCGATAACGACCGCTCGGGCAAGAGGCGTGGGGTGCGTCCTTCTTGACCGGGTTTGCTCGGTTCCCCTAGCATTTGCCCCTTCGACTTCGTGAAAAAGTTCACGATCCCGTCATCCCTTCACCCGCCTCCTGCGGCTGAGGTCATCGCGCTCCCCAAGCCCTCTCGCCCATGAGCAGATTCCTCTTCCCCAAGTGGTCGAACCTTCTCCTGCCGACGATCCTCGTCGCGGGCGCGACGGTGCCGCTCTACGCGGTCTTCTTCGTCGCGTACGGGTTCAGCCCCAAGACCCTCGAGGTCGGCTACCAGCCCGAGCAGCCGGTGCCGTTCAGCCACGCGCTCCACGCCGGGCAGCTCGGCATGGACTGCCGCTACTGCCACGCGACCGTCGAGCGGGCGGCGCACGCCGCGGTCCCGCCGACCCAGACCTGCATGAACTGCCACGTGCAGATCCGTCCGGAGAGTCCCAAGCTCGCCGGCGTGCAGGAGAGCTACCGCACCGGCATGCCCATCGAGTGGGTGAAGGTGCACAAGCTCGGCGACTACTCCTACTTCAATCACGCGGCGCACGTCGCCCGCGGCATCGGCTGCGTCTCCTGCCACGGACGGATCGACCAGATGGAGGTGGTGTACCGCTCGGCGCCGCTCAGCATGGGCTGGTGCCTCGAGTGCCACCGCAATCCCGAGCCGAACATCCGCCCGGTCTCCCAGATCACCAACATGGCGTACGACCCCGCGCTTGAGCTCACCGAGGAGGAGCGCCTCGGCCTGCTGCACAAGTTCGACATCCACCCGTCGGAGAACTGCTCGGCATGTCACCGGTGAACCCCCTCCCGACGCAGCCCGCCTCGGGCGGCTGCGCGAGCCGAGCCTCCGAGGCGGAGGCGCCCGCCTCCGTCAAGCGGGGTCTCGAGTACTGGCGGAGCCTCGAGCAGCACGCCGACGGCGCCGAGTTCCGCGAGTTCATGCACCGCGAGTTTCCCGAGGGTGCCGACCGCCTCGAAGGCGACGATCGCCGCCAGTTCCTCCGGGTCATGGGCGCTTCCTTCGCGCTCGCCGGCGTCGGCCTTGCCGGCTGCCGCCGCCTGCCCGAGAGCACCATCGTCCCCTTCGCCGCGAGCGCCGCCGACCGCGTGCCCGGCATCCCGGTCCACTACGCGAGCTCGATGGAGCTCTGCGGCGTCGGCGCCGGACTGCTCGTCAAGAGCTACGACGGCCGCCCGATCAAGATCGAGGGCAATCCCGACCATCCCACCACCCTCGGCGGCTGCGACTCGTTTGCGCAGGCGTCGGTGCTCGAGCTCTATGACCCCGACCGCTCGCGGCTCCTCCTCTGCGAGGGGGTCCCGGTCGGCGACGGCGCGTTCGCGGAGTTCTCCGCCTTCGTGACCGAGCGATTCGGCGGGCTCGCCGCGAAGGGCGGCGAGGGGCTCGCGGTGCTCTCCGAGAGCTTCGGCGGTCCCTCGATGGCGGACCTCCGCTCGCGCTTCGCGAGGCGCTATCCGAACGCCCGCTGGGTCGAGTGGGAGCCCTTCGACGACGACGCGGTCCGCGGCGGCACCGCCGCGGCGTTCGGTCGCCCGATGCGACCGGACTACCGCTTCGACCTCGCGAAGGTCGTGGTCTCGCTCGACGCGGACTTCTTCCGCGCTCCCCCGGCGAGCCTGAAGTGGACCCGCGACTACGCGAGGTCGCGCCGCATCACGAGCGCCGATCCCGCCACGCAGGAGGTCTCGCGCCTCTACGCGTTCGAGCCGTGCCTGAGCCTCGTCGGCGCGAACGCCGACGAGCGGGTGCCGGTGCGGGCGGGCGACGTGGCGGCGGTCGCGGCGATGCTCGCCGCCCGCTGCGGCGTGCAGGCGTCCGACCCGCGGCTCCGCGACGCCCTCGCGGCGCTCGGCGGCTCGCCCGCGGCGTCCCGCCTCGACGCGCATGATCTCGAGGTGCTCGACGCGGCGGCGGAGGACCTCAAGAAGAACCAGGGCGGGTCGATCGTCGTCGCCGGACCGAACCAGCCGGCGGCGGTGCATGCCCTCGTCGCGCTCCTGAACGAGCGGCTCGGC
>VGXO01000118.1 GCA_016873275.1 Phycisphaerae bacterium
CGGCGCGTCGCCGACGCCGGCGCGGGTGCGGACGATCTTCTTCGGCGGCTGAGCCGACCGGGCGCCTTGCAGGTCGGGCGATCGCGGGCATGATCCGCAGGCGTCCGCGCCGAGCGACCTCGGCGGCCTGAGCTGCCCGACGATCGGGGAGGCGCAGCGGAACATCCACGCGTTCATTCCCGTGCAGGTCGGGGTGAACCTGCTCTTCCTCTCGCTCGGCGTCCTCCTCTACGAGTACGCGGCGCGGACGGGCGTCGTGCCGCCGGCGCGCACGGACCTCCTCTTCCCGACGCTCGCCCTGCAGCACCTCGGCACGTTCGCCGCGGTCGCCTTCGTGCTCGGGCTCGCCGCCGCGACCTTCTCGAGCGCGGACTCGGTGCTGACCACGCTGACGACCTCCTTCTCGGTCGACGTGCTGCGGCTCGGCGAGCGCAGCGACCTCGACGAGGCGGCACGCACCCGCGTCCGCCGGCGGATCCACGCGGCGTTCGCGGCGGCGCTGCTGCTCGTGATCCTCGCCTTCCGCGCCTGGAGCAGCGAGTCGGTCATCTCGATCGTGCTGCGGATCGCGGGGTACACCTACGGACCGCTGCTCGGGCTGTTCGCCCTCGGCATCCTGACCCGCCTGAGGGTCCGCGACCGGCTCGTCCCGGTCGCGTGCGTGCTTGCGCCGGTGCTGTGCTGGGTCCTCGAGCAGAAGTCCCCCGACTGGTTCGGCGGCTACACGATGGGCTTCGAGCTGCTGCTCGTGAACGCGGGGATCACCGTCGCGCTCCTCCTCGTCCTTCGGCGGTCGCGGCACGTCGGCGAGGCGTGACCGGCGTGGTCACGACCAGCGAGCGCGATCACCCCCGCCTCCACTCGGCGGGCACGTCGCCGGAGGTCGCGACGATGCGCGAGCGGATGCCGCCGCGACCGCGCCAGTCGGTGATCACCTGCAGCCAGCGCGGGCTCATGCCCTCGGAGAGGTCGTCGCGGATCCGGTTCGTGACCGCCTCGTAGAAGATCCCCTCGTTGCGGAAGCTCTGGCAGTAGAGCTTCAGGCTCTTGAGCTCGACGCAGACCGCCGCGGGCTCGTAGCGGAAGGTGAGCGTCCCGAAGTCCGGATGCCCGGTCTTCGGGCAGACCGAGGTGAACTCCTCGTTCACGTGCTCGATGACGAAGGGGACGTCGCTCGGGCTGTCGAAGTACTCGAGGAGGGTTGGATCAGGCATGGCGGAAGTCTGACGAGTCCGGTGGCGCGGGCAAGTCGGGCAACGGTGCGCGCCGCGGCGGCGCGAGGTCCTCACTCGGGCAGGAGGCGACCCGCGAGCCGCGGCACCAGCGGCAGCTGCTCGAGGTACTGGTGGATCTCGCGGAGGTCCACCGACTCGATGCGGGCGAGCTCCGCCTCGAGCGGACGGTGCTCGCGGTGGACGAGCCAGCTCGCCCCGAGGCGGTGCATGCGGCCGCTCGGGCGCTCGCCCGCGAGGGTGACCGCGGTCGCGACCTTCGCGCGGGCGCGGAGGAGGTCCTCCTCCCGGAGGCTCTCCGCGAACGACGCGAGCTCGCGCCGCACGACCGCCTCGACCTCCTCGTTCGCCTCGGGGTCGCAGGTCCACTGGACCACGATCTCGCCGACGCCGTCGTGCGGGTCGAAGCCGGCATCGGCGTGCTCGGCGAGCCCCGGCTCGACGAGCGCCCAGAAGAGCCGCGATCCGTCGCCGTCGCCGAGGACGTGCGCGACGAGCATCGCGGCGTAGCGCCGCGGATCGCGGAGGTCGACCGCAGGGACGAGCATCGTGCCGTAGGCGGCGGAGAGCTTGGGGCGGCGGATCTCGAACTCGCCCTCGCCCGCGGCGAGACGCGGATGCTCGCGGGTCGCGCCGGAGGGTCGCCATGCGCCGCACGCCCGACCGACCCTCTCGAGCACCTCGCCGAACTCGACGCGTCCGGCGGCGGCGACGACGATCGAGTCGGCGGCGTAGCGGTCGCGGGCGTAGCGGACCATCGCCTCCCGCGGCAGGCGCGAGATGGTGTCCTTCGTGCCGAGGACGCGGAAGCCGAGCGGGTGCCCGTGGAAGTAGCGCTCCTGCGCCGCCTCCATCAGCACCCATGCCGGCTGGTCCTCGTACATCGCGATCTCCTCGAGGATCACGCCGCGCTCCTCCTCGAAGTCCGCCTCGCGGAGCGCGGGGCGGAGGATGTCGGCGAGGACCTCGACCGCCGGACTGATCGACTCGGGGAGCCCCGCGGCGTAGTAGACGGTCATCTCGTGGCTCGTGAACGCGTTGTGGTCGAGCCCGAGGTCGTCGAGTTGGGCGCTCACCTCGACCGGTCCGCGGCGCTCGCTCCCCTTGAAGACCATGTGCTCGAGGAAGTGGCTGACGCCCATCTCCTCGGGTCGCTCGTCGCGGGTGCCGGTGCGGACGAAGAAGCCGATCGCCGCGGTCGCGGCGGAGGGATCGGTCTCGGCGAGGACGGTGAGGCCGTTGGGGAGCGTCTCGCGGTGGTACTGGATCGCCATGGGAGGCGGGATCGTATGGGCAAGCATCTCGCGCGGTGGGCGACCGCGTCGCGCGGCGGAGTCACGTCACACGATCGCTGCTCGCATCGATCGGCGAGCGGTCGATCGAAAGTCCGGACCGGACGGACCCGGAATCGCGATGCGCTGCATCGAGGGGCGGACGATTGGCATGATGAGGGGCGGCTCGTGCTTCGGGTGCGGGCCGGGTCACGCG
>VGXO01000119.1 GCA_016873275.1 Phycisphaerae bacterium
CGTGGACCGCGGGCTTCCCGCCCGCAGTGGCGTGAATCGCAGTGGACCCGATGCGGGCAAGATGCCCGCGGTCCACCGGAGACGTCGGCGTCTCGATGACGTGGACCGCGGGCGTCCCGCCCGCAGTGGCGTGAATCGCAGTGGAGCCGATGCGGGCAAGATGCCCGCGGTCGACCGGAGACGTCGGCGTCTCGATGACGTGGACCGCGGGCGTCCCGCCCGCACTGGCGTGAATCGCAGTGGACCCGATGCGGGCAAGATGCCCGCGGTCCACCGGAGACGTCGGCGTCTCGATGACGTGGACCGCGGGCGTCCCGCCCGCAGTGGCGTGAATCGCAGTGGACCCGATGCGGGCAAGATGCCCGCGGTCGACCGGAGACGTCGGCGTCTCGATGACGTGGACCGCGGGCGTCCCGCCCGCAGTGGCGTGAATCGCAGTGGAGCCGATGCGGGCAAGATGCCCGCGGTCGACCGGAGACGTCGGCGTCTCGATGACGTGGACCGCGGGCGTCCCGCCCGCACTGGCGTGAATCGCAGTGGACCCGATGCGGGCAAGATGCCCGCGGTCGACCGGAGACGTCGGCGTCTCGATGACGTGGACCGCGGGCGTCCCGCCCGCAGTGGCGTGAATCGCAGTGGACCCGATGCGGGCAAGATGCCCGCGGTCGACTTGAGGCTCGAAGGCGACGTGAGTCCTGAGTCGCTCGGCACCTCCCCGACCTCGCTCCGCTCGGTCGAGGAGGAGTCGCGGATCGCGCGAACTCAACTTTCCGACCTCGGCTACTTCCACTCCGCAAGCAGCATCGCCAGGTCCACGCCGTCGACCTCGCCGCTGTGGTCGAGATCGGCGGGGCAGGCGCCCTTCGGCGGGCATGCGCCCCAGGCGGCGAGCATCATCGAGAGGTCGATGCCGTTCACGACGCCGTCCTGGTTGAGGTCGGCGGGCGAGGAGAGGACGCGGGCGACCGAGATGTTGTCGAGCCGCACGTCGAAGTCGGTGAAGCCGAAGAAATACCCCGGCTGCAGCGTGGTGAAGACCATGGCGTCCACGCCCGCGAGGACGTCGGCGAAGGTCACGCCCGGCGGAAGCATCGGCTCGTAGGTCGTCGGGTGCTCTGCGCCGGAGCCGCCCCAGCCGGCGGGCAGCGTCGTCGAGCGCGGATCAAAGGTCACCGTGAAGGTGGTCCACTGACCGTACTGCGCGCTCGTGATGTTGGCGAAGAGGTACCACACGCTGTTCCACGGATACCCGCCGCTCGCGCCGTCGTAGTCGCGGAGCTCGACGAGCCAGGGTCGCGGCACCGGCTGCCCGAAGAAGGAGACCTGCTGCACCTTGACGTCGATCGAGATCGTGACCTCGGTCGCGGTGGTGAAGTCGCCAATGAAGGCGGGGTTCGTGGAGTTCGCGAAGCCGATCCCGAAGTTGTTGAAGATGGTGCGGAAGTTCGCGCCGGGGTTCCCGCCGGTCGACTCGATGAAGGTGCTGCCGCCGGGACCCTGCGGGCCGGTCCATCCCTCCGTGCCGTTGCTGAAGGTGACCGTCGTGACCTGCGCCGTCGCGGACGCGATCGCGGGAGAGAGCAGGGCGGCGAGCGAGATGGCGAGGATGGTGCGCATGCTGGTGTCCGTCATCCGAGGTCGATGGCGTCGCGACGCCCTTCGAAGGTGACGCATGCTACGACCGAGACCAGCCGCACGGCACGCTTCGGCGGAAGGGAGGCGACCTCAGTCGCGGCGACGCCGCGCCGGGAGGACCGAGAAGGCAAGCAGCGCGATCGTCGCCGGGGCGGGGATGGTCACCACCGACGAGAAGCCCATGTTCTGCCGGGTCGCCTCGTTGCCGTTCGACCAGATCCCGAAGGGGATCGGTCCGGGCTGGCCGGGCGGGATCACGAAGGGATAGCTGTAGATGTTGAACTGCGTCCCCACGGCCGCCGCGAGCGACGCGCCAGGCACGAGGTTGTCGAAGGTGCCGTGCACGAGCGTGTCGAGGTTGAACTCGAAGAGGATGTCCGTGATCGAGCGGCTCACCCCGCCGATCGACTGCACCGCGCCGTCGACGACGACGTGGTCGGTATAGAAGAGGTTGCCTCCCGAGAGGAGCGAGATGCTCCAGTCGTCGAGGTCGCCCGCGTCCATGATGCCGCTCGTCAGGCTCGTCGAGAAGGTGAGCAGCGCCTGCGTCGCGTTCGGCGTGGAGAACTGGTAGGGCGAGCTCAGGGTGTAGATCGAGTAGTAGACGCCGGCGTGGCTCGACGACGCCGTCGCCAGCCCGCCTGCCGCCGCGAGGATCGAGGCAGCGGCGCCGCCCCGCGAGATGCTTCGCATGAGGTCCCTTTCCCTGGCTCCGCCAGATGGAGATTCCGCCGGACCGAGGCGTCCGTCGGGTTCCGCTCCGCGTCCCGAGGTCAGCGACCTCGGCGACGACGTTGAGGGTGCCACGACGCCGAGGAGAGGTCAATGGGGTCGGCGGCGATCGCCCACCTCGATCGATCTCCGCTGGCAAGGTGGGGGGTTCGCCGGCGGCGTCGGTCAGACCGTGCAGGCGACGACCGCCTCGCGGAGCGCCTTCGCCGGGTCGCCGCGGGGCATGAACTCCTGGGCGACCCAGCCTTGGAAGCCGGTGTCGGCGATCGCCCGGGCGATCGCGGGATAGAAGAGCTCCTGCGTCGCGTCGAGGTTGCTGCGCCCGGGGTT
>VGXO01000120.1 GCA_016873275.1 Phycisphaerae bacterium
GGGGCGGTCTTGGCGGTCTTGGAGCCGAGTCTCGGACAGGCAGCGATCGGCGGGGCAGAAGGGCAGCACGACCGCCGAAGGGGGATCACCGCGCGCGGCAGTCTCGGACAGGCATCGTTCGGGGAGTCTTGGACAGGCAGCGATCGGGGGCAGGGTGGCGGGATGACGGGCGCGGCAGTCTCGGACAGGCATCGTTCGGGGGGCAGTCTGGGGGCAGTCTCGGACAGGCATCGTTCGGGGGGGGGGCGGTCTTGGCGGTCTTGGGCAGCAGTCTCGAGTCTCGGACAGGCAGCGATCGGCGGGGCAGGAGGGCAGCACGACCGCCGAAGGGGGATCACGACTCCGTCCCCGTTTCGATCAGGACTCGTTCGCAACTCTCTAACGAGAGTCGGCTTGCGACTCCGATCGGCGGGTCGGACTACGCCGAGCCGGGTCGCCGAGCCCGGTCGTTCGATGGGTGTCCAAGACCGACCCCTGGTCGCCGAGCCCGGTCGTTCGATGGGTGTCCAAGACCGACCTTCGATGGGTGTCCAAGACCGACCCTTCGCAACTCTCTAACGACAGTCGGCTTGCGACTCCGATCGGCGGGTCGGACTACGCCGAGCCGGGTCGCCGAGCCCGGTCGTTCGATGGGTGCCTTCGATGGGTGTCCAAGACCGAGCCGAAGCGCGGCGATCAGCTCGCCGACGCGAGCACGAGGAACGCCGCGATGCCGAGCAGGCTCGCGACGAGGGCGAGCACGCGGAAGGGCTTGCGGGCGTACGCCATCATGCCGCCGGTCAGGAAGAGCGCCACGAGCCCGGCCATCCACGTCGCCGCGAACCACTTGAAGAGCTCGCCACCCTTCGCCTTGTGGAGCTGCACGAGGCGCCGATAGCCGGTGGTGTCCTTGATGCGGACCTTCGCGATCATCGGGTCCTCGGTCGGATGCACCTCGACGTCGCGCTCGGTGCCGGTCCATTCGAGATGGAAGGAGGTGCCCGAGGTCTTGATCCCGGCGCCGCCGGTCGGATCGGCGAGCCCGCGGTCGCGGAGCGCCTCCTCCGCGATCGCGACGAGCTGCGAGAGCTCCTTCGAGAGGGGCGCCTCGGTCGCGACGCTCGTCTCGACGGTCTCGTAGCTGCCCTTGATGCCGAGCCCATAGAGACCGCCGGTGATGGCGTACATGACGCCCATCGGAAGATAAAAGGACGCCAGGACGACGTGCACGACGATCAGACCGCGCTGCATGCGAGGGCTCCGGGACGGTTCGCGGCATGATCGCCGATCGATCGGCGTCGCGCGGTTCAGGACTCGCGAGTTCCGTCGCGCCGGGCGCCCTCGTTCGTCCGTCCGCCCCACTCGTCGATCCCGGTGCGGCTCCAGATGGGCGTCTTCTCGAGGTAGACCGCCCGGGCGATCACGTGACCGGCGACGGGGAACTTCCGCCTGTCCCCGGGAGTTGTGTCACACTCCGCCGCCCGAAACTGCCGCGACGAGGCTCCCAATGAGCGGTGCGAAGGAGCGGCGACCAGCATCCGCGCCGACCGGCGGCGCGGCGACGCACCCGACGCACCCGACGCACCCGACGCACCCGACGCACCCGACGCACCCGACGCACCCGACGCAGCTGACCCACCCGACCCGACTGAGCGCCCCTTCGGAACCTCCGGGAGCACGCCCATGATTCGATCGACCTCCCCCAGCCACCTCGGACTCCTCGCCCGGGTCGCCGTCCTGTCGGCGGCGCCCTTCCTCGGAATGACCGCCTGCGCGACCGTGGAACCGTCCGCGACGACGGTGCTGCACGCGACGGTCGCCGACGGCACGTCGGCGCTCATCACGATCGAGAACGGTCGCGTCGAGGTCATCAAGGATCCGAGCGTGACGGGCGTCGAGATCGCCGCCGAGTTCCGCTGCTTCGGCAAGGATCAGGCCGATGCCGACGCCCGGGTCAAGCGTGCGACCCTCGTCGCCGAGCGCGACTCGGACGGTCAGGTCCGCATCTCCGTCGATCTTCCGAAGCGTCCGCTGCTGAGCACCCGCCAATCGGACTCGACCCACGTCACCGTGCGCGCCGCGACGCTCTCCGGAATCACGGCGACGACCTCGAACGGCTCGATCGACGTCGGCGCCTTCTCGGGACCGGCGACCCTCCAGACCTCCAACGGAAGCATCGACGTGATCGGTCATGAGGGTCCCGTGCGGGCATCGACCTCCAACGGAGCGATCACCATCGAGGGCGCGACGACCGCCGTCGCCAAGACCTCGAATGGTCGGATCGAGGCTCGCCTTGGTCGAGCAGGCTCGGTCGAGGCGGTCACCTCGAACGGCGCGATCGAGATCACCGGCGCATCGTCCGTCGTCGCCGAGACCTCAAACGGCAGGATCGAGGTGAGCCTCGGCGAGGGAGCGACGGGGGACATCCAGCTCGAGTCCTCGAACGGATCGGTGACCCTCGAGCTCTCCAAGGCATGGCAGGGCACGGTGACCGCCGAGTCGGGACACGGCTCGGTCAGCATGAACGGGGGCGTCGTGACGGGAAAGGATGGCTCGAAGACCATGACGATCGGCGATGCCGCCAAGGCAAGGGCGACGATCGAGACGAGTTTGGGTCGCGTGACCGTCCGCCAGTCCGGGCGGTGAG
>VGXO01000121.1 GCA_016873275.1 Phycisphaerae bacterium
TCTCCGACGCAGCTCACCACCGGCACGCCCATCGAGAGCGCCTCGCAGGTGGTGGTCGTCCCGTGGTAGGGAAACGTGTCGAGCGCGACGTCGATCTCCGAGTAGACGGCGAGGTGCGCCCGCGGATCATCGACGCGCCCGCGGAGGTCGAGCCGAGCGGGGTCGATCCCGCCCGCGGCGAACGCGGCGCGGAGCGGATCGCCGACGAAGGGGTCGTCGAGCCCACGCGCCTTCAGCAGCAGGCGAGATCCAGGCACGCGCCGCAGCACCGACGACCACAGGTCGATCGTGGTCGGGGTGATCTTCGCGGCAGAGTTGAAGCTGCCGAAGGTGACCGGTCGCCGCGGGTCGCGCGGCGCCCTCGCGGGTCGATCGGGATCGGGGCGGAAGCAGAGGAACCCACCGCGCACGCGGAGGAGCGTCTCGACCGCGAGGCGCTCGCTCCCGGGCGGATCGGTCGCCTCGTCGACGAGGCGGAAGTCGACCTGCGGGAGGCCCGTCGTGTTGGGATATCCGAGGTAGGAGACCTGCACCGGCGCGGCGCGGCGGGCGAACACGCCGAGGCGGTTGCCCGCGGTGTGCCCGGCGAGGTCGACGAGGATCTCGATCGAGTCCGCGCGGATCATCGCGAGGACCTCGTCGTCCGGGCGGGCGTGGATCTCCCGCCAGCGCGGGACGAGCGACCGCAGACGCCGCGTGACCTCGTCGGGATGCGGCACGTCCGCGTAGCAGGTGAGCTCCAGCGCCTCGCGGTCGAGGTGCTCGAGCAGCGGCTCGAGGAAGGACGCGACCGAGTGTCGGCGCAGGTCCGCGGAGACGAAGCCGAGTCGCACGGGTCGTCCCGGGCGGAAGAGCTCGCGCAGGCGGGCGCGGCGGTCCGCCTCCGAGAAGACCTCGCCCGTCCCGAAGCGCCGACCGAAGGCGGCGTGCGCCTCGAGCAGGCGGTCCTCCGCGACGGCGTCGGAGAAGTTCATCGCGTGGAGGTGGTTCGAGTGGAGGACCATCCGATGCGGCGCCCGGGTCGCCGCCTGCTCCGCCTCGGCGATCGCCTCCGCGGCGCGACCCGACTCGCGGAGGACGCCGGCGAGGTTCGTCCGCGGCTCGACGGCGCGCGGATCGACGGCGATCGCGCGGCGATACGCGGCGACCGACTCGCCCGCGCGACCGCGGTCGCGATCGATCGATCCGAGGTTGTTCCACGCCGAGGCGCAGCCGGGATCGACCTCGACCGCGCGGCGGCAGGCTTCGGCGGCATCCTCGCGGCGCCGCGCGGCGTCCTCGCCCTCGGCGGTCGACGCCGCGCGGTGGAGCGCGAGCCCGAGGTTCGCCCAGGTCGGCGCCGCCTGCGGGAATCGGCGGATCGCCTCGCGCAGGACCGCGACCGCCTCCTCCGCCTCGCCGCGGAGCGAGCGGATCGCTCCCAGCGAGTCGAAGCTCTCGACGACGGCGTCGGGACGCGCGACCGCGCCCGCGAGCACCGCGACCGCCTCGTCGAGGCGACCGAGCATGCGGAGCGCGACGCCGAGGTTCGAGAGCGCCCCCGGATCGGAGGCTCGCCGCGCGAGGACGCGGCGGAGGAGGGGCTCCGCGTCCGCGGCGCGACCCTGCCGCAGCCTCAGGGCGGCGAGCGAGGCGAGGGTCGCCGAGTGCATCGGGTCGTGACGGAGCACCCGATCGAGCGCCTGCGCAGCGCCCTCGAGGTCGCCCATCGCCTCGAGCGACGCAGCCTCGCGGCGGAGCGACTCCTGCCTTGCCCCGAGTCCGCTCAACGGCGACCTCGGCGGGGCTCGGTCGACGCGCCGCCGGAGGTCGCGCCGCGCGGGCGATCAGGCGCGAGGTCGCGCCAGGGTCCCGGCTTCCGCATGATGAACAGGTAGTTGAAGCCGCGGAGGAAGAAGTTCTGCTCCTCCGCCGCGCGCCGCCAGTTGCCCTTCTCGAGCTTCGCGTTCCGCCGCACGACCGCGACCACGTCGATCGCCTCGAACCGCTCGCGCATGATCGAGAAGAGCTCGAAGCCGATCGGCATGAAGAGTCCCTCGCCCGCGGCGCCGCCGCGGCGCCGGCGGTAGGAGTCGCTGACGTAGAGACCGAGCATCCGCCCGGGCTTCAGCACGCGAAGGCACTCGCCGATCACCGCCCGCATCGCCTCGTAGTACGCCCGGCCGCGGTCGGCGCCGCCCGCGTCGAGCCGACCGATGCAGCGGGGATCGTCGGAGTACTCGACGTGGGTCGAGTAGGGAGGATCGACGAAGGCGAGGTCCGCGACCTCGTCCTCGAGCGGAAGCCTCCGCGCGTCGGCGCGGAAGACGTCCGGTCGCGTCGGTCGGAGGTCGTAGCCGAGCGCGCGGCGCCCGAGATCCCGCGCGACGTCGAGGGAGGTCCCGCTTCCCGCCATCGGATCGACGCAGAGGTCCTTCGGCTTGGTGTAGCGCTGGAGCAGCTGCCAGATCACCCACGAGGGCGTCGCGCCGACGTACGCGCGGTCGCCCTGCATCGAGGGATCGCGCCGCGCGGGCGCCTTGCCCGCGGCGTCGTCGGCGAGGCGACGGGCATCATCCGGCGCGTCCCCCACCTCGACCGGATCCGG
>VGXO01000122.1 GCA_016873275.1 Phycisphaerae bacterium
GGCGATCGACGGACGCGGAATCGGCACCAAATCCTCGCGCAGACCGGCGAGGTGCATCTCGATCGCCTCGCGAAGGCGGGCCTTGGTCTCCTCGATCGACGCCCCGGTCGCGACGCACCCGGGAAGGTCCGGCACATGCGCCGAACAGTTGCGTCCGCACGGTTCCAGGATGATCGCGTAGCGCATGCCGCCGCTCCTCCCAGCCGGACTCCCGCCTGCTTGACGGTACTCCGCAGGGTTCCGGGAGCAAGGTCTTCGCTTGGCTTTCCCGCCACCGTCACGCGACCGGACGCAGCGGATGCTTGAGTTGGCGATGGCTGCCGCGGACAGAGACCAGTCGCCAGCCTGCTTCATGGAGTCGACGAAGTGCCTCGGCGACCTTCGCGACGCGAAGGTACGAACCGCTGAGCGACGCCTCTCAGCACGCGGCGGAAACGCCGCGAGGTGATCGACGCGAAGGGGCGGTCGGAATCTGGAACATCCGAGGTCCGCGGCGAGTGCAAGGGCCTCGGACTGGCCCGCGGGGACCAGTGGGTGAGGTGTTCAATCTGGGGACGGCGAATCAAGCCGGGTTGGATGCCCTTGCCCGCGGATCGTGGCGAGTTGAGAACCCGCCCTCGGCTGCACGTCGCACGTCAACCGGTGCGGGCAAGATGCCCGCGGTCCACCAGAGGCGGTGGCGGTGGAGGGCGGATCGCGACGAGCGGCGATCCGTCCTCGCGGCGGCTCGCCAAGAAACACTCACCTGCATGCCGCCGTCCAACTCAACGGCGGGCTCGGATCCCTCCGCGTCGAGGCGGAAGTTCCGGCTACTCGAACCGCCCGCGGTCGAGGATCCGGAAGTCGTGGAGCGAACGCAGCGCCTTCGCGTCGAGCGTCGCGAGCGACTGGAACCGGTCGATGAGCGGCGCGGGGGCATCGACCGCGAGGCGACCGAGCACCTCGAACTTGTTGGCGAGGATGCCCTTGAGGTCGGCGGTGGTGTTGCGGGCGTGACCCGAGGGATACATCACGAGTCCGCTGTCGAGCGTGCGGCCGTCGGCGAGGGTCATCACGAGCGAGGTCGGAATGCCGTCGGGATATCGGCGGTCGTACTCGGCGCCGCCGTGGGCGAAGTCGATCTTCGCCATGAGCGAGCGGGTGACGGGATGGTGGATCGACTTCGCGTCGTAGTCGTGAGGCTCGAGGATGAGCCGCTTCCAGAGCGCGTCGTTCTCGCGGGGCAGCGGACCTCGGCGGGTCTCCTCGATCGCCTTCCGGAGCTTCGTCGAGACGATGTAGACCATCGAGTGGTCGGCGCTCTGCCGCGTGCGGGGATCGCGCTTCGCCGGATCGCCGATGATCCCGAACGCCGGCTCGTAGGCGACGATCCGGATCGACCTGATCGCGTCGGGACCGTGGGCGATCTCCGGGTGCTTCGCGAGGAGATCGATCACGCCTTGGAGCGCCCCCGCGGACTGGTGCTCGTAGAGCCCGAGCTTGAAGTGCATGCCCATCACCGCGAAGTCGCGCCCGGAGTGCGCGATCGCCAGGTCGAAGGGGCTCTCGCCGGAGGTCCTCTGGAAGAGGCGGAAGACCGCCTCGGGATTGCGGAAGATGTCCCGCGGTCCGAGGAATCCGCGCATCGAGCGCTGCATGCAGAGGACGGCCGCCTCGGTCGAGATCGCGGCGGAGGATCCCTTGCTGTCGGAGAGCTGCTTGCCCGCCCGGATCGCCCGGAAGGGGACGTGGTGGGCGACCACCATGCCGATCGCGGACTCGATCTGCTCGGCGGTCGCCCCGAGCATGGCGCCGTAGGTCGCCGCCGAGGCGATCGCCCCGTGCAGCACGTGGTCGATCTTGTAGGTCTTGAGGCTGAAGACCTCGGCGAGCCGACCGCGGATCTCGTCGAGGAGCACCATCCCCCGCAGGGCGTAGGCGCCGTCGCGACCCGCGAGCTGCGCCGCCGCCATGGGGACCGCGTAGAAGTCGTTGTGCCCGAACTCGCCGGCGACGTGCCCGAGCGCGGGGTTGTAGCCGAAGTTGGTGCCGTTCGAGTCCCACTCGCGCACGGCGCTCGCGTCGGCGACGATCGCCTTCTCCGGCGCGACCCGCACGCTCGAGCCAAGGAAGGCGACGCCGTCCGGGCGGGGGTACGAGATCGCCTCGTCGCGGAGGATCCGTGGTGCATTCGTGCCAAGCGCGACGGCGCTGATCCCGCAGATCACCGCGTCCACGTGGAAGAGGAGCGTGCGCTCGAGCACCGAGGCATCGGGCGAGCCGAGCGATCCCCTCATGAAGTCGATCGCGAAGCGACCGAGACCGAGCGCCTGGTTCTCGGTGCGGGGGAGGAGGGTGACGCTGGCGGGATCGACCTTGATCGACATCGACTCGACCTCGAAGTGGCGTTGGGACTCGAAGGGGCGGGGAAGGGGCGGGCG
>VGXO01000123.1 GCA_016873275.1 Phycisphaerae bacterium
CGCCGCGTCGGGTGTGGGACCTCTTGGTGCTGGTGGCGCTGGGGCTGTTCCTCTTCGACGTGGCGGTGCGTCGGGTGAGCCTGGAGCCGTCGGAGGTGCTGGCGCCGTTGAGGTGGCTCGCGGGCCGGCGGGCGGCGCCGAGCGAGGGCGCGGTCGAAGCCTGGCAGCGGACCCGAACGCGAGGCGTCGGGATCGGCGCGTCCGGCGCGGGCGTGATCGACCTCAAGGCGCCGCTCGAGCGGCGAGCGACCAGGGTGGTCGAGCGCACGCCGGTGACGCCGGAGAGTCCACCCGACGAGGAGCCGCCGCCCGATGGCGCAGGCGATCCGCCGTCCGCCCCGAGCGAGGATCCTTCCGCGACGCTCTCCTCGAGGCTCCTGCGGGTGCGCCGCGCCGATCGTCAGGGGAAGGAGAACTCCTGATGCGGGAACGTGTCCGCCGTGGATCGCCGCCCCGGTCCCGCCTCGGGGGGGCGCGGCGAGATCCTCGCGGCGTCTCCCGCGCGTGGATCGCCGCCGTGGCGATCGGTGATGCGCTCTGCGCCGCGGCGGGTCGTCGCCGGCGATCTCGACGTCGATCTCGACCTTGGAGTCTCCGGACCCTCCCGCTCATCCTCCTGCTCGGAAGCCTCGGGTTCCTCGGCTGCCGCGGCGGCGAGGAGCCGCCCGCCTCGGGGGTCTCGCTCCTCCCCGCGGAGCGGTCCCTCGGCGGTCCCGGCACGGTGCCCGGTCGCTTCCGCACGCCGCGGGCGATCGACTTCGATCCGGAGGACGGAAGCCTCTGGGTGATCGACAAGACCGCGCGGGTGCAGCGCATCGCCTCGGATGGTCGCCCGCTCGGCGGCTGGACGATGCCCGACTCGGCGCTGGGGATGCCGACGGGGATCACCGTGGACGACGCGGGACGGGTGATCGTGCCGGACACCCACTACCACCGCGTGATCGTCCATGACCGCGAGGGTCGCGAGCTCCTCCGCTTCGGGAGCTACGGTCCGGAGCCAGGTCGCTTCGTCTATCCGACCGACGTGGTGGTCCTGCCGGATGGTCGCTTCCTCGTGAGCGAGTACGGCGGCGCCGACCGCGTGCAGTGCTTCGCCGCGGATGGCACCTTCCTCTTCGGCTTCGACGGGAGCGAGACCGGCAGGCGATTCCGGCGACCGCAGGCGATCGCGCTCTCCGCCGACGGCGAGGAGCTCGTCGTCGTCGATGCCTGCAACCATCGCCTCGTGATCGTGGACCTCGAGGGGCGACCGCGGCGGGTGCTCGGTGGTCTCGGTCGGGCGCCGGGCGAGCTCGCGTATCCCTACGGGCTCGAGGTCGACGCGGATGGGTCGATCCTCGTCGCCGAGCAGGGCAACAACCGCCTGCAGCGGCTCGATCCGCGCGACGGTCGGAGCCTCGGGATCTGGGGCGGCTTCGGCGAGGCGATGGGTCGCCTCCGATATCCTTGGTCGGTGACGCGGCGCGACGGGCGCGTGGCGGTGCTCGACACGGGCAACGACCGGGTGCTCCTCCTCGACGCGGCGGCGCTCCGGCAGGGCGAGGGACCACCACGGTGAGCGAACTTCCCATCCGATTCGAGCACCCGGGATGGCTCTCGCTCCTCGTCCTCCTGCCGATCGCCTGGTGGCTCGCCCGCCGCGGCGCCGGCACGATGAGCGCCGCGCGGCGGTGGATCTCCTTCCTGCTTCGGGCGGTGGTGATCGGGCTGCTCGCGGTCGCCCTCGCGGAGCCGAGCTGGATTCGGCGCGGCGAGGACCTGACGGTGGTCGTGGTCGCCGACGCGAGCCGCTCGGTGCCGCAGGAGCTCGCGCTCGACGCCGAGCGGTTCCTCCGCCTCGCCGCGGAGGCGCGGGAGCGTCCGGAGGACCGCCTCGCGGTGGTCACGACCGCCCGCAAGGCGGAGGTCGCGGCGCTGCCGGAACCCTCGACGGTGCCCGCGATCTCGGGGCACGCGGGCGCCGACGACGCGACGAACCTCGCGGAGGGGATGAAGATGGCGCTCGCGATCCTGCCCTCGGAGAGCGCTGCGCGGATTCTCCTCGTCTCCGACGGCAACGAGACCGCCGATCGGGTCCTCGAGGCGGCGGAGCTCGCCCGCGCCAACGGCGTCGCGGTCGACGTGCTGCCGCTTCGCTACCGCCGCGACGGTGAGGTCGTCTTCGAGGAGCTGCGGGTGCCGACGCGGGCGCGGCGCGGTCAGACGGTGGACCTGCGGATGTTCCTGCGGAGCGGTCGCGCGACGACGGGACGGCTCTCGCTCCTGCACGACGACCGCCGGATCGACCTCGATCCGGGCTCGCCGAGCGACTCGATGACGATCACGCTCGAGCCCGGGGTGAACGCCTTCTCGGTGCCGCTGC
>VGXO01000124.1 GCA_016873275.1 Phycisphaerae bacterium
AGAGGCAACTCCAAGCATCGAGACCGAGATCGCCGTGCTGCCGACGAACGAGCAGTCCGTGATCGTCGCGGCTCCTGAAGTAGTGCCAGCCGCCGAGACCCGGACGCCGATCGGGTTCCCCGAGAAGGTCGATCCGGTGATCGACGGACCCTTGAACTGATTGAAGTCACTCGCGTCGGTTACCTCGACGCCGGCAACGCCGTTGTTCGCGAACGTGCAGTTCGCGATGGTGGTGCGGTAGTAGTAGAAGTCGCCGCCCGCCGAGAGGCCTTCGTTGCCATTGCCCGAGACGATGGCGTTCGACAGCTGGAACCCCCACGCCGCGTCGATTCCCCGACCGACCGTGGTGCCGGTGAACTCGCCGCCGATCGCTGCCGCGTACTCGCCGCTTGGGACCCACACGCCGACGAGGAAGTTGTTCGTCGCCTCGCAGTCGACGAGGACGCTTCCGACACTGTCTGGCTGCGGATAGCCCGAGTTACCGTTGAGATAGAAGCCCCGCTCGCACTGCTCGGCGATGCACGTGTCGAGGTCCGGTGCCGCCATCCCAGCCACCGCGAACCCGGTGCCGCAGAGGATCGCGTGGCAGTCCACGATCGCGACCTGGTCCGGCCAGGTCCCCGCCACCGCCAGACCGTTCTCGAAGCAACCCTCGAACCGGCAGCGCTCAACGAGGACCGAGGCGTAGCCCGCGATCATCGCGCCCTTGCTTCCGCCGCGGATGGTCAGATCCCGCAGCGTGATCGAGCCGGTCGAGCCATACCAGAACGACCCGCCGTCGTTCGCGTCGAGGACGGTGCTGCCGAAGGATCCCTCGAGCACGGTCGTCGCGGTGGAGGCGCCTTGGATCGCGATGTTCCGACCGCCCGTCGAGCCGCCCGCGAAGATCCCGGATCCGAGGGTGATGTTCCACGTCGCGGTCGAGCCCTGAGGAATGGCATCGATCGCCGCCTGCAGCGTCGCGAACTCGCCCGGCACCGAGAGCGCGTAGCCCTCGCACGAGTCAAGCACGCCGTTCCCGTCGACGTCGGTCGCGAGCCCCGACGCCACGTCGCACGAGTCGGGAAGCCCGTTCCCGTTGCAGTCCGCGGCGGCGCCCGAGGCGATCTCGCAGGCGTCGAGCACGAGGTTCGCGTTGCAGTCGCCCCCCGCGTCCATCTCCGAGTCGTCGTCCGCGCCGTCGCCGTCGCAGTCGCTCGTCCGCGCGAGCAGCGTCACCCGACCAGCGCCATTCGGCGCGCCGATCAGGACGATGCCGCCCGCTCGATCCACCGCCATCCCGTAGTTCGATCCCGCCACCGGCGCGGCGGGCGGCAGCGGCTCCGCGAGGGACCAGCCCGACGAGCCGAAGCCTTGGCGGAACGCAGAGCCGCTTGAGACTCCCGACGCGGTCACCCCACGTCCGCCGATGATCGCCGTCGCGCCGGACGCAGCAACCGCCGACCCGAACCACGCGCCGCTCGAGCCGGGCGGCGCGCCGAGGCGAGCCTCCTGCACCCAGGAACCCCCGACCTCCTTGAACACATACGCCGCGCCGCTCGCGGCGCCCGACACCGACTCCTTCGATGCGGTGATCACCATCCGACCGGGCGTCATGTCCAGCCGGTCGCCGAACCATGCCCCCGCCGAGACCGGACTCGAACGCAGCTTCTGCGACTGCGTCCACGTGCCGGAGCTGCCTCGCGTGAAGACGTAGGCGGAACCGACCTCGAACTCGCCTCCCGTGCCGTCTCGATACGCCCCGATCAGCAGGACGTCATCCGCCATCGCCGTGTCCACCCCGAACTTCTGGTTCGGGATCGGGTCGCTCGCCACCAGCTTCTGGCGGAACACGTACGAGGTCGTCGCGTCGCTCCACTCGTAGAGGAACACCGCTCCCGCGTCCGTCCCGCCTTGGTCGTCGTTGTAGGAGCCGACCGCGAGCCAGTCCCCCGACGCGGAGAGCCCGAAGCCGTACGCCTGACCGCTCGTCGGCGAGGGCGGCACCAGACGCTGCACGTGCGTGAATCCGCCCGTGCCGTTCATGCGCCGGAACACGTGCACCGCGCCAGAGGTGGTGCCCGTGCCGTTCGAGTTCGCGCCCTCGTTCAGCGCCCCCACGACCGCCCGGTCCTCGACGAGCACCGTGTCGATCCCAAACTGCCCGTTCGAGACCGGCGTCGAGGACTTCAGACGCTGCCGCGAACGCCAAGAGGTGGCGTTCTGCTCCGCGTACACCCATGCCTCGCCGGCGCTCGATGCATCCGTCGACGCCGAAGGCGCGCCGATCAGCGCCGTGTCGCCGTCCGTCGAGACCGCCCGACCGAACAACGTCCCCGTCGCGCCGGTCGGCGGTCCAAAGGTCGAGCCGACC
>VGXO01000125.1 GCA_016873275.1 Phycisphaerae bacterium
GATGCTGAACTGGGCATGGTCGCGGATCCGGCTTGGTCGGTGCGCGGCGTGGTCACATGGTGGTCAGATGGTGGTCACATGGTGGTCACATGGTGGTCACAGCATGGTCCCATCGACTGACCGCACTCCTGGCAGAACTACGAGTCCTCCTCGTTCAAACGACCGCAGCCGCGGCACTTGATCATGACCACTCGCTCCGTCTTCTTGCCGCCAAGCGCCCCGAGGTCGAGTCCGGCCTCGTCGAGCGTGTCCTTCAGCATGCCGACCTGCAGACGATCAGCGGCTCGAGGTCCTTGCGGGCCTGCTCTGGATCAACGACCAGCCCTGACCCCGCTGCACCCTGCATGCCGAGTGACGAGACGAGGAGTCCGATGATGAGAAGCACGAAGCCGGGAAAGGCGAGGAGGACGGGAAGGGGCGGACTGCCGCCGGAGGAGAACGAAGGACCTCCCAGGGGCGGGCCGCCGCCTGGCTAGAACAAAGGACCGTTCGTTATCTCGACTGGGACCAGACAGAACGACGAGAGGAACACCAAGCCGCCGATCGCCATGAGCACGCGTCCGACATAGACGATTGCCCTGCGCCCCTGCGGAATCTGGCGGCGAGGCTGGTGGGCTGGCGGCATGCGGCGGCTCCTGACCTGTGTCGGGGACCGAAGATACCGCCCCGTGATGAACGCCCGCTCCTCGCGATCATCGCGATCCGCCATGGCGGAGTCGGCGGCATCGCTCGGGACGTTCGTGAGGTCGATGCCATGGTCGAGACCCTCGGCGATGACCTCGACGCTTCGGGTCTCGCGGAGCGCTCCGGCGTGAGGCGGAGGCGATCCGTTGCAGAGCGACGGCGGATCATCTCGGGCTCCGCGTCGCGGACTCCGCATCGGGGCGGGGCATCTGTTCGGGACATCTGGTCGGGACATCTGGTCGGGGCATCGAGGCGGGGCATCGAGGCGGGGCACGACCGTTAGACTTCTCTGTCGGCGGGGTCGAGGAGCGGCTCGCCTGAACCTCGTGGGAACCAGGATTCTGACGAGCGATGACGACGACGCATGCGCTTGAGGTCAAGTCCGGCGATCGATTCCGGTTCGGCGAGAACTGGGCGCGGTTCCTGAGGAACCTCGACGGTCGCCGCGTCGCGGAGGCGGAGGAGTCGCTCCGCAGCATGCTTGACGTGCGCGACCTGCGAGGTCGCCGCTTTCTCGACATCGGGTCCGGCAGCGGTCTGTTCAGCCTCGCGGCGAGGCGGCTTGGGGCGGAGGTCCGGTCGTTCGACTACGACCCGCAGTCGGTCGCGTGCACCGAGGAGCTCCGGTCTCGGGAGTTCCCCGCCGACCCGCAGTGGCGGGTCGAGCAGGGATCGGTGCTCGACGACACGTTCATGGACGGACTCGGGACGTTCGACGTGGTCTACTCATGGGGCGTCCTCCACCACACCGGTGACATGCGTCGCGCGTTCGCGAATGCCGCGTCGCGCGTGGCGCCCGGCGGAACGCTCTTCATTGCGATCTACAACGACCAAGGCTGGATCAGCCGATACTGGACGATCGTCAAGCGGCTCTACAACCGAAGCGTGCTGCTACGCCTGCTCATGATCGTCATCCACGTCCCGTGGCTCCTCGGCGCACGCTGGATCGCACGGGCGATCACGGGTCGCCTGCGCCTGGAACGCGGCATGTCGCTCTGGCGCGACATGATCGACTGGCTCGGCGGCTACCCCTTCGAGGTCGCCCGACCCGAGGAGGTCTTCCGCGTCTTCCGGGATGCCGGATTCGACCTCGAGGAGCTCAAGACCTGCGGAGGTCGCATGGGCTGCAACGAGTTCGTCTTCCGCCGTCGGGCGTGATGTGCGGCTGGGGATCGGGGGGATCGCGCGGGGATCGCGGACAGGCACGCGGGGATCGGGGATCGTGAGGGGGATCAAGGGGGATCGTGGGGGATCGTGGACACGTGGGGGATCGTGGACAGGCACGTCTTCGCGGGGGATCGTGGACAGGCACGTCTTCGCGGGGGATCGTGGACAGGCACGCTTTGGGGAATCGCGGACAGGCACGCTTTCGGCGATTCGGCATCAACGTCGGGTGGACCGCTCGTGCGGTCGTCGGGGATCGTGGACAGGCACGTCTTCTGCG
>VGXO01000126.1 GCA_016873275.1 Phycisphaerae bacterium
CGACCGCCGCGACGCCGGGATCGCGTCGTCCGTCGTCGCCGCCACGAACAGACCACGCGTCGCGAGGAACGCGTCCCCCTCGATCCGCTCGACCGCCGACGAGAGCGCCGCCTCGACCTCGTCGAGGCTGCGGTCGACTCCGGCGATCCCCACGAATCGATCATCGATGACGATCGGATAGGTCTGCTCGATCAGGTCGACGCCTTGGTACTCGTACGGCTTCGTGACGAGCCCCTCGACCTTGCCCTCCTCGATGACGCGGCGCTTCTGCTCCCGGTAGTACAGGCTGTCGGGCGCCTCCATGTCGACGAGGGGCTCGACCCGAATGCCGCCCGGCGCCCCCGGATCGCGCTTCCAGTAGGGAAGGAACCGACCGCCATCACCGAGTGCCCCGGCAAGGTCTGGATCGCCGATCGATTGCTCATCCTGCCCATCCGCGTTGGGCTCGTAGCCGACGTAGGACCCGGTGATCGAGGGATTCCGCTCAAGGATGGTGCGGGCGATCTGGAGCGACTCCACCCGCCGTCCGAAGAGGCTCCCACTCTGGAGTTCGGCCAACGTCTTCGCCGCGGCGATCAGCGAGGCGTTCTCGACCTCGATGACCCCCGCAGTCCGCTCGGCGGCCTCGAGAAGGATGCCGCGACGAGCGTCCTCCATCGCCCGGAACTCAAGCCACCCCGCGACCCCCACCACCGCCGCGAAGGTCAGTGCCGCGGGAGCGATGCCCTCACGGACCATCCGACCAAGGAGTCGTCGAGGTGACTGGCGTCGGAGGATCACGGAAACGCCTTACACACCTGAGATTAGGTGTTGATCAATGAGTCTGGATCGAAGTCCGAGGCATGCGTTCGCCGCTTCTCGGACTTTGGTCGATCGACCGAACCCGTCTGCAAACTTGTGGGATCGGTCGCTGTTCCGGGCTGCCATCCACACGGTTGGGCGCGCGGTTCCGGTAATGACCGGATCATCTGCATCGAATTTCGAGAGAGTCACTGGACAGCACCCCGTCCTGATTTATTTTGCCACATCTTGGGAGGGAAGCGAAGGGAGAAAGAGATGCTCCCGTGTCGAATCCCCGTTCCCTGATCGCGGCTTCCGGCCTCGCGGTCCTACTCAACTCGGTGGCGTTGGCGGGCTTCACGAGCGACTCCTACGTCTCGCTGCAGATGACCTCGTCGGACGGCTCCGCGTCGATCTACAACGACAACGGCTTCTTCAACCCGGCGACTGGTGCCACCACCTTCGTCGGTGGCACGCCGTTCGGCAGCGCCAGCGCGCTTGACTACATGCTCGGTCTCTCGACCGCCCCGCCCCCGGGCAGCTCGGGCGTCGGCGGCTCGATGGGCACGTCCGACTCGCTCTCCTTCGCGATCACCATCAACAACAACTCCGCGACGACCCACTGGTACACCCTCGCGATCACCGCGGGCGTCACGACCCCGTGGAGCATGGGGACCCTCGTTGGGGCGGCGGTGTTCGGCACCCTCTTCGACATCGACGGCGGCGGTGTCAGCCTGACCGACTTCGGCGGCAACGCCATGGTCACGGGTCTCATCGACGGAACCTCGGTCGTGACCGTCTTCAACAGCCCCTTCGCCATCACTGGTCCGCCGGGCGGCTCGACCGCCTTCAGCCAGTCGAACGGGCTGCCGGGTCCGACCAATCCAGGTCCGACCAACGTCAACTCGAGCCTTGGACTCCTGCTTCAGGTTGCCCTCGGCGCCGGCGACAGCCTCGTGATCACCGGTGGCTTCACGGTCGCCTACATCCCGGGTCCCGCCTCGCTCGCGCTCCTCGCGGTCGGGCTGTGCGGGCTGCGGGGTCGCCGCCGCGACTGATCCTCGGTTCGAGTCACGGACATCTCGGAGTTCGGAGAAAGACCAGCGCCTCGGGCACTCGCCTGCCCGAGGCGTTGTCGTTGGTCGAGGCGCCAAGCCTGGCGAGCGCCCGATCGAGCCTCTTGGATCATGTGGAGATGGTCAACGATCGCCGATGTCGGCGGATTTTCTTGGCAGTCGCTGGACGAGCTCCGGACCTGAGCCACCTTGGAGGATCGAGGAAGGGAGACGAAGGGAGAAAGAGATGCT
>VGXO01000127.1 GCA_016873275.1 Phycisphaerae bacterium
TTCTCCCGCGGGGTCCGCGGCGGAGGTCCGACTGAAGGTCGGCGGCGGATTCCGGAAGTGGACCGCGGGCGTCCCGCCCGCACCGTCGAATGTCGTGGTGGACTCGATGCGGGCAAGATGCCCGCGGTCCACCGGAGATGCGTGCGGTCTGCCCGTTCTCCCGCGACGTCCGCGGCGGAGGTCCGACTGAAGGTCGGCGGTGGATCCCGGAAGTGGACCGCGGGCGTCCCGCCCGCGTGGACTCTTGACATCGATGGCGAATCGGTCCAATCTCCCAGCGATCCCCGGGGGCTGGACCTTCCCCCGGGGGCGTTCGACGACTTTGGCGTGACGGTCGCGCGGGCGAACGCTCACTCCAGCCGGCGTCGCTCGACGCCGCATCGTTCTGCGGACTCCGCCCGGTAGTGATCCATGCTTGTCCCGACGCGCTTCGAACTCAGTGGTGTTTCTCGAACAACAGGTCTGCCCGACGGATCAGGCGCGATCGACCGCCCTTGGTCCACCCGCTCGTGGCTCGGCCGGTCGTCGCTCGCCGTGCTGCTTGCCCTCGTCGCCTTGCTTGCGCCGTCGGGCAGGGCGCACGCGGAGGACACCGGCTACATCCAGGTCCAGTGCGAGCCGGGGGTGCAGATCTTCCTCGACGGCGTCCTCAAGGGCGTGACCAACCGCGACCAGGAGGGTCTCATCATCGAGGGTGTCGCGGTCGGCACGCGGGTCGTGAAGGCGGTGAAGCCCGGCTTCACGCCCCAGGAGCAGCGGGTGTCGGTGTCGAAGGGCGAGGTGATGGTGGTCAAGATCGCGGCGCTCCGCCCCAAGCCGGTCGTCGAGCAGTCGGGCGAGGAGCAAGCAGCGCCGATCCAACTGCGGGTGGGCTCGGTGCTGGTGAAGTCGCTTCCGGTCGAGTGCAACGTCGACTTCGAGCGATCCGATGGGTCACGAGGCTGGAACCTCGTGGGTCAGGTCGACAAGACGAAGGCGGAGGCGAAGGTCTCCCAGCTCGAGATCGGGACCTACCGCGTGACCGCGACGCGGTCGAGCGGGAGCCTCTCCGCGACCTTCGACCTTGCCGAGAACGACGAGGTGACGGTCTTCTTCAACTTCGTGGGGAAGACGACGGAGGTGACGTCGGTCGCACGCCGAGCAACCGAGGCGAGGATCGCCCGGTTGGAGGCGTTGAAGGCAGCAGGCGGCATGGTGATCGACCTCGGTGACGGGGTCGCGATGCCGATGGTCGAGATCAAGCCTGGCCGGTTCATGATGGGGAGTCCCGCGAGCGAGCGAGATCGCCAAGACAACGAGACCCAGCACTCGGTCACGATCTCGAAGGCGTTCTGGCTCGGTCAGACCGAGGTGACGCAGGCAGAGTGGCAAGCGGTGATGGGAACCAATCCGAGCGCGTTCAAAGGCGACCTGAACCGCCCGGTCGAGACGGTGTCATGGGACGACGCGCAGGAGTTCTGCCGTCGACTGTCGCAGAAGACCGGCATGACCTTCCGCCTGCCGACGGAGACGGAGTGGGAGTACGCGTGCCGTGCGGGGACGACGAAGGCGTACTCGTTCGGCAGTGATCCGGCTCGCCTCGTGGACTACGCGTGGTTCGATGACAACGCAGGACGAAGCACGCACCCCGTCGCGACCAAGAAGCCGAACGCGTGGGGTCTCCACGACATGCACGGGAACGTGTGGGAGTGGTGCGCGGACTGGTACGGCGACTACCCAAGCGGGGCCGTCACCGATCCCCAGGGTCCGAGAAGCGGCTCGGACCGCGTGTTGCGTGGCGGAAGCTGGGACAACCACTCCAGCTTCTGTCGTGCGTCGGTCCGCGACGACGTCACCCCCGGCGACGTCAACTACGGCTACTTCGGGTTTCGTGTCGCGAGGACTCCTTGAGTTCCCTGTTCCCATCTTCCATCTTCCATTTTCTCTTCTTCCTTCTTCTTCTTCTTCTTCTTGCCGTGCTGCTTCTTCGCGCTTCTCCACCGTGCAGGTCACGCGTCGGATGAACGACTCATGACCGCGCCGCCGCCTTCGGAGCCAGCCGCGGTGATCCT
>VGXO01000128.1 GCA_016873275.1 Phycisphaerae bacterium
CGGATGCTGGACAGGCAAAGACAGCGGATGTTGGACAGTGAGCCACCCCGGCAGCCGACGACCGGCAACCAATGCCCGGTTCGCCCCTCGATACCGCCGCCCGGCAGGGGGCTGGGCAGGACCACCCTCCGCGAGCGAACGGTCCACGTCCGACCGCAGCTGGCCAACCATCTCAACCACCATCTCAACCACCATCTCAACCACCATCTCAACCACCATCTCAACCGCGATCTCAACCCACTCTCCACCTCGGATGAGCCCTGCAGCCCCCTCTGGATCCGCCCGCCCGCCCCTCGTCTCGGCGGTCGTCTCGGTGGTCATGCCCTTCCGCAACTCCGCGGCGACCCTCGACCGGGCGATTGCAAGCCTGGTTGGGCAGACGCTCGCCGAGTGGGAACTGCTCGCGATCGATGACCACTCGACCGACGCCGGCGCCGCGATGGTGGCACGCTGGGCGTCGCGGGATCTGCGCATCCGCCTGATCCGCGGGGAGCTGCCGGGCTTGGTGCCCTCGCTCGATCTCGGCTGCCGCCTCGCCCGCGGCGACTTCATCGCGAGGCTCGACGCCGACGACGAGTGCCTGCCGAGGCGCCTCGCACGGCAGGCGGCGCTCCTACGGGCGAGTCCCGAGGTAGGCGTCGTCGGCTCGCTCGTCGAGTTCGGCGGAGACGCCGTCGCGGCAGGGGGCTACGCCCATCATGTCGCGTGGACCAACGAGCTCCTCGATCACGACTCGATCGTCCGCAACCGCTTCATCGACAGCCCGCTGCCTCACCCGAGCGTGATGTTCCGGAGGAACCTGTTGGACCTCGGGGGCTATCGCGACGGTGACTTCCCCGAGGACCACGAGCTCTGGCTCCGCTGGATCGACGCGGGGGTGCGGTTCGCGAAGGTGCCGGAGGTGCTGCTGCGATGGAACGATCCGCCCGATCGGCTTTCGAGGCGGGATCCCCGCTACTCGATCGAGGCGACCTCGCGGCTCCGCGCGAGGCATCTCGCGATCGACCTCAAGCGACGCGACGAGCGTCGCCCGGTCTGGCTCTGGGGTGCCGGTCGCGTGACCCGGCGACGCTTCGACGCGCTCGCGAACCACGGCATCGAGATCGCCGGGTTCATCGACATCGACTCGGACAGGATCGGTCAGTCGTCGCTCGGACGAGCGGTGGTCGGACCCGATCGACTTCCCCCGATTGACGAATCGTTCGTCATCTCCGGCGTCGGGGTGCGTGGTGCTCGGGAGGGGATCCGGGGGATGCTGCTCGCGAGCGGCCGTCGAGAGGGCCGGGACTTCTTCATCGCGGGCTGAGCGCGACGCCACTCGCCCGTGACTCCCCGGTGCCTCGCCCAAGACTCGTTCCCGACTCGCCCGCTGAAACGCTCTCGATACGGCTCGGACTCGCCCGTGCCTCGCCCCATAGACCTGACGGCAGCAGGCGTTCAGACCCGCGACGGATCCGTGCCGGCGGAGATTCGCCCGAAGAGCTGCCCGACGATCTACCCAAGGACTCTCCCGTGGACTTTCCCAACCGGGCAGTCGCCGCCTGAGCGCGAGGCGGATCCCTCCAGGCATTGACCTCCCGCCGAAGGGCAATCTGCAAGCCCCCTGAGCAGATGGAGTTGCGGCAAGGATTCAGAGTCGGGTCGGTGCGACTAGTCGCCCCGGACTTGAAGGAAAACCTTGGAAACTTGGGTAGTCCGCTCGCCGGGGGTCCACTTCTTCGGGAAAAGTCACCGGGTTTCACTTCCCTCCCTGCCGGCGTGGGGTAATCTCCTCCAGTCCCACGGGCTGTACCCAGGGGGCGAATCCGGTTCGGTCCCGTCGCGGTGGCGGGAGAAAGCGAGCCGGGGGGTAGAGAAAGAGCCCGTGTGGGGCTCAGGTCCGAGTCCTGAAGGACTCAGAAAGAGGAGTAGAGACATGAGAAAGAGCATGATTGCGACCGCGGTGGTCGCAACCGCTGGTCTCGCCGCTTCGGCGAACGCGGGTTACT
>VGXO01000129.1 GCA_016873275.1 Phycisphaerae bacterium
GACGCCGGTCACTGGTGCGATTGAAGACCCACGAGCACGCGCGGTCGGAGAGGAGTCCGAGGGGCGTCGACGCGAGCGTTGAAGGCGTGCCGGCGTGCCGCGATCGAGTTCCGACGCGGGCGGAGCTCGCCGAGTCGACGGTGTTCCGACGAAGCGCCGCCGGCGTCTTCGCGGGACATCGACGGCGAGCAAGCGGGTGAAGGGACTCGAACCCTCGACATTCAGCTTGGGAAGCTGACGCTCTACCAACTGAGCTACACCCGCGAACGGTCGAGGAGTGTAGCGGCAGCTCGAAGCAGCACGTGGCAGGAAGCGGCGTTTGGAGCGAATGCGGCGGGGTTGTGGCTCCGCCGACGCGTCAACGCAGTCGGTCGTCGAGTGGCATCGACTCGCAAGGTGAGGCGACCCGAAGCACCTCGAGTGGTGACAGTTTTGGTGACAGTCCTGATGACATTGCCGACTCGCCGGCGACCGCCTGCCAGCCGCTGCGGGGGACCCCCGGGGGAAAGGGGGGGTCGCCGGCGACTCCGCCCACGAAGAGCGGCCCGCAAATCTCCGGCATGTTTTCGGCGCCGGTCCCGCTCCGTCCGGATCGCGGGACCGATCCGGGCTCGGGACCGGGACTCAACGCCGGGACTGCACTTCGCGCGGCGTCGCTCGCACCGTGGTCCTGCCCAGCCTGCCGGGCGTCGTCGCCATCTCGGACTTCCGCCGGGCGGCGATTGGTCCGCGTGGACCTCGGTGCTACGGTGGAGACATCGTCGTCCGCCGGGGACGACGCTTCACGGGGCACCCGAGCGTTCTGGGTGCCGGGGACTGTTCTGGGAGACGTGGAATGAAGAGCTTGAACGGGGTCGCGGTGGCGGCGCTGATCGCGGCCGTGGGCGCGCCTGCGGCGTTCGCGCAGGAGGCCGTGCAGTGGCGCATCGAGGATGGCGGGAATGGGCACTGGTACCGCCTACAGCCACTGAGCCAGCCCGCGCGGTGGTCGGATGCGCGGCAGGTGGCCCAAGCGCTGGGTGCTGACCTGGCATCTCTGGAGTCCGTGGGAGAGCCTGAGTTCGTTTACGTCATCGCCGGTAATCCGGCGGGATGGGGCAGCCGTGTCGGTCCATGGCTGGGGGGATTCCAGGACACGGCAGCGAACGATTACGTTGAGCCTGCCGGTGGCTGGCGCTGGGTCTCTGGCGCTCCGTGGAGTTTCACTTCATGGGGACCCGGCGAGCCGAACAACTCTCCTGCACCAGAGAACTTCCTTCACCTGATCTCGAACCAGTGTCCGGGATATCCGGAGGGACGGTTCTACAACGACGTTCGTGGTGAGTTTGCCGAGTTTGGTTCCTGCGACAAGATGCCGATCAGCGCCATTATCGAATGGTCCGCCGACTGCAACGGCGACGGGATCGTGGACTACGGCCAGATCCTGCTCGGCGAACTCGTGGACGCGAACGCCAACGGCATCCCCGACACCTGCGAGTGCATCGCCGACGTGAATGAGGACGGCGTGGTCAACGGCGCCGACATCTCAGTGCTGCTCGGCTACTGGGGCTTGAGCGGCAAGAACGTGGTCGGCGACCTGACCGGTGACGGCACCGTGAACGGCGCGGACCTGTCCGTGCTGCTCGGCAGCTGGGGACCCTGCAAGTGAGAGGAGACGACACCATGAGGAGGACCAACACCATGACGACGATCGCGAAGGTCGCGGGCGGACTGCTCGCCATCACGATGGCGGCGGCGACGCACGCCCAGTGCATTCAGGGGGACGTGAACGGGGACGGCAAGGTCAACGGCATCGACCTCGCCTACGTCCTCGGCAACTGGGGCGAGACCTGTCCCGCGGTGATCACCTCGGTGACGCCGGGCGTGGGACCGCCCGCGGGCGGGACGGCGATCACGATCACCGGTCAGCAGCTCGGCGGCGTGCAGTCGGTGACCATCGGCGGCGTCGCGGCGACGAACGTGGTGGGCGTCAACCCGACG
>VGXO01000130.1 GCA_016873275.1 Phycisphaerae bacterium
CTCCGCCGCGGACCTCGTGGTGCTCGGCACGCGGGGTCGCACCAACCTGCGCGACCTCTTCCTCGGCAGCACCGCGGAGCGCGTGGTCCGCGAGTGTCCCTGCTCGGTGCTCGCGGTGCCGCCGGGCGCGTGAGTCGGGCGCCTCAGGCCCGCCCGAGCCGGTCGAGCCCATCGGCCGACGGCGCGAAGCCGGAGTCGATGGCGAGCGAGGCCTCGAACGCGGCGCGGGCCTCGGCGAGGCGTCCCATCGCCTCGAGGACGCGACCCCTCAGACCGTGCCGCAGGGCGGAGGGACCGTGGCCGGCGAGCACCCGGTCGATCACCTGCATCGCCTCGTCGAGCCTCGAGAGCAGCACGAGCGCCTCGGCGCGGGCTTCTGCGCACTCCGGTCGACCGGGCATGATCGACTCCGCCGAGTCAACCTCGCGAAGCGCTTCCCCGCCGCGACCCAGCGCGAGGAGCGAACCGACGAGACCGATCCTCGGACGGAGCTCGCGGGGAAGCATCTGGACGACCTGCCGGTAGGCGCGCTCCGCCTCCGCAAGACGTTCCTGCCGCATGCGGAGGTCCGCCATGGCGAGCAGCGCCACCGCCGACTCGGGACCGGGACTCGCCGCCGCAGAGAGCAGCTCGCGCTCGGCGTCGTCGAGTTGTCCGCGCTGCATGAGGACGCCCGCGAGGTTCACCCTCGCCCGACCGTGTTGCGGTGCCTCCCGCAGCAGGGCTCGATAGCACGACTCGGCCCGCTCGAGCTCGCCGAGCATGCCGAAGACGACGCCGAGGTGGAATCGGGAGTCCGCGTGACGCGGCTCGATCTCGAGCGCCCTCTCCCAGCATGTGGCGGCGGTCCTGAGATCATTCTTCGTCGCGAGGCACAGACCGAGTTCGGCCCAGGCGTCGCACCACTCATCGCGGCGGGCGAGGGACTCGCGGATCGACGCGATGGCGTCGTCGATGCGTCCGGCGCTCCGGAGCGTCTGAGAGACCGCCAGCTGGGCGGCATCGGTGGTCCGCGGGCAGTCCGCGGCGCGGCGGAAGGACTCGAGGGCGTCATCGAACCGGCCTCTCGACCGCTCGGCGTGCCCTAGGTTGAACCATGACTCGCCGAAGGCGGGATCGATGCGGACGCACTCTCGGAACGAGGCGGCGGCGGAGTCCGCGCGACCCGCCGAGACGAGCGCGACGCCGAGCTGATAGTGATGCAACGCGACCGAGGAGTCGAGCCGGCATGCCTGGGCGAGAAGATCGATCGCGCGGGCGACGTCGCCGCGCCTCGCCGCGATGGATCCCCGACCGAACGTCGCCTCGGCGGCGTCCGGTCCGCCGTTCGCGGCCTCGAAGAGCCGCTCGGCGGCGTCGAGGTCCCCCTTCTCCGCGCTCTGCCACGCCTGCTGGATCCGTGGATCGGTCGATGACGCCATGTGCTGGTGCTCCGGATGGGAACGCGGAGTGTAGACCCCGAGGAGCGCCGCCCGCCTCAGCCTGCCTCGCTCCGTGCACCCCGATCGAGCGGGGAGTCGCGAAGCGTCTCGAGGACGTCCTCGGCGAATGCGCGAGGGGCTCGCGGCGGGAGGAACCTGCCTGGATCATGGGCGCACGTCGACGCGAGCGAGACCGCGAGATCGGCGAAGCGATCAGCGCCCGGGCAGGTCAGGTCGAGGTCCTCGATCGAGCGGAGGATGCTGCTCGCGACCCGCGACCGATGACCCTCTCCGACGCAGCTCACCACCGGCACGCCCATCGAGAGCGCCTCGCAGGTGGTGGTCGTCCCGTGGTAGGGAAACGTGTCGAGCGCGACGTCGATCTCCGAGTAGACGGCGAGGTGCGCCCGCGGAT
>VGXO01000131.1 GCA_016873275.1 Phycisphaerae bacterium
ACCACGCGAGCGTGCCGAGCGTCGCGTCGTCGTTGCTCCCGTTGTTGAAGGCGGTGGTGGTGCCTGCGCGGCAGGCGTACTCCCACTCCGCCTCGGTCGGCAGCCGAAGACCCGTCGCCGTCTCGAACCCCTGGATCATGTTCCACGAGACCCGCTCCACCGGACGCAGCGGGACTTGGGCGGCAGGGACCTGCGCACTGGCACTCTGGAACCAACTCGGGTTGCTCCCCATCACCGCCGTCCACTGCGCCTGCGTCACTTCGTAGCGACCGAGGTAGTACGCCTGCGTCAGCGTCACCTGATGGACGGGGTTCTCGTCGAAGTTGCACCCATACTGCAGCGACGGCGAGCACCCCATCATGAATGTGCCCGGCGGGACCAGCAGCATCTCGATCTGGCTCGCGTTGTCGCGGACCCGCCATGGGAGACCGGTCGCTGCGATCGCGTTCCTCAGGCTCGCATTGGTGACGACCGCCGGATCCGGCGCCACCTCGAGCACCGTCGCCCACGGCGTCGGGATCAACTCGTAGGTGAACCCGCCCGCGAGCGTCGTGCTTCCAGCCGGCGTGACCACCGACACGTCGCGCGAGCCGATCGTGCCCGCCGGCGTCCTCGCCGAGACCATCGTCGGCGAGAGCACGAGCAGGTTCGTCGCCGGCGTGCCGCCCACGAGCACCGCGGTCGTCCCGGCGAGCCGCGTGCCGGTGATCACGATGTCGGTGCCGCCGTTCGCCGGTCCATATCCCGGCGAGACCCACTGGATCGTCGCGGGATAGACCTCACCCCACTCGACGAGCAGCAACCCGAGATCGGCGCCGTTCACGACGCCGTCCGCGTTCAGGTCGGCGCTGCCCGGACCACCCCACTGGAGGAGAAGCAGGGACAAGTCGGTGCCGTTCACGATGCCGTCCAAGTTGACGTCGGGAGTCGCCGGGCACGCGTCCGCGTCGCACGCGTCGCCGATCCCGTCGCCGTCGCAGTCGGACTGCGAGGAGTTCGCGATGCTCGGGCAGTTGTCGAGGCAGTTGATCACCCCGTCGCCATCCCCGTCCTGCGCGGCGGTGCCGCAGCAGGGAAGGAAGGTGTTCGAGCCAGCGATGTAGGTGCCAGAGAGCTGCGGCTCGCCGTTCCCGCAGAAGAGGTTGCCGGAGACCGAGGACCCGGTGAAGGTCCACGCCCCGGGATCGATCGCGCCCCCGAGACCCCAGTCGAGGGTCAGTCCCGACTGGTTCCCCTCGAAGGCGTTGCCAACGACGGTGAGCTTGTAGATCCCCATGCAGTCGATGGTGCCGATCGAGCCCGCGTCGCGAACGATGTTCCCCACCCCGCTGCCGCCGATCCGGATGCCGCCCCGGGCCGCGACCGCGAAGGCGACTCCGCCCTCGATCGTGCAGTCGGTGACCGCGAGCGCTTCGGGAGAGGCAACTCCAAGCATCGAGACCGAGATCGCCGTGCCGCCGACGAACGAGCAGTCCGTGATCGTCGCGGCTCCTGAAGTAGTGCCAGTCGCCGAAACCCGGACGCCGGTCGGGTTCCCCGAGAAGGTCGATCCGGCGATCGACGGACCCTCGAACCCACCCCCGTCGGTTACCTGCACCGCGGCAACGCCGTTGTTCGCGAACGTGCAGTTCGCGATGTTGGTGCGGTAGTAGAGGAAGTCGCCGCCCGCCGAGAGGCCCCCGCCAGCATTCCCCGAGACGATGGCGTTCGACAGCTGGAACCCCCACGCCGCGTCGATTCCCCGACCGACCGTGGTGCCGGTGAACTCGCCGCCGATCGCTGCCGCGTACTCGCCGCTTGGGACCCACACGCCGACG
>VGXO01000132.1 GCA_016873275.1 Phycisphaerae bacterium
CCGTCGTTCCTCGCCTCCGCAGCACCTGCCTGCACCGCCCTCATGTCCACCGGGTCCACCAGGTCCACCGGGTCCACCAGGTCCACTCCGCGACGGCCCGCCGAGCAACGCGAGCCACATGCGTCCGCCCCTCGTCCGCCCCTCGTCCGCCCCCCGTCCGCCCCTCGTCCGCCCCTCGTCTGCCCCCCATCCACCCACCTCACCCGATCGCCCATGCCGCGTCCCGATGCTCGGCGCGGTCGAGCGTGGACCACGCGTAGTCGAATCCCTGCTGCACCGCGAAGGCGCCGCTTCGACCTTGGCGGTCGATCGCGAGGATCCCCACCTGATAGGTCTCTGGATTCGGGTTGCGGGCGACGATCCGCGCGATCGCCGATTGGCACGCCTGCTGCGGGGAGTCGCCCGACCGCATGCGCTCGACGGCGAGGAAGCTCGCGAGGGTCTTGAGGACCGTCTCGCCGAGACCCGTGCAGGTCGCGGCGCCGACCTCGCCGTCGACGTACAGCCCGGCGCCCACGATCGGGGAGTCGCCGACCCGTCCATGCATCTTGAATCCGAGCCCGCTCGTCGTGCAGCTCGCGGCGAGACGACCTTCGCCGTCGAGGACGACCATGCCGATCGTGTCGTGGTCCTCCGGTCCGCCTCGCCTCGCGGCGGGCATCGGGCGGCTCGTCTGGTTCTCGACGTTCACGACCGGTGCGTAGCGGCTCTCGACGAGCCACGCCTCGTAGCGGGCGCGGGCGGTCGGACTGAGCTCGTTCGCGAGGATCTCGAAGCCCTGCTCGCGGGCGAACTGCTCGGCGCCGGCGCCGGCGAGGAGGACGTGCGGGGTCCTCTCCATCACCCGCCTCGCGAGCGAGATCGGGTGCCGCACGCCCTGCACGAAGCAGACGGCGCCCGCGCGACCTTGGTGGTCCATGATCGCCGCGTCGAGGGTGACGATTCCGTCGCGATCGGGGAGCCCGGCGAGCCCGACCGAGAGGTTCTCCGGATCTCGCTCGGTGACCATCACGCCCGCCTCCGCCGCGTCGAGGGCGCTCCCGCCCGCGCGGAGCGCCGCGATCGCCGCCGCGTTCGCGGGAAGTCCATGACGCCAGGTCGAGAGGACGAGCGGTCGAGCCGGCTCGTCGCGGTCGCTGGCACCGTCGGCGGCAGGACGAGGCGCCGCCGGTCGCTTCGCAGGATCCGAAAGGTCGGCGATCTGGTCGCTGCCGTCGCCGACCCGCTTCGGCGCGTGCGCCCATGGCTCGCGGCTCCACGGGCGATGCGCGGCGGAGGGATCGGCGCGTCGGGGCGAGTTCAGGTCGGGCGCGAGAGGGGGACGCATGCAGGACTCCGCGGCTCGCGCGGAGGCGGAGGACCTCCCGACGCGGTCCGCGGAGTTCTACCGCTCATGGCGCTCCGCGCCGAGCGGGCTCAGCGGACGCTCGCCTTTGGGGCATTCCTCCTCGACCGAGCGCCGCGAGGTCGGGGAGGTGGCTCGCTGGCGAAGCCAGCGAGACGGAGGGGAGGTCCGACCGACGGGTTGCCCGCGTCGCGGAGCGCTCTCGCACGCAATCCGTTGGAGTTGGTCCCCTCCGTCGCCTCGCTGCGCGAGGCGACACCTCCCCACGGCGGAGCCGTGGGGAGGAGTTCCGGATCGCTCCACGTCGAGATCGCGCGTTCCGGAACTCTTGAACTCCTCCTCGACCGAGCGCCGCGAGGTCGGGAATGCGTGCTCCGGAACTCCTCCTCGACCGAGCGCCGCGAGGTCGGGGAGGTGGCTCGCTGGCGAAGCCAGCGAGACGGAGGGGAGGTCCGAC
>VGXO01000133.1 GCA_016873275.1 Phycisphaerae bacterium
AGGGGCTCGGTCAGGACCCTGATCCGGCTCATGATCCGGCTCCGGCTCCCGAACAGGACCTCGAGGGGGATCGAGATCAGGAGGTCGATTACGAGCGCGATCACGAGCGCGATCACGAGCGCGATCACGAGCGCGATCACGAGCGCGATCACGAGCGCGATCACGAGCCTGATCGGAACCTCGACCGGAGCCTTCATCAGAACCGCGATCGGACCATGGATCCGGCGACCCGACGGGCGCTGGTGGCGTCGCTCGGGCAGGCGATCGCGGCGGTCGAGGCGGGCTGCTCGCTCGATCGCCTCGAGGCACGGCTTCGCAAGGAGGAGGCATCGCAGCGTGCGCTCGAGGGCGCGGAGGAGGTCGATCCGCCGGCTCTTGATGCGCCGTCTCTTGATCCGCCACCTCTTGATCCATCACCTCTCGATCCGTTCCTCCCTGATCTGTCCCGCCCTGAGCCATCGCTCGCTGATTCGCTTCTCGTTGATCCATCCCAGCGTGATCCGTCCCAGCGTGATCCGTCCCAGCGTGATCCGTCCCAGCGTGATCCATCCCAGCGTGATCCATCCCAGCGTGATCCGTCCCAGCGTGATCCGTCCCAGCTCGATTCATCTCGGTGCAATTCGTCCCGGGGCGATTCATCTTGGCGCAGTTCATCCCAGCGTCGTTCATCCCAGCGTCGTTCATCCCAGTCAGCGTCACTCGCGAGCGACCCATCCGTCGAGCGCACGATCGTGCTCGAGGAGAGGTCGGATCATGCTGTCGCTGCACCTGGCGACTCGGCGAGGTCGCGGGGCGTCGCGCGTCGCGAGCGACCCGATCCGAGGTCGCTCGTCGCAGCGCCAGCGGACGCGCCGATCGAGCGTGCCCGCTGGCGCGACGGGTTGGGAGCGCGGCTCGCCACGGGATGGGCGTCGGTCGAGGCTCGCCTCGGCGGCGGTCTGCCGCTTGCGGGAGTGCATGAGTGGTTCCTGCTCGATCCCTCGGAGGAGCGACCGCGGGGCGACGCGTGGCTGCCGCCGATCGCCGCGGCGATCCATCTCCTCTGGCGCTGGATCGACGCGATGCCGCGCGGCACCGCGCGGCGGGTGCTGTGGATCGGTCCGCGGGTCTTCCCGCATCCGCGGTCGCTCGTCGCGGGGCTCCGCCGGGCGAGCTCGAGGTCCTGGGACGAGCGGCTGCTCGCGGCGTCGTGGCTGGTGGATCTGCCCGGCGGCTCGGCACGCGCGACCGCGCAGGCGTGGGCGATCGAGCGGTCGATCCGCTCCCCGGGCGTGATGGCGGTCGTCGCGGATGGAGGCGGTCTGTCGATGGCGACCTCGCGGCGCCTGCACCTCGCGGCGAAGCAGGTCGCGGCGGAGGGATCGCCGACCTTGGTGCTCCTGATGCGACCGCCGTGGGAGCGCAGGGCGATCTCCGCGGCGATCACCCGCTTTGAGGTCGTGCCGCGGGCGCCGGACACGTGCGTGGAGGAGATCTCGCGGGTGCGGGAGATGCCGCAGGAGTCTGACTCGCGGCAGGTGCAGGACGTTCCGCATCCGGAGGACGGTCGAGCGGCGCCGGAGGGGGCGCCGCTCGACCGTCACGGTGGAGATGGTCGCTCCCTCAAGCAGGGGACCGAGCCCAATACCGGGTCCGGCACCGAGTCCGGCACCGAGTCCGGCACCGAGTCCGGCACCGGGTCCGGCACCGAGTCCGGCACCGAGTCCGGCACCGAGTCCGGCACCGGGTCCGGCACCGAGTCCGGCA
>VGXO01000134.1 GCA_016873275.1 Phycisphaerae bacterium
CCGCGCCCCCGCCGCGCGGCTTCGGGGCGATGCCCGCCGATCGCGCGATCGCCCGCACCGTCGCCGAGTGGATCTACCGGCGGCACGCCCGCGAGATCGCGTGAGGATCGGCGATTCGCGGTCGCTGGTGGCGGTCGCCGGTGACGTTCGCGGTCGCCTCCGACCTGACGAGGCACCGGCGCGGTTCTCGCAGGGTCTCCCGATCGGAGGCGATAGCTGCCTCGACGGTGTCGGGATGCCCCCGGTCCGCTCCCTGCGATGAACCGCCAGTGTCTCGACTCGTCCCGTGACGGGCAGGAGTGCGCCCCGAGGCGACCAGGTGCCTCCGGAGATGGCGTCCGGTTGTTCGGCTGGTCACAATGACTCCAATGGAACGCGCCGCCTCAAGGGCGGTGGCGTTTCTGCCGGGGATCCATCGTTCAATCAGTCGAGTCCGACCGGAGTGCATCACCCGACATGATCACGTGCCTGTGCTGCGACGGGGCCTGCACGCGCTGGGGGCGCAAGCGATGCCATGGATCCGACTGGCGGATCGACCGGTGCCAGCGATGCGGATTCGGATTCGTCTTCCCCCGACCGGACTGGCAGACCATCCATCGCTTCTACCTCGAGCAGGGAGGTCATGGCGACAAGGAGACGACCACCCACACCGCCGAGGCGATCCTCGACGCGGAGGCGGGATCACCCGGCAGTTCGCTCGATGCCGCGCGGATCGCAGGGCGACTGCGGACGCTCTGCGGGCGCACGCCCGAGGGCGTCGTCGGACGCCCGACGCTCCTCGACGTCGGCTGCGGCTACGGGTTCTTCTCGAGGGCGGCACGAGACCGGGGATTCCGCGTGACCGCGATCGAGCTCTCCGACCACGAGGCCGAGGTGGCTCGCTCGATCGCCTCGATCGAGCCGATCCGCACCTCGTTCGAGGACTTCCAGCCGAGCAGCACCTTCGACGCGATCATCATGAGCCAGGTGCTCGAGCACACCATCGATCCTCTGCACTGGATCCGGAAGGCACGTTCGATCCTCCGGCCGGGCGGCTGGCTGTGCGTGGCGGTCCCGAACTTCGGCGGGATCTTCCAGCGGGTCCTCGGGATCCGTGACTTCATGATCATCCCGCCCGCCCACCTCAACTACTTCACGCCACGCGCGCTCGTATGCCTGCTGGAGCGCGGTGGTCTCTCGTCAGGACGCATCGATCACGTCACGCGGATTCCCCGTCGATCGATCGCGCGACGCCTCGGGCGATTCGGATCGCTCGCGACCTCGGCTGGCCAGACGCTCGCGGACGTCTTCTCCCGCTCCGCGGACCTGATGGCCATCGGCGGCATCATCAACGTGTACGCGACGCTGGACTCGGCCGACTCCAGCCACGCGGAGTGACGCTCCCCTTCCGCGTCGTCCTGCTTCGGACGAACCTCACGCCGTACGTGCCGCACCGCTCCACGTCCGACTCCCCGCGTCGCGCGCGTGGCAGGAGCGTGCCGGATCGAGCCGCGATCGTCGTCGATCGCGGCATGCGAGGTCTCACGCCTTCGCGAACACCGCGTCCGTGAGCCCTTCCCGCG
>VGXO01000135.1 GCA_016873275.1 Phycisphaerae bacterium
CCGAGTCGAGCGACTCCACCTCCACCACCGCCTCGTCCCCCTCGATCCGCGTCCGCAGCACGAGGTCATCCGGAGACGACGGACGCAGCAGCCAGCGCAGCGTCTCCTCCCAGAACGTCGCCGCGCCCGACCAGCCCAGCCACTCCCGACCCCAGCGACCGCTGAAGTCGCTCGTGAACGCCACCGCCCGACCGGTGCCGTGGTTCCACCACGCGTAGATCGGATCGCCCCCCGACTCCGTCGACCGCACCAGGCTCACCCGCGCGAGGTCCTCCCGCGGCACCGTCAGCACGTAGCCACGAAGCGGCGGCACCGAACGCACCGACCGCAGCGGCCCCGCCGAGTCGGGCACGATCGACGGCACGAACGGCTCGCCCTCCACGATGAGGGAGCGGCCGCCTATCGAGGCCTCGCGGATGAAGATCTCCGGCAGCTCGCGGGCGCTGACCGCGTCGCCGATCGCATGGAACCTCCCGCCGCCGACCGCGGCGATCTCCTCGAGGAGCGCGACGTTGGCATCGTCGCCGATCGCGATCGTCGTCACGGTGATCCCCGCGGCGTGCGCTGACTCCGCGATCCGCACGCCCTGCTCCGGATCGCCCGTGGTCTGACCATCCGTGAGGACGATCATGTGGCGGCTGATCGCGGTGGAGCCGCGGAGCTCCTCGAGTGCAAGCGCCATCGCCGAGAACTGGTCGGTGCCGCCCCCCGACCCGATCGAGGAGACGAGCGACAGCTCGTCCTCTCCCTCGCCGACCCGTCGACGGGGCACGAGCCGCTCCGGCGAGGAGTCGTAGGCAATGACGCTGAGCTCGTCGAGGTCGTGCATCGAGCGGATGCCGGCGGTCGCGGCGGCGTTCGCGATCTCCTGACGCGATCGACCGGTGCCCGCGATCGCCTGCGACATCGAGCCGGACCGGTCGATCACGAGCGCGACGCACGCGCGGATCACCTGCTTGATCGCCGGCGGGTCCAAGCCGACCGGGATCGCCTTCGCGGTCTCCGAGTCGATCCAGCCGCCCGCCCCGAACGAGCGGTCGCCGCCCACCATCAGCAGACCGCCCCCGAGGTCGTGCACGTACGCCTTCAGGAACCGGTCCGTCTCGAGGTCGATCGACCACCTCGGAAGGTTCGCGAGCACCACCGCGTCGAACCCCGAGATCGTCGCCGCCGCCGAGCCCGCGAGCGACTCCGCCCCGCGACGCTCCGCGTCGAGCCCCCGCTCACGCAGCACCGCCGCGAGCGCCTCCCCCTCCTCGCCGCCCGCGTCGAGGACGAGCACCCGTCCTTCTCCCGAGACGAACGTGACGCCCGTCGCCACGTTGTTCTCCTCGACCGCGTCCGCCGACGCGTCCGTCGGCTCGAAGACCGCGCGGAAGCGATGCGCCCCGCCTGCGTCAAGCGGCAGCGGCACCGAGAAGGCGTTCACCCCGGGCTCGAGCGTGATCGTCATCGAGTCGCTCGGCGAGCCCGGATCGAGGTCGATCCGGCGGTCGTCGTGCAGGAGCGAGAGCCGTCCCGTCGTCGCGCG
>VGXO01000136.1 GCA_016873275.1 Phycisphaerae bacterium
TCGCGGGAGAGGCGAGCGCGCTCTTGGGAGACTCCTCCCCACGGCTGCAGCCGTGGCGAGGTGGACCGCGGGCGTCCCGCCCGCACCGGGGGGCGAGGTGGACTCGACGCGGGCGAGATGCCCGACGCTCCTCGCGGGCGAGGCGCCGAGTCTTCGGGCACTCTCCCGAGAGCCGACTCGTCGCGTCGCTTTGCGCGGGAGAGCTGGTCCGCCTGGCTCAGTGATCGCCGTCTCGGCGTCTCACTCGATCGTCCACGCCCGCAGCTCGACGGGCGTGGCGCCGCCGCCGATGACTCCGAGGTCGTCGAGGATCCGCGTCGACGCGACGAACCGCTCCGGTCGCTCGTGCAGGCTCGTGGCGTGCAGGCAGCGACCGTGATCGTCGGCGAGGTCGAGATGACGGGCGATCGACGTCGAGCACGAGCACCCTCGCACCGCGATCGAGCGGGCGGGCAGGATCTCGCGACCATCGGGTCGCGTGACCAGGACCGTGAGCGTGCCGACGAGAGGAAGCGGCTCGCCTGCGGCAGAATCTCCGCCGGCGGCGCCCTCGACCTCGACGATCGCCCTGATCAGGACGTCGCCGTGGGGCGCTGCCTCGAGCACGTCAAGGACGCGAGATGCAGCCCGAGTCGACCAGCGCCAGGCGAGCTCGAGGCGGACCTTCGTCGATGCGGCACGCCGCGGGGACGCCGGCGACTGGCGAGGTCGTCCGCCGCGGGTCGCGAGGTCGGGTCGAAGCAGGCTCATCGCCCATCCTCCGAGAGGTCATGGGCGAGGTCGGCGAGCTTGTCGCCGCCGGCGTTGGAGCCCAAGAGGTGCTCGGAGAGGCGGTCGAGCGTCTCGATGAGCGTGATCAGGTCGCCGATTCGCCGGTCGTGCTCTGCGGCGTCGTCGCCGCGCCGCGCGTCGTCGAGCAGGCATCCTCGGAGCGAGGTGAGCAGGGGATCGAGCTCGCGGCGCTTGCGGGCACGCAGCACCGTCGCGAGGAGCTTCCACACGTCCTGCTCGGCGTGGAAGTAGTCCTTGCGGTCGCTCCGCTGGTGCGACCGCGTGACCATGCCCCACTCGACGAGCGTGCGGAGCGTCATCGACGCGTTGCCGCGGCTGATGTGGAGCCGCGCCATGATCTGGTCGGCGTTCATCGCCTCGCCCGCGATGAAGAGCAGGGCGTGGATCTCCGCCATCGTCCGGGGCACGCCCCAGTGCGCGCCCATGTCGCCCCACAGCGCGATGAAGCGGTCTTGCGCCGCCATCACGTCGGGGCTTGGGGGCGTCGGCTCGGAGGGCGTGGACATGACCTAAGGACCGTAGTGGAGATCGGCGTCGTTGGCGACCGTCGTTTCAGAAATCGATGAAACAGACCCGTTCTCGGAGTCGAGGAGGGGGGGTTGAGGGGGGTTGAGGGGGGTTGAGGGGGGCACCGTGGCGGCGGGGGCGACTGGTACTTGGGCGGGATCGCTCGGAGGCATCGACTCTCCCCTCGCGGGTGAACCCTGCGGTGAAGCCTG